>NZ_KB913029.1:1009777-1311213 GCF_000384115.1 Sporichthya polymorpha DSM 43042
GCCGCGGTGCCGGTCGAGGTCTCCGACGCCCCGGCGGAGAACCTTCCGTTCCCCGACGCCTCCTTCGACGCGGTGGTCTGCACGCTGGTGCTGTGCACCGTTGCCGACCCGGAGCGCGCGCTGTCCGAGATCCACCGTGTGCTCGTCCCGGGCGGGACCCTCGTGGTGCTCGAGCACGTCGCGGCCCCCGCGGACGCTCGGTTGCACCGCTGGCAGCACCGCATCGGCCCGGTCTGGACCAAACTCGCCGCCGGCTGCGTCCTCACCCGCGACACCGCTGCGTCGGTCGAGAAGGCGGGGTTCACGTTCACCTCCCTCGACCGACTCCGCGAGCTCCCCGGCTGGATGCCCATCAGCCCGATGATCTCCGGCGTCGCCACGAAGCCGCTGTAGTACGCGCTTCACTCGCTGGGAGCAGCCCTCACTCGCTCGGTCGGGCGAGTGAGGCCTGGCTGCGGCGAGTGAAGCGAAGATCGGCTTCCCAAGAAGTTGCTGAGGAAGCGTGACAATTCGGACATCCCGCCGATAGCTTTCACCTCCGCCGGTCGGGGGGCCGGTGGTTGTGAGATCCGGGGGGATCCTGCTGTGAAGCTGCGTGCACGCAAGTCCGTCGTCAGTACCGTCACCGCCTCGCTCGCGCTGGTCCTCGCCGGACCGGCCCTGACGGCGAACGCTTCCGCGGAAGCGTCCTCGGCCGTCACCGGCGCCGCACTGCTCCGGTTCCCGGAGTTCGCGGGCCTCACCGACAGCCGGGCCCTTCAGGACCCGCTGATGCTGCAGGGCCGTCTGACCGACGTCGCCGGCAAGGCCCTCGGCGGGGCGCAGGTCCTGATGGCCGCGTGGCCCTCGAACGACGCCGTCGCGAAGCTCCCGGTCGGCGGGTCGTTCTCCGTCGTCCCCGTCGCCCGCACCGTCGCCGGCCAGGACGGCTCGTACCAGTTGCGGTCGCTCGTCACCCCGCTGCTGACGTCCCTCACCGGCCGCGACGGCCTCGACGTCGAGCTCGACGTCTTCCACGGCGGCCGTCACTACGTCTACCTGACCCAGCTCAAGTCCGTCGGCGGCACGACCTGGATCCACGACTTCGTCCGCGGCGTCGACGGCCAGGCCTCCGAGCTCCGCTCCTCCGCCACCAACGCCCTCGACCTCAGCTTCGATCCCGCCCAGGGCGAGAAGCTCGGCAAGGACCTAGGACGCGGTCTTAGCCTGCGGACCGGCAACGAGCCAATCCCCGGCGGCCCGGCGTGCGGGAAGTACACGGTCTTCTCGACCGTGACGGCGTGGACGTTGGCGGCCACAACGGTCGCCCGCAACAAGACGCGGGCGCTGACGACCTACACCGAGGACGCCTCGACCTCAACGAGCACCGGCTTCAGCATCGGTGGCGCCGGCGAGTTCAAAATCAACGGAGCTCGCTCCCGTACGTCCGAGTCCGGGGCCAGCTGGAGCCTCAATGCCAAGAAGAACCAGACGCTGACCCGAGACTACTTCGTGAAAGTCGAGCACGACACGCTCGAGCGGAAGTGCTTCGGAAACAAGTACGGCGAGTACCGCCACCAGTACGTCACCAGTCCGAGCCGCATCCGCCCCGGGTTCGACAACGCGCCGTCCCGGTACCCCGCGTGGAACTGCCAGGAAGATGACGGGCGAACTGAACGTGCGCACGCCGACGATGTGTGGACCAAGACAACGAAAGCGGCCACGCACGATCAGGCGTTCACGTTCTTCCCGTTCGACGGAGCTTCCTTCACAGGACGTGCCTTGAGCGGCTACAGCCAGAACGTCAAGGTGTACTTCAAGTTCACCAACGAGAACGATGGCCTGTGGTGTGGTCACGCCGGCTTGCCCAACGCACCGGGTCAGCGTGTGCAAGGCTTGCTATCGTGACCCAGTTCTGGGGATTCCTCCGGTCGCGTCCTGCGCTCGCAGTCACGGTGGCCGTCGGCCTGGTTGGCGCCTCCGCGGCCGGATTCGCGATCACGCGGAAGAGCACCGGCGCAGGTTCCCTGGAAGCGGCCGAGCCGGAGTCCGGATACTCCTTGACCCTCGACGAATCGCAGCGAACCTTCACCCTGAGCTCGCTGCACATCCGGGAGCCCGGTAAGCAGATTCGCATCCTCGAAGTCTCGGCACTCTCGTCACCGAACCTGCAGTACAGCGGAGCGGTCGTGGTCTGGCCACGTGATCACGCACGGCAGGCTCTCGCGATTGGACCCGGGTTTCCGGCACCCGAACTGAAGATTCACCACGCTTTGAGCGAGGCCGTACCGCCATCAGAGACGAACGTGGCTCCGCTGCCGGGGGTCACCTTGCCACCGCCCCTCGCGATCGCTGCCGGCTTCCGAGTGACATCCGGCGACCTGGGCGCCGTGAACGGCATTCGCGTCGTCTACACCGCGGACGGCGAGAAGATCATCAAGGACTTTCGGCAGAGCGTCATCGTCTGCGTGAAGCCGCGCTCCTGCGCAACGCCTGACGGCGAAGACCCCGCACAACGCCATGAGGCGATTCTCAACCAGTTCGGCCTGCTGCCCAAGGATTGATGGAAGATCCATCACTTTCGATTCGGGGGGATCGGATGATCAGCACTCATCGGACTGCCGGAACCGGTGGGCTCGGGTGGGTGCCAGGGCTGAGCGCGCTCCTGGTCCTCAGCGATCAGGTGAAGTGGACATTCTTCTTCACCAAGAAGCGCGCAGGTTGGTGCGGTCTGACCGGGGGTCCGCTGGCGAACGGCCAGATCGTGCAAGGCTTCCACGCGGAACCTCAGGCGGATCGCCGATGACAGAGTTGCCGCCCCTTCGTCTTCGAATCGCGGCGCTCTCGCTGGCGCTCGCTCTGACCGGTGCAGTGGCCGGCTGCGGTGGCGAAGACGCGTTCAAGCCGGATCGGCCCACCACCACGGCAGTGGGAAGTTTCGGGATCACTGCCGAACAGCGGAACTTCCACCTGAGCTTTCGGATCGAAAGGGCTGGATCCGAGATTCGCGTGTTGGATGTTCAGGCACTGACTGGCCCGAACGTGGAGTTCCTCGGTGCCGTCACCGTGTGGCCGAAGGACCTGCCCGGCAAGAACATGGGCTTCGGGCCGAAGTACCCACCGCCGGACGCCAAAGCGGTACACCCGCTCAGCGAGGTCATCCCAGCCGCCGAGACCCAGGTTGTACCGAAGCCGTTCGACGGGCCGCCTCCGGTCTACGTGGTGACCGGGTTCCGGCTCGTCAGTGGCGACGTCGGCGCGATGAACGGGGTCCGGGTCACCTACGAGGCGGACGGCAAGAAGGAAACCGACACCTGGACCGTGGCAGCGATCGCCTGCCGCAAAACCTGCAAGGGACCGAACGGCTCCGACGACCCCAACTTCCAGAAGCGTGTGCTCTCGGAAGCCGGTCTGTTGCCGAAGGACTGAGCCCGTCACATTCGTACGTCGATTCGGGGGGATCGAATGAACACGCTCGTCGGAATGCCGGAGCCCGCGGTCACCAACGCCGTCGAACCCACGCCGGCCCAGCTATGGCGAGACCGATGGCTCTGGCCGCTGGGGCAAGCTGTCATTGTCCTGGCCGTCTTCGCCATCACCGTGTCGGTCACGTTGTGGACCCAGCGCGACACCTCGTTCGACCTCGGCGACATGCCGCAACGTGTCGAGACCAGAGTTCCCGTCGACGCCAAGGGCGACTTCACCTACGGGATGATGTACATCGACGAGCCCGGCAAGAACGTACGCATCCTCAGCGTCAATGCGTTGACCTCGTCCAACGTGCAGTTCCTCGGCGCCTCCACGATCTGGCCTCGCACCATCCCCTACGGCATGCAGGGCCGGGGTCCCGGCTACCCGATGAAGCACGCGATCGAGCTGCACCCCGCGAGCGAGCCGATTCCCGCTTCCGAGACCGCGTTCATCGACCGGGAGGAGCGAAGCTCGCCGGACCCCATCACCGTCCTGGCCGGCTTCCGACTCCTCTCCGGTGACATCGGCGCCTTCAGCGGCGTGCAGCTTGTGTACTCCGCGGACGGGAAGATCGTGCGTCAGGTCTACGACTACGCGGCGTTCCTCTGCCACAAGCGCGAGCATTGCCAGCCTCCCGAAGGGATCGGCCACTTCGACTGGACCGAGAACACGCTCCGCGGCTTCGGCCTCGTCCACTGACCCGGCGATCGAGGAGACCAAACGTGTACTACGACTCCCAGTGGGACGCGCCGGCGTGGTTGAACCGCCGACTCGGCTGGATCGTCACCGGCGTGATCACCGCGCTGTTTCTCGTCGTCGGGTCGTCCTGGGCCTGGGCCCAGACGCGACCCGAGCCGTTCCGGGTCGACACGCCTCAGATCGGGGCCGCGGGCGTGGCGATGGACCGCAACCAGGTGTTCCACATCGGCTTCGACTACGTGAAGGCAACGGGGAAGTCGTTCCAGCTCCTGGATGCGCAGGCGATCACGTCCACGAACGTCGAATTCCTCGGAGCGGTCGCCGCACTGGCGCAGGACGGCGCGACCGGCGTGGGCGTCGGCCCCGCCTTCCCACCGAAGGAGGTCAAGGCGACCTTCCCGATCGGAACCACGATCCCGGACACCGCCACCGACTACACACCTCGCGGCTGGGCCGAACCCGCGCGAGTGTCCCTGATCGCCGGCTTCCGTCTGACGCACGGTGAGATCGGCGGCGTCAACGGCATCCGCGTCGTCTATGCAGTCGATGGCAAGCGCCACACCGCCATCGCCCGACATGCGGCGATCGTCTGCTCGAACGGCTGCAAGCCGTACCTGGATGCGGACGACGACTGGGAGCACAACGCCCTCCGCGTCCTCGGCCTGCTCCCGGCCGAGGACTGATCCCCCACCCAGCGACAGGGTTGCAACAGCTGAGGCGGTTCCGAGCCGTCGGGTCGCCTCATACGTTGCAACCCTGTCGCTCACTGGGGCGGGGGCCGAGGTGGCGGGGCTCGACCCGCGTCAGGCCCGCTCGAGGACGGTGACGGTGCCGGCGGTGCCGTCGACGCGGACGAGGTCGCCGGTGCGGAGGTCGCGGGTGCCGGTGCGGGTGTTGACGACGCACGGGAGGCCGAGCTCCCGGGCGACGACGGCGGCGTGGGAAAGGGCACTGCCGATGTCGACGACGAGCGCGGAGGACAGGAACATCACGGAGGACCACGAGGGGTCGGTCGTCGGGGACACCAGGATCTCGTCGGGCTCGACGGCGTCGAAGTCGGGCGTCAGCAGCACGCGCACACGGCCCTCGACCACGCCGGCGCTCGCGCCGATCCCGCTGACCACGTCGGCCGCGGTGTCGGAGGCCGGAATCGGGACCGGGGTCCCCTTCCAGCTGCCCGGCAGGACCAGCTGCTGGTACTCGGCCCGGCGGGCACGGCGCAGCGACACCAGCTCCTTCGCCTCCGGCGGCGGGCCGAGCATCAGCTCACGCCACGTCAGGTAGAAGGCGTCGTCGGGGTCGGCGAGCAGACCGTCCTTCGCCAGCAGCTCCCCCAGCCGCCGGGCGGCGGCGCGGGTGCCGTCGATCCCCTGCAGAAACGAGCGCTTGCCGACGCCACGCATCGGGATCCGCTTCGCGGCCAGGTCCAGTACCGCGGCGACGCCGGGACGCTGCCACCGCGGCACCGCCGCCAGCACCTCCGCCCGAGCCGCTCGCTCGGACTCGGCGCGCCGCCGTTCGATCTGCGTCGGCGACGCCGACTCCGGCTCGTCGGCGTACCGGGAGACCAGGGCTACCAGCGGGCTGCAGTCCTCACGCCACACCCGGGACGAGATCTCGCCCTCCGCCGGGCCGTGAAAGCCGTGACGGGCAGTGACCTGATCCAGCGTCAGCTTTCCCCGCGACGCACGCCAGAGATCAGACACGACCGCCATCTCCGCCCCACCGGACCCGGACAGCGCACCGACGTCGCCCACCCCCACCCGGCGGACCAGCGCCGTCAGCAGGTCGTACACCGGCGACACGCAGGTCATCAGGCAGAGCGTGTGCAGCGTCAGGGTGCGGCCGAACCACTGCATCCCGATCCGCAGGCCGGCGACGGCCTCCCCACGGTCCCAGCTCGCCGACGCCGCCGTCTGCGCCGCCCACCACGCATCGGCCTCGACCGCGAGACGCCGCACCCGGGCCGGCGTCGCGAGCGCAACGGCGGGCAACCTCGCCGCGACCGCCGGGTACTGCGCCCGGGTCGGGGCGAACTCGAGGTCGTCCGGGACGCGTCCGAAGATCCCCGCGGCGACCTGCTGCCCCGACGTGCCCGGCATGCGGTCCCCGACCGTGGCGAGGAACTGCACCTGCATGGCCATGCGGCCGCAGAAGACGCGGACGATGCGGTCGTGGACGTCGTCAGGTGCCGCCCGCTCGCCGGCGGTCAGCGCCCCCGCGCGGAACAACGCCTCCCGCGCCGCCCGCTCGCCCACGTGGCCCCACACCGACCATCCCAGCGGGGACAGCACACCCGGCGCGGCCTCGCCCATGTTGTCGGTCGACCACCACAGCGATTCCGCGGTCGGGTCGTTCAGGGTGTCCCAGGGCTCGCCGCTCATGGACGCATTGTCTGGACTGGATGTCCGGTTTGTCTAGTCACCGGGGCGCGCGGTCTGCCACGGCATCAGCGACCGCATCTGGAGCCCGCCGTCCACGGGCAGCACGACGCCGGTGACGTAGGCGCTCGCGGGCGACGCGAGGTACAGCGCGGCGTGCGCGACATCCTCGGGCGCGCCCGCCTTCGGCGGCTCCGGACGGCGCCACGCGTCCGGACGCGGGTCCGGCTCGACACCGCGCCGTCGCTCGCCGTCGCCGTGGTCGACCCGGATCGAGCCGACGCGCACGGCGTTCGCGCGCACGCCCAGATGCCCGTAGCCCGCGGCGAGGGACCGCGTCATCGCCTCCAGGCCGGCCTTGCCGGCGGAGTACGCGTCGAAGCCCGGCATCGCCTGCGTCGCTGCGATCGAGGAGATGTTGACGATCGCGGACCGTCCCGCGGCCGTCAGCAGCGGGAGCGCGTGATGGGTCGTCAGGTAGGCGCCGGTCAGGGTCGAGTCGATCAGCCGGGCCCAGTTCTCGGGCGTCATCTCCCCGACCGGCCCGTCGACGCTGCGCGTGTGCAGCAGGTCCGTCGGGCCCGCATTGTTGACCAGCACCGACAGCCGGCCGCACGCGGCGACCGCCGCCGAGACCTGGACCTCGCTGGTGACGTCGGCGGCGACGAACCGGATCCCGGTCTCGGCCTCGAACGCCTTGCCGCGGTCGACGTTGCGCCCGCACACCACCACCTCGGCGCCGCGGTCGCGGAACAGCACGGCGATGGCCGCACCGATGCCGCTCGTTCCCCCGGTGACCAGGGCGGTCTCGCCGTCGAGCCGGAAGGGGTCATGCACGATCCCGACCCTACGCCGCAAAAGGTCGCGGACTCAATGGTCTAGCGTCAGACTATTGAGGTACGGTCGGAGGGTGACCGAGACCTGCCCCCACGACGGCCTGTTCGCCGCGGCGACGCCGGACCTCGTCCGCTGCCCCTACCCGGTGTACGAGCACCTGCGCGGCGAGCACCCCGTCGAGTGGATCCCCGCCCTGACGGCGTACGCGGTGACCCGGCACGCCGACATCCTCGACGTCCTGCTGCGCCCGGAGGACTTCTCCTCCCGCAAGCAGTCCGGCCCGGGCGCGGCGACGACCCTCGCAGTCGCGGCCGCCGAGGACCCGCAGTACTCGGACCGCGTGCGCGCCGCGGCGGTGCGCCGCATCGGGATCGCGGAGAAGGGCGCCGCCCTCGTCAACTGCGACCCGCCACGCCATGGCGAGCAGCGCAAGATGATGAACAAGGTCTTCACCCCGCGCCGCGTCGCGTTGCTGGAGCCGCCGATCCGCGAGCTGGCCGAGGGTCTCGTCGACGCCTTCGTCGCCCTCGGCCGGGCCGACGTCGTCGCCGAACTCGCGACCCCGCTCCCGATGACCGTGATCGCCCGCGCGCTCGGCATCGAGGGCACGGACATCCCGACGCTCAAGCGCTGGTCCGACGCCTTCGTCCGCGCGAACGGCCGGCCGAACCTGTCGGTCGAGGAGATCTCGGCGCTGATCCTCTCCCTCGACGAGTGCTACGACTTCTTCGAGGCTCGCATGGAGGAGCGCCTCGCCGACCCGCGCGAGGACCTCGTCACCGACGTCGCGCAGGCCGACCTCTGCCACGAGGAGCGCCTGCAGATGCTGACGCTCTTCCTGATCGGCGGCAACGAGACGACGAACAGCCTGATCGCCTCGTGCATCTGGATGCTCTGCCGGCGACCCGAGCTGCAGGACGAGCTCCGTGCGGACCCCGACCTGATCCCGCCGTTCGTCGAGGAGACGCTGCGGGTCGAACCGCCGGTGCAGGGCCTGTTCCGCCAGGCGATGCGGGACACCACCGTCGGTGGCGTGCCGATTCAGGCGGGCGAGTTCCTCTGGCTCGTCTACGGCTCGGCGAACCGCGACGAGGCGCAGTTCCCGACGCCCGACGAGATCCGGCTCGACCGCGGCGCCGAGGGCCGACGCCACCTCAGTTTCGCGCAGGGCCCGCACTTCTGCCTCGGCGCGCCGCTGGCGCGGGCGGAGGCGCGCATCGCGCTCGAGACGCTGCTCGCGCGCACCCGCAACCTCGCCCTCGCCCCCGACGAGGACGCCGGCTCGTGGGCCCCCAACCTCGTCCAGCACAACCTGACCCGGCTGAACGTCGTGTTCGACCCGGTCGACCTCTCATGAGTGGGGTGGCATGAGCGAGAAGGTCCGCGCCGACATCACCGAGGCGCTCCACCGGTACTGCCGCGGCATCGACCGGATGGACGCCGACCTGATCCGATCGGTGTACCACTCCGACGGCTACGACGACCACGGCGACGTCTTCCGCGGCTCGGTCGAGGACTACATCACCTGGGTGTTGAACGTCCTCGCCGAGCGCTTCGACTCGACCATGCACACGCTCACGAACATCACGATCGAGCAGGACGGCGGCGTCGCCCACGTCGAGAGCTACCTGATCGCGTACCACGTGACCAAGGGCGGCGGCTCGCTGAAGGTCTTCGGTGCCCGCTACGTCGACCGGTTCGAGGACCGCCCCGGCGCCGGCTGGCGCATCGCCCACCGCACCCTGGTGTCGGAGTGGCAGACCGAGCAGACCGGCTTCGTCGCCACTCCCCCCGGCACCGCCCCCGCCGCCCGCGACCGCACGGACCCGTCCTACCGCCGCGACTGACGCGTAGCGTCCGGCAAAGTGGGGCCTATAACCCACAGTTGGCCGGACGTGACGGGATGTGCGTGTCACGATGGCCGGGTGACCGTCACGGACCGGCCGTACCGGGGCATCAGCGCCGACCACCGACGCAGTGAGCGCCGGGAGCAGCTGCTGCAGGCGTGCCTGGACGTCGTGGGACGTTCCGGCGTCGCGGGGACGACGGTCGGGGCGATCTGCGAGCAGGCCGGGCTCACCAAGCGCTACTTCTACGAGGCGTTCGCCGACCGGGACGCGATCCTCTGCGCGGCGCTCGACGACCTGCACGTCGCGCTGTTGCGACGCATCCGCACCGCGATCGCGCACGAGCCGGACGCCCGGAGGCGCACCCGCCTCACCGCGCGGATGCTCGCCGACACCATGGACGACCCGCGCCTGGCGCGCCTCTTCGTCGAGGCCGCCGCGCTGCCGTCCCTGCACGACCTGCGGCGGCGCGCCTACGACGTCTACGCCGACCTCGTCGCACACGAGGTCCTCGGCCTGACCGAGCCGAGCCCCCGCGCCCGGCTCGCGACGCAGGTCCTCGTCGCCGGCGCCACCGAGGCCGTCTCCCGCTGGGTCGAGGGCGGCACCGGCCTGACCCGCGACGAGTTCGTCGAGGTCCTGACCGAACTCGCCAGCGGGGTTTCCCGAGCCTGACGAAACGTCAGGCCAGGACGCGGACCAGGTTGTTCTCACCGTCGACGAGGATGCGGTCGCCGTCACGGAGGACGGTGGTACCGCGCTCGGTCCCGATGACGTAAGGGATTCCGAGCTCCCGGGCGACGACCGCGCCGTGGGAGGCGGAGCCCCCGACGTCGATGACGAGCGCCTCGGCGAGGGACATCAGCGGCGCCCAGCTCGGGTCGGTGAACCGGCAGACGAGGATGTCGCCGTCGTCGAGCGTGATCGCGTCGTTGACGTCGAGCAGCACCCGCGCCCGGCCCTCGACCTGACCACCGCCGGAGGCGGAGCCGGAGATCTCGACCGCACCCCGATCGCCCTCGACGGGAGCCTCGGGCACGATCGGCTCAGGCATCCCGCGGAAGAACACCGGTAGCTCGACCTTGCGGTGTGCCTCGCGGTAGCCCCGGCGCGCGACCACGATCTCGGCCACGTCGGGCAAGCGCCCGGCCGCGAGCTCCTGGCACTCCTCGATCTGCAGGTAGAACACGTCGTCGACCTGCGCGAGCCGGCCGGCGGCGACCTGCTCGGCACCGAAGTCGCGCGCCGCGCGGCGGACGCCGTCGATGCACATCAGGTACGCAGCCTTGCCGACCTGCAACGTCCGCACGATGTTGCGTGTCCGCTTCATCAGCCAGCGCATGGCCGGGCGCTTCGCCGCGGGGGTTGCCGCGAGCAGGGCCTTCTCGGCCTCGGCGCCGGCGGCCACCGAGCGCGCCTCGCGGTCGCGGGGGCGCTCGACGTCCGCCCGACCCTGGTACGACTTCACCAGGGCCCGCACCGGACCCGGGTCCTCGCGCCAGACACGCGCATCGGCGTTGCCCTCGTTCGGCCCGTGGTAGCCCCAGAGGCGGAGAAACTCGGCCTCGTCGAGCTGACCCTGCGCCACCTTCCAGAGGTCGTCGGCCATCTTGGTCTCGAAGACCTCGCCGACACCGGACATCAGACGCGTCCCCAGCGCCGGGTCGCCGGCCTTCTTCGCCAGGTCGGTGATCGCACTCTGCGCGCCGGAGAAGACGAAGCGCCAGGCGCAGTGGTCGCCGAACACCTTCGCGAAGCGCTCACGCGCGGCCACCAACCGGTCGATGGCGGGTCCCGTCCCGCCGTCGCCGTAGACCTCGCGCTCCCACCACGCCCGTGTCTCGGCGTAGTTGGCGTGCATGACCTTGCCCTGGCGCAGCAGCGCGCGCGGGGCCTTCACGGCGATCACCGGGAGCCGCGACTTCTTGCCCTTCACCGGCGGCGCGTCCGGGCGGACACTGCCGCACAGGTCGCGCTCGAAGTCGTCCCCGGAGACGCCGGGCAGGGTGACGACGATGCCGCGGATCGCGTCGACGTTCAGGGCCGGGCGCCCGTAGAAGATCGACAGGCCCCAGTCGTTGACGTCCGGCGACGCCTCCGCCGAGGGCGGCAGGACGCCGAACACCTTCATCGAGAAGAGCCAGCCGCGCTCGGCCGTCTCACCCCAGATGCTCATGTCCATCGGGGAGAGGACGTCGGGCGCCGCCTCCCCGAGGTTGGTCGTCGTCCAGTAGCGACCCGGCTCGCTGGTGCCGAGCGTGGGGTCGGAGATTTCGGGCACTAGACGCCGACCGCCTCGGAGCGGCTGGTCGGAACGTCCTCGTCCGCGGTCTCCGACAGGTCCCACGGCCGGCTCTCCGGGTCGAAGGGCTGGTAGCCGAGGAACAGGTTCATGATGACCGCGCTCAACCCGATGCCCAGGGCCCAGGTGCTGATGCCGGCGAGCTCGGTGAGGAACCAGTTGTAGTCGCCGTTGACGACGATCCAGCTCGGCATGCCGATCAGCGCGTAGACACCGCCCACGGACGCGGGGACCGCCACGAGCATCGCGCTCGCCCGCCAGCCCTTGAGGTGGTGCTGGTAGCGGTAGGCGAAGGCGGCGGGCAGCAGGGCGCAGCCGATGGTGTTGCAGGGTGTCCACCAGATCGGGAGCTCGTTCCACCACATCGGCTGGTTGCCGTAGTAGTGGTAGATGCCGTTGGCCCCGACCAGGAGCTCCTCGAAGATCGTGTAGCTCAGGCCGGTGATGCCGAGCATGATCCAGACCTGCTTCGCGGTGGGCCGCGTCAGCAGGATCTTGAGCATCGAGACCGCGAACGCACCGGCGCCGAACCAGCCGGCGACGATGAACCAGCCCATCTGACGGCCGAACAGCGTGAACGCGTTGTCGGCGTCGTCGACCGGGTAGTAGACCATCCCGATCACGTCGAGGAAGACCTCGGGCACCACGATGATGACGGTGCCGATGCTGGCGCACAGCGGCAGCCAGTCGCCCTTCTTGATCAGCTCACGCAGGCACACGATCAGGCCGGCGAAGCCGAGTCCGCCGAGCAGGACGATCGCGATGACGTTGTTCGTCCGGTCGTACGGGAAGTCCGCGTTGGTCGGCACCGGCGGGACGCCGGTGTTCTCGTCCATGACCAGGGCGGGCACCTGCGGCGGCGGGTCGGTGAGCCCGGTGATCAGCAGGTCCAGCACCGCCAGCACTGCGAAGAAACCGAAGATCGTCAGCGCGAACGCGCGGGTACGAGCCCGTTCCTCGGGCGTCCGAACCTTACGTACGGGCATGGGTGTCGACATCGCGGAAGACCTCGCCATCGTGGTCCAGCTCACGGAATAGTTGCGTAGTAAATAGTTGTAACACAGACTTTTATTGGTGCCCAGCCCACGGCCCGAGGGGAGACGCTGTGCCCAGGTTCCTGTTCGGCGACTTCGACCACCGCGTCACGGTCGGCGCGTTCCGGCCCGACCCGCAGACCATGGCGGTCCAGGAGATGCAGCACGGTCTCCCGCTGCAGGCGACGTGGCTGTACGGGTTCTTCCGCGACGAGCAGGGCCTGGTCTCGGCCATCGAGCGGAAGTTCGTCGGCTCGCTCACCAGCGGGTGCTTCGTCATGACCCAGGACGGCGATTCCGCGAACGAGCTCAACGTCCACCCCGACTCCGGCCGCAGCGCGCGGGGTGAGCTCCGGCGCGTGCTGGAGGGCCCGGAGCGGCGCTGGCACGAGCCGGTGTTCCAGCGTCTCCCGGCCGGGACGGTGCCCGCCGGCGAGCAGCCGATGGACCTGCGCTGGACCGGCGACGCCATCAGCTACAGCGAGGGCGACATCCTCGACCTGTCCGGCCCGCGGGCGGGGCTCGGCGTGCAGTTCTACGTCGCCTCGCGCGCGAACCCGATGCTCTACACGTCGACGTGTCACTGGGTCTCCGGGACGTTCCAGGGCCGCGCGGTCTCCGGACCGCTGTGGATGGACAACTCCTACTGGGTCCACGGCCTGGAATGGAAGGAGTACGGCTACTTCAACGGCCTCCAGGTCGCCTGGCACGTCTTCTGCAACTCCTTCGCCGACGGTTCGTTCGAGTGGGGCCACCTCGTGATGGGCCGGGAGGGGTTCACTCCCGGCATCGTGGTGAGCGGCGGCACGGCCGGCGAGGGGGTCGTCGCCTCCACGCCCGACCTGCACGCGAAGTTCAGCGTCGACGACGGGGCCTGGCCGCAGGCCGCCTCGTTCGACCTCGGCTCCGCGCAGTACGAGTTCACCGGCCCGCCGACCGGCCGGATGACGCAGTTCTCCGCCTCGCGCTGGGCCAACTACCGCGCCCAGTTCGGGCAGACCCGCCAGGTCGGCGACTCCCGCGAACTCGTCGACGGCCTGACCTGGCTGGAGGCGTTCGCCGACCGCATCTCCGAGGACGGACTGACCACGTGACGCTCGACCCCACCTCCGTCGGCGCGACCGCCGACCCCCAGTCGATTCGCTGGGACTCGAAGGACTGCCTGCTCTACGCCCTCGGCGTCGGGGCCGGGACCGACGAGCTCGCCTTCACCACCGACAACACCCGCGGCCTGGACCAGCGCATGCTGCCGACGCAGCCGGTCGTCCTCGGTCTCGGTGCGACCGCCGGCTCGCTCAAGCTCGCGGGGAAGATCGACTGGGTGCGCCTCGTGCACGCGGCCCAGGGTGTCGAGCTGCTCGCGCCGTTGCCGGTCGAGGGCGAGGCCACGGTCGTCTCGCGCATCGCGGAGCTCTGGGACAAGGGCAAGGCCGCGCTGATCACCGCGGAGTCGACGGCCACCGCGCCCGACGGCACCGACCTGTTCCGCACGCGCATGACCGTGTTCATCGGCGGCGCCGGCGGTTTCGGCGGCGAGCGGGGCCCGTCGACCGAGGACGACGAGCCGACCGGCAAGCCCGACGAGACGATCAGCTACGAGACGCGTCGCGACCAGGCGCTGCTCTACCGCCTCTCGGGCGACCGCAACCCGTTGCACTCGGACCCCGCCTACGCGGCGAAGGCCGGCTTCGACCGGCCGATCCTGCACGGCCTGTGCACCTACGGCTTCGCGGGCCGCGCAGTGCTCCACGCGGCCGCGGGCGGTGACCCCGACCGCGTCCGCTCCATCGACGCCCGCTTCGCCAAGCCCGTCTTCCCCGGGGACACGCTCCACGTGGACCTGTGGAACGTCGACGGCGGCGTGCGCTTCCGCGTCCGCACCGGCGAGGAGACGGTCGTCCTCAACTCCGGGCGCGCGACAATCGCTCCGTGACCCGACCCGGTTGGCAGCCCCTCCTCGACGCGATCGATGCCGCGACCGACGAAGGCACCAAACACGCGCTGACGCTGGTCGCGCGGCACGTGGTCGCCGAGGTCTCCGGTGACATCGAGGGCGTGTTCGCGACGCTGGTCCCGAACCCGACCTACCGCTTCTGGGGCGTCGGCACCAATCGCTCGGTGCTCGACGGCACGGGGCAGGTCCGGGGGTTCTACGACGCCCTGTGCGGCAGCGGGAAGAACCGGCTCGACTACGTGCTCTCCCGCGTCGTGGCCGACGCGTCGACCGTCGTCACCGACGGCGTCATCCACCACGTCCTCGACGGGGCCGACCTCGTCGGCCGCGTCGCCACCCCCGTCGAGCCGGGCCGCTGGTACCACGTCACGTACCAGTCGCTGATCGTCTGGCCGATCGATCCCGAGACCGGCCTCCTCACCGGCGAGGAGGTCTACCTCGGCGAAGAGCACACCGTCGTCCGCGAGATCTCCCGGGACGAACTCCCCCACCTGGGCCGCCCCTCCCGCTGACCCTTGCGTCCGACAATGTGGCCGCAATAGCAACCACATCGTCGGACGTTACGTCCGGTCGGCATCTCGCGCCACCAGGATGTCCTCCACGGACAAAATGCTTCCGGTGCGCCGCTTCCGATCACGCATCGCAGCGGCAAGGTCCTCCGGGTCGGGTCGGCGGCTGAGCGCGATCAACTCGAGACGCAGATACTTCTGCAGCGAGCGCCCACTGCGGGCTGCGCGGGCGGCCAGCTCGTTCCGCACGTCGTCCGGGAGGTCGCGGATGGTGATCGACGCCATGCATTTCATTCTGTCGCGTCGCGCAGCATTCCGCTGCCACGGACGTCCGAGGATGTGGCTGCAGTAGCAACCACATCTTCGGACGTCAGGGGGTTCTCGGAGGCGTGACGTCGCGGGCGGCGGCGGGGTCGGTGAGGACCTCGGGGAGCCGGAACTTCTGGATCTTCCCCGAGGGAGTCGTGGGCATCGCGTCGACGACGAACCAGCGCCGGGGGACCTTCGGGCCGGCGAGGGCCTCGCGGGCGAAGGCGCGCCAAGACTCGGGGTCGGGCTCGGTGCCGGGGGCGAGGCGGACGACGGCGGCAACCTCCTCCCCCATGCGTTCGTCGGGGACGCCGATCACGGCGACCTCGCTGATCGCGGGGTGCTCGACGAGGCGGTCCTCGATCTCGCGCGGGTAGATGTTCTCCCCACCGCGGATGATCATGTCCTTCAGACGCCCCGTCACCTGGCAGTAGCCACGGGGATCCATGACGCCGAGGTCGCCGGTGCGCAGCCACCCGTCGGCGTCGAGCGTCGCGGCGGTCTCGGCCGGCATCCCGAAGTACCCGTCCATCGTCGTGTAGCCGCGGACGTGGAACTCCCCGACCTCGCCGTGCGGGACGACCTGCCCGGTCCCGGGGTCGACGACCCGGACCTCGACCTGCTCCAGCGGCCGGCCGGCCCACGCGGACTTGTCCTCGGGGCTGTCGGTCGGCATTCCCTGCACGATGACGCCGCTGCACTCGGTCTGGCCGTAGCAGGGGACGAAGTTCGCGCCCCACTCCTTCTCCACACGGCGGATCAGCTCGGCCGGGATCGTCGTCGAGCCGGCCATGATGACCTGGATCGAGGAGTGATCGCGCTTGGCGAAGTCGGGGTGCTCGGACATCGCGAGCAGCATCGTCGGGACGCTGGGGAGGAAGGCGGGCCGCTCGGTCTCGATCAGCTCGAGCATGAGCGCGGGGTCGAAGGTCGTGATGATGTGCGCGGCGCGGCTCCACATCGACCCGATGGCCCCGAACGAGGACCCGCCGATGTGGAACATGGGCATCGCGTTCACCCACGACCCCGCGCCGTCGAGGCCGAGGCGGCGGTTGAACAGCCGCGAGTTGTTGCACAGCGAGCGGTGCGAGAGCATCGCGCCCTTCGGCCGGCCGGTGGTGCCGGAGGTGTACTGCATCATCGCCAGGCTGGACGGGTCGACGTCCGGCAGCGTCGCCGCGGGGCCTGGGGCGAACAGGGCGCTGTCGGCGTCGAGCGTGAACGTCGCGCGCAGTGCGGGCAGCCGGTCGCGTACCTTCGCGAGCTCGGCGGCCGGATCGGTCCCCCGGTACGGCGGGCCGAGCACGATCGCGACGCTGCCGGACTGGCCGAGGACGTACTCCAGCTCCGCCGCCGTGTAGGCGGGGTTGATCGCGACGACCGGAATCCCGGCCAGCGCCGCCCCGAACTGGACCAGCTCCCACTCGGCGAGGTTGACCGACCAGATCGCGAGCCGCTCCCCCGGTTCCAGGTGCTCCAGCAGCCGGGCGGCGACGTTCTCCGCCGCCGCGAGGAGCTCGGCATAGGTCCAGCGCCGCCGCTCGGCCGGGTCCGCGGCCCCGTTCACCAGCGCCGGGGCGTCCGGTACCTCGGCCGCGGCCTCGCGCAGGACCCCACCGACGGAGATGTCGCGGAGCTCCACCGACCGGTCGGCCTCGACGTAGGACAAAGACATCTGACGCTCCCTAACTCGCGGGATCAGTCGAGCGGCACCGGCGGGGTGGTCGCGCCGAACGGGTCATAGGGGTGGCCGAGGCCGAGCCGGAACGCACCCCACACCTCTCCGCTGCTGGCCAGGGCGGCGAAGGCGCGCACCATCGCGGGCACGGCGTTCTCCCCGGCCGCGGTCGCGCCGCGGACATCCCGCAGCGCGGCCCGCACCGGTTCGAGGTCCCGCGCCGCCTTGCGCTCGCGGAACGCCGCGAGGTGCGCGACCACGGCGGCGTGGTCGACCGAGAACCGCGGCGGCGGGGTGGAGTGCGTCGGGCGGAACGCGTTGACCCCGACCTTGAGCCGCTCCCCGGCCTGCATCTCCCGTTCGACGCGATGGTTGTGGTCGTCGATCAGCTCCTCGAGCCGGCCCGACCCGACCGCCGGCAGCAGCCCCTGGGCCTCGATCTCGCCGAGCAGCTTGAGCGCCGCGGCCTCGAGCTCGTCGGTCAGCGCCTCGACGTACCAGCTGCCGCCGAGCGGGTCCGCGGTCCGCGCGGCCCCGACCTCGTGGGCGAGGATCTGCTGGGTGCGGATCGCGAGCTCGCGCGCCTCCGGGGTCGGGATGGACACCGGCTCGTCGTAGGTGCACGTCTCGACCGACTGCACCCCACCGAGGATCGCGGCGAGCGTCTGGACCGTCGCGCGCGCCAGGTTGTTCAGCGGCTGCTGGTACGGCAGCGAACGACCCGAGGTGTGGCAGGCGATGCGCAACCGCTGACTGCGGACGTCCTGCGAACCGAACCGGTCCCGCATCGTCCGCGCCCACACCCGCCGCAGTGCGCGGAACTTCGCGACCTCCTCGAACAGGTCCACGTCCGCGGTCGAGACCCACGCCATCGACGGCGCGATCTGATCGACGCCGATGCCACGCACCGCGAGGTCGGCGAGGGTCTGGTTGACGATCGCCATCCCGACCGCGATCTCCGAGACCGGCGTCAGGCCCCGCTCGCGCAGGTTGTAGCACTGCGGGAACCCCGTCGCCCACCGCGGCGTGTACCGGGCGACGTGCTCCAACACGTCCACCGTCGCCCGCTGCGCCAGATCGACGGGCAGCAGCTTCTCGCCGTACCCGGAGAGGGTGAGCGTCACGTGGTCGGGCATGTGCGATCCCTGAAGCCGCGTCAGGTCGTAACCCTGCTGCTCGGCGTAGGCCAGCACCAACGGGTACAGCCCGACGGTGGCGTGCCACGCGATGTCCGTCGTCGTCAGGTCGATGCCGTCGAGCAGGACCTCCAGGTCCGGCAGCCAGGTCAGCGAGCAGCCCTCGCTGCCGACCTCCGGCTCGAACATCGGGTGGTCCGGGTCGAGCGCCTCCTGGCTCAGCGTGTCCAGGACGACGTCGAGGCCCGTCGCGCCCTGAGCGCGCGCGGCCTCCAGCCCGGCTCGGGTGTCGGCGGGAGTCCCGTAGCCGACGATCGTGCGCTGGGTCCACATCCGGCTGCGGTACATCTGCGGGTACGACCCGCGGGCGAACGGGAACTGACCCGGATCGCCGAGGCTCTCGGCGTAGGTCTCGTCCGGCTCCGCCGGGCCGTACGCCGCCTCGGTCTCCAGCCCGCCCCAGGTCCGCGTGCGCGAGAGCCGCAGGTGGGCGTCGTCGACCTCGGGGAACGACCGGCGCTCGTCGGGGCCGCTCACGACGCCCTCGCCAGTCCGCCGACGTAGTCCAGGATCGCGTCCGCGGTCGAGTCCTGGCCGAACACCACCGCGACGCCGAGCGAGCGCAGGTGCTCGACGTCCTCGGGGTGGATCAGCCCGCCGACCATCACCGGGATGTCCTCCGCGCCGACGCCGCGCAGCTCGCTCATGAGCTCGGCGACGTAGTGCGTGTACGTGCTGACGCTGAAACTGACCCCAATCGCGTCGACGTCCTCGGCGACGGCCGCGGCCGCCATGCCCGCCGCGCTGTTGTGCTCGCCCAGGTAGATGACCTCGAACCCCGCGTCGCGCAGGATCCGCGACACCGTCCGCAAACCGCGGGAGTGCACGTCGACCCCGAGCATTCCCAGAAGCACCCGCACCCTCATGACGCCGCCTCAGTCGGCAAACGTTTGACGCCGCGCTTGGTGACGACGACGTCGCCGGTCACGGTGGTCTGGCAGGCGAGCCGGTGTCCGCCGTCCTTGGACTCCTTCAGCGCGTCGAGACCTTCGGCCTCGAGGTCACCGATCGGGCCGCAGTTCTCGCGGCCGGACTCGACGGTCATGACGCAGGTCCGGCAGGTGCCGTTTCCCCCGCAGATCGTCGGCCAGCGGTAGCCGAGGCGGACCGCGGCAGCGAACACGGTCTCGCCCGGTTCCGGGTCAATGCGGACCTCGGCGGGGCGGACGCGGACGGTCACCCGAGCCCCTCGGCGGCGATGCGATCGCGGAAGCTCTCCAGCCAGGTGTGGCCGGCTGCGACGCGACGGGAGTCACCGACGCGGTGCGTGCGTCCGGTCTGGGCCCGGTACGCCGGGCCGCGGGCGGCCGAGAACTGGGACATGCGGCTCTCGGCCGGGCCCGTGAACTCGTACTGCCGGTCGCCCAGGTCGTACGACACCGTCGTCGGCCAGCCGGCGTCGTCGACGACGTACTTGGCCTGCAACCCCGTCGTCGACGCGACCAGGGAGTCGCCGTGAACGATCGCCCCGGTGGTGAACCCGTCGCGGCCGACGACGAAGTGACCCCACTCGAGCGACCCGTCGTCGAACCGGTTGCAGAAGATCTGCCACGAGATCTCGACGTCGGTCCAGTAGACGTCGTCCTTGTAGTCGCGGCCGTGCGTCCAGTACGCGTTGTCCATCCAGAGCGGGCCGCTGACCTGCTTGCCCAGGATCGTGCCGGTGACCCAGTGGGCGATAATCGTGTAGAGCATCGCGTTCTCGCGGGCGGCCGAGAAGACCTGGATACCGAGCCCGGCGCTCGGGCCCGCGAGGCTGAGGATGTCGCCCTCGCTGTAGTCGATCGAGTCTCCGCGCCAGCGCAGGTCCATCGGCTGCTCGCCGTGGGTGACGACGTCGCCCGGCAGCTTGGAGAACACCGGCTCGTACCAGCGGCGCTCCGGGCCGTGGAGGACACGCTTCACCTCGCCGCGGGACGTGCGGCCCGTCGCCGGGTCGAGGCCCAGCTCCCCGTTCCCCCGCTGGGTCATGACGAAGCAGCCGCTGGTCAGCCCACCGACGAACTTGCGCTCCAGCCCGTACGTGCGGCCCTCGTCGTCGGAGAAGAATCCGTAGAGGTAGGTGGTCTGGAGCGGCAGGCCGAACTGGGGCTCCTCGACGCGCATCGTCTCCGGGTCGGGCCGGAAGGCGCCGACGACGGCGCGGTGGTCGAAGTCGCCGAACAGATAGCGCGGCATTACGCCTCCTTCGGGGTGAAGCGCAGCGGAAGCTCCGGGTAGCCGTGCAGGACGAAGCTGCCGTGCCGGCGCAGGTCGGCCGGGTCGCAGCCGAGGGCCAGGTCGGGCAGCCGGGTCAGCAGGAGTTCGGTCGCGAGCCGGAGTTCGAGGCGCGCCACCGCGGACCCGAGGCAGAAGTGCTCGAACCGGCCGAACGTGAGGTGGGGCTGGCTCTTGCTCGACGCGTCCGGGGGCGGCAGCTCGTCGGGGTGCGGGAACGCCTCCGGATCCCGGTTCGCGGAGCCGAACACGACCCAGAGCAGCGCACCCTCCGGCAGGTCGACCTCGCCCAGCCGTGTCGGCCGGGTCGTCACGCGGAACATGCCCTGCACGGGCGCGTCGAGGCGGAGCATCTCCTCCATCAACCCCGGGATCAGCGCCGGCTCCTTGCGGACGCGGTCCGCCAGCGCGGGGTCGGTGGCGAACCGGTACGCCGCGGAGGTGATCATCAGCGTCGTCGTCTCGTGCCCGCCGACGATGAACTGACTCATCATCAGCAGGATCTCGTCGACGGAGAGGGGCTCCTCGCCGTCCATGCGGGCCGAGAGCAGGTCGGTGATCAGGTCGTCCTGCGGGTGCGCGCGCCGCGACTCGATCGCGGCGGTGAAGTAGTCGTAGAACGCGTCGATGTCGGCGAACATCTGCGCGATCTCCTCGGCCGTCCGGTCCGCCCCGACGCCGGCGGTGAACGCGTCCGCCCAGCGCTTGAAGTCGGCCATGTCCTGCGGCGGGACGCCGAGCAGGGTGGCGATGACCGTCATCGGCAGCGGCAGCGCGAACTCGGAGACCAGCTCCACCGATCCCCGCGCCGCGAAGCCGTCGATCAGCTCGGTCGCGAGGCGGCGGACCTCCGGCTCGAGCGCGTTGATGCGCTTCGGGCTGAACGCCGCGGAGACCAGCTGCCGCTGGCGCTTGTGCTGCGGCGGGTCGGTGAGCAGCAGCACCGGCGTCTGCGCCATCCGCAGCCGGCGCGCGGCCTGGGCGCGCAGCGTCTCCGGCGTCGCCGGGTCGTCGACGAGCCGCTGTGCCAGGCCCGTCACCGACGAGGGGCCACTCGCCATCGTCGAGGAGTAGGTCTCGTGGTCGCGCAGGACCTCGATGGCGTCGGCGTACCGGGTCACGGCGTAGGCACCGATTCGCTCGGCGTACGCGACCGGCTCCTCGGAGCGCAGCACCTCGTACAGCGGGTACGGGCACCGCACGAGCTCCGGCTCCCCGGCGACGAGCCGCGCCAGGTCGGCGGGCCGGTAGGGGCAGGTGGGTGCGGTCATTCGGACACCGGAAGGTAGAAGGCGGCCCGCACCGACGAGACGTCCAGCGTCGGGCTGACGCCCCTGCTCAGGTGCTTCGTCTGCGCCAGCCGCTGCTGGATCTTCTCGACGTCCCCGACGGTCTCCGCGTCGATCTCGTACACGGCCGCGTAGGTGGGCAGCTCCGGGAACGCCGGCGAGAGCGGGATCCCGCTGGCCTTGAGCCGCCGGAACGAGATCGCCGCTCCGCGCTCGATGATCTCCGGTGCGTGCTCCTCGGTGTACCAGCGGTTGAACTCGTCCTCGTCGGCGCCCTCGGCGCACTCGGACACGACGATCAGCAGACCCTTGGGCATCAGGACTTCCCCTCGGTGGCGCGCCGGACGGCGAGGCGGCCGATCCAGCCCAGCAGTTGGCGGTTGGCATAGGTGAGGTCGCCCTCGTGCCACTGCCCCAGGTCGTCGAAGATCCCAGTCTTGCCGGTGGCGGGATCGGTGACGTCCACCCGGCCGTCGGGGCGGGCCGTGTACACGTAGCCGTTGATGGGGTCGATCAGTTGCTTGGGCTTGGCCGCATCAGAGGCCGCATCGGAGGCCGCCATCACCGCTCCAGGTAGGTCGTGAGGGTCTGGTGGAACTGGCGGATCCGGCTCTCCTGGTACTGACCGAGCGTCAGACCGGACTTGCGGGTCGTCTTCATCCCCCGCTGGACCGAGACCATGTTGTCGATGTCCTGGTCGAAGACCGGGCCGAGCAGACCGAGCTCGGGGACGTCGGTGAAGGCCGTGTCCTCCGGCACCCAGATCACCTTCGCCGGCGGCGGTTTCGGGCCGCCGGCGGGCGGGTCGGCCAGGATGAACGTCTCGAAGATGCAGGTGTCCGGGTCGAAGCCGTTGGGCCGCCAGCGGTAGCAGATGTTCGACTTCATCCCGCCCCACGGGTGGAAGTTCGGGAAGACCGTGTGCTGCACGGTGTCGAGCAGTTCCGAGTCCGAGAGCTGCGAGAAGTCGCGGCCGGAGATCCTTTCGAACTGCTTGCGGGTTTCCTCGGCGAGCACCTCACGGGCCGTCTTGCCGGGCGGGATCTCCGGCAGCCCGTTCTCCCCCGGCTGCAGGTCGCGGCCGGTGTCGGCGGAGTAGAACGTCCGCGCGGCGTAGAACGACTCGAGGACGTCCTCCTCGTCGACGAAGTCCGCGACGTGCGGGCTCGGTGCGCCCTGGACGTTGATCATCCGGTTCCAGTGCGGCTCGTCGGAGGTCGCGTCGTACTGGGTGTTGGCGTCGGCCGTCCACGTCAGGATCTGAGGGTGCGTCGCGATGACGTGGTAGGTCTCCATGAAGGCCTCCTGCGCGGCCTTCCAGTTCAGCGGCAGGATCTTCGCGGTGTGGACCGCCTTGTAGCGCTCCTCGATCGGCCAGATCCAGAGCTCGTCGAACTTGCCGAGGAACTCCGCCAGGGTCTGGGTGGAGGTCTCGTCCGGGTTGAGAAAGACCCAGCCGCGCCAGGTGTCCACGCGGGCCTCGGGGAGCTGCATCGTCGAGCGGTCGACGTGCGGGAAGTCCCACTCGCACGGGATGTTCTTCAGGCTGCCGTCGAGGTTCCAGGTGAAGCCGTGGAACGTGCACCGGATCTCGGGGATGTTCCCGCCGCGGTCGCGCAGCATCCGCGCCCGGTGCAGGCAGGCGTTGACGTACGCCCGGATGCCGCCTGAAGTCCGCATCACGATGTAGGAGAGGTCGCCGATCTCGTAGAGCACGTGGTCCCCGACGTTCGGGATCTCGTCCTCCAGGCAGACCATCTGCCAGACGCGGTACCAGAGCTTCTCCATCTCGAGCTTCGCGAACTCGGGCGAGATGTAGCGCTCGATCGGGATGTCGGTCGGGTCGTCCTGGTCGTTGCGGTTGTAGCGCAGCGAGTCCGGCACCGGGCGACTGTCGCGGTCCAGGTACTCCTGGACGCTCGGGCCGGGCGACCGGGGCCGGTCGGTGCTCGGCCGTTCGGTGGTGGTCATGCGTTGCCTCCAGCGAGGACGGGCGGGACGACGAAGTCGGCGAACCAGGCACGGACGTCGCCGTCGGGGACGAGCACGGGTCGTTCGGAGACGAGGACGTGGTTGGTGAGGAACCAGCGGACGATGCGCTCGTTCGTCAGGTGCGCCGCGATCTCCCCGCGGGCCCGGCCGTACTCCAGCAGCGGGCCCCAGTACTCGTACTGGGCCGCGGCGAGCGCCTCGTCGTGGCTCATCAGGTCGGCGGTGATCGCGGTCGCCTCGGCCACCAGCGTCACGTTCGCCATGTAGTCGTGCGCGAGGTCGTGGCCGGCGACGAGCGAGTCGAGGATCAGCGGCGCGACCGGGCCGGACAACGTGATGCGGCTCCACCGTTCCGCGTTGACCGCACGCACCTCGGCGATCATCACCTGCCGGACGAGTTCCTCGCGGCTGGAGAAGTACCGGTACAGGTTCGGCCGCGCGACCCCCGCGAGCGCCGCGACCTCGTCCAGCGGCGTCGCCGCTATCCCGTTCTGCCGGAACGCCGACCGGGCGGCGTCGAGAATCCGCTCCCGCGCGGTCCGCGGGACGGCCACCTCCGCCGGTCCCGCCACTGACGCCGACGCCTTCGCCATGCCTCGACGATACGCAACAGCCCCTGTTGTATCAATACCCGCGCCGCGCCTATGCGCTTCACTCGCCGCAGCCAGGCCTTACTCGCTCGGTCGGGCGAGTAAAGGCTGGCGGTGGCGAGTGAAGCGCGATCCCGGGGGTGCGGGGCGGCGCACAACGATACGGCGGGCGGAGCGGTGTATCGGCGGGACGGGGCCCTGCGAGCGCGGCGGAGGCAGCGAGATCCGGTCAGATGCCGCCGGACTGGGCCGCCTGGAGGAGCGGGACGGTGTTGATGGTCAGGCCGCCGTCGACGCGGAGGACCTGGCCGGTGACGTAGGCGGCGCCGGTCGCGAGGGCGCAGATCGCCTCGGCGACGTCCTCGGCGAGGCCGGAGCGGCCGAGCGGGATCAGGGCGTTCGTGCGGGCCTCGCGGGCAGGGTCGCCCTGGCGGTCGGCGGTCATCTCGGTGCTGATGCGGCCCGGGGCCACGGCGTTGACGCGGATTCCGCGCGGGGCGTACTCCAGTGCCGCGGCCTCGGTGTACGACGCGACGGCGGCCTTCGCCATCGAGTACACGCCGGTGCCCGGGACCGGCATGAACGCCGACATCGAGGCGACGTTGACGACGGACCCGCCGCCGTCAGCGGCAAGGGCGTCGGCGAAGTGACGGGTCATCAGCAGCGGGCCGAGGACGTTGACGTCGAAGACCTTGTGGAAGTGCTCGGGGGTGACGTCCGCCAGCTTGCCCGGCAGGTACATGCCGGCGTTGTTCACCAGCACCGCGAGGTCGGAGATGCCGGCCGCGACGGCGGCGACCGACGCCTCGTCGGCGACGTCGACCTGCGCGACCTTGGCGCCGATCTCCGACGCCGTCGTCTCGGCGGCCGCGCCGTCGAGGTCGGCGACGATCACCTCGAAGCCGGACTGCACCAGCCTCGCCGCGGTCGCGCGGCCGATCCCCCGGGCCGCGCCGGTCACGAGTGCAAGAGCCACGTCAACGTCCCATCAGCTGGTGGACCGCCGCGACGAGGTCGTCGGAGGTCGGGTGGAAGTCGAGGCCCGCCGCGAACGGGACGGGCGAGTACCCCGCGCCGAGGCGCAGGACGGGCGCGAGCAGGTCGGCCCACAGCGTCTCGGTGATCTGGGCCGCGAGCTCGGCGCCGGGGCCGCAGAACGTGTGCGCGTCGTGAAGGACGACGGCGCGCCGCGTGCGCTCGACCGACTCCAGCACCGTCTCCATGTCGAGGGGGACCAGCGTGCGCAGGTCGATCACCTCGGCCGAGATCCCCTGCTCCGCCAGGGTCTCCGCGGCCGCGACCGCGTTGCGCACCTGCGTCCCGTAGGTGATGACGGTGACGTGCTCACCAGGGCGGCGTACGGCCGCCTTCCCGAGCGGCACCTTGTGCAGCCCGACCGGCACCTCGTCCTTCTGCGTGAAGACCAGGTCGAAGTGCTCGACGAACAGGCACGGGTCCGGGTCGTCGATGCAGGAGGCGAGCAGACCCTTGGCGTCGGCCGCCGTCGAGGGGACGACGACCTTGATGCCGGGCGTGTGCATGAACCACGCCTCGAGGTTCTGCGCGTGCTGGGCGCCGAAGCGCCGGGTGCCGACGCCCGTCCGCACCGTCAGCGGGACCGGCGTGTGACCGCCGGACATGTAGCGCAGCTTCGCGGCGTGGTTGACGATCTGGTCGATGCAGACCGTCGTGAAGTCCATGAACATGATCTCGGCGATCGGCTTGTAACCACCCATCGCGAGCCCGACGGCCGCGCCGATGATGCCGGTCTCCGCGATCGGCGTGGGGCGCACGCGGTCGCGGCCGTACTTCGTCGACAGGCCCTTCGAGATCTTCAGGACGCCACCGATCGGGTCGGCCACGTCCTCGCCGAGCAGCAGGACCTTTGAGTCGGCGTCCATCGCGAGGTGCAGGGCGGAGTTCAGCGCCTGCGCCATCGTCATGACCTCGGTCTGCGCGGCGCCCGAGGAGTCGTCGGAGAGGAAGGCGGACGTGCTCACAGCGCCACTCCCGTCCCCGCCAGGGCGGCGGTGTCGGCGAAGACGTCCCGGTACCGCAGGTCCTTCTCCGGCGGCGGGCTCGCCTGGGCGAAGGCGAAGGCGTCGTCGACCTGCGCGACCACCTCCGCGTCGAGGGCGGCGAGGTCGGCCTCGCTCGCGGCACCGGACTCGAGCAGCCGGCGGCGGAACGTCGGCACCGGGTCACGCTCGAGCGCGGCCGCGAGCTCGTCGGCCGGCATGTAGCTGTAGTCGGCGGAGCCGCTGTGCCCGGTGAGCCGGTAGGTGACGGCCTCGACGAACGTCGGGCCCTCGCCGTTGCGGGCGCGGGTGAGCGCGTCGCGCAACACCTCGGCGGTGGCGACCGGGTCGAACCCGTCGACGCGGACGGTGCGCATCCCGTACGCCTGCGCGCGGCCGGCGAGGTCGGTGTTCGCGGCGTACTCGGCGATCGGCGTGTGCTCGCCCCACTGGTTGTTCTGGCAGAGGAAGACGACGGGCAGCTTCCAGAGCCCGGCCATGTTCATGCCCTCGTGGAAGGCGCCGATCGAGGTGGCGCCGTCACCGAAGGTGGTGACGACCGCGCGCCCGGTGCCTTCCGAGCTCGGCCCGTCGAGCTGCGCCGCGATCCCGAGCCCCACGGCGATCGGGATGCCGGAGCCGACGATGCCGGTGCTCGTCATGAAGCCCATCGAGGTGTCGTGCAGGTGCATCGGGCCGCCCTTGCCGCCGCACACCCCGTCGGACCGGCCGTAGATCTCGGCGATCACCCGCCGCAGGTTCGACCCCTTCGCGAGCGCGTCGCCCAGCGAGCGGTAGGTGGAGACGAGCTGGTCCTGCGGGGTCACCGCGATCGAGAGCGCGCCGCAGACGCCCTCCAGTCCGCGCACGGGGTAGAAGGCGGACTGCAGGGAGCCGCTCTTCACCTCCGCGGACGCGCGATCGCTGGTGGCCGTGATCAGGGCCATCGTCCGGTACATCTGCAACATCTCGGCCGTCGTCAGCACCCGGCCAATTTAGTCGCGTACTAGACTTTTTGGCAATCTACGGTTTACCGTCGCACCGTGGTCGAGACCTCTGATCTGACGCGCCTGATCTCCAACGACCCCGGGCTCGTGCGGTGCCCGTGGCCGCTGTACGACGTGCTGCGGACCGAGGCGCCGGTGACGTACGACGAGACGCTCAAGGCGTTCGTCGTCACCCGCTACGCCGACGTCATCGAGGTCCTCAAGGACACCGCGACCTTCTCCTCCGCGATGGCGAGCGGCCCGAGCTCGGTGACCGGGCTGGCGAAGAAGCTGATCGCCGACCCCGAGACGCCGGAGCGCCTGCGCGCCCAGGCCGAGCGTCGACTCAAGCTCGCCGAGTCTCCCGTCCTGCTCTTCACCGACCCGCCGCTGCACAAGCGGCAGCGCCAGCTGGTGTCCGCGGCCTTCAGCCCGAAGCGCATCAAGCAGCTGGAGCCGGAGGTCCGGCGCCTCGTCGACGAGCTCATCGACGGCTTCATCGCGGACGGGAAGGTCGACCTCGTCCCGCAGTTCGCGATCCCGCTGCCGATGACGGTCATCGCGACGATGCTCGGCGTCCCGCCGCAGAACATGGACCAGTTCAAGCGGTGGTCGAACGCGTTCACCGCCGGCGTCGGCGCCGTCGAGCAGACCCGCGAGGAGATCGCCGAGATCTTCGACGAGGTCGACACCTTCTACGACTACTTCACCGACGAGATCGAGCGCCGCCGCGTCGAGCCGCAGGACGACCTGCTCACCGACCTCGTCGAGGCGCGCATGGCCGGCGAGGAGCCGCTGACGCTCGACGAGATGCTCAACATGCTCGTCCAGTTCCTCGTCGCCGGGAACGAGACGACGACGAACTCGGCCGGGATGCTCGTCAACCGGCTCGCGCAGGAGCCCGGCCTCGCCGACCGCGTCCGCGAGAACCACGCGCTGATCCCGACGCTCGTCGAGGAGATGCTCCGCGTCGAGGCCCCGGTGCAGGGCATGTTCCGCGTCGCGACGACCGACGGGACGATCGGCGACGTCGCCGTCCCCGCCGGCTCGGTGGTGTGGCTGGTCTACGGCTCGGCCAACCTCGACCCCGAGACCTTCGCCGAGCCCGGCACCCTCGACCTCGACGGCGACCGTGCGCCCCACCTGACCTTCGCCCGCTTCGAGCACTTCTGCCTCGGCGCGAACATCGCCCGGCTCGAGCTCCGCATCGCCGCCGAGCGACTCCTCGACCGGCTCGCGGACATCCGCCTCGCCTGCGACCCCGCCGAGGTCCCGTACCACCGCAGCTTCGTCCTCCGCGGCCCCGCGAGCCTCCCGCTCACGTTCACCGCCCGCTGAGCGCGCCACCCGGACCGGCGGCGCACGCCCGCCGTTAGAGTTCGGGCATGCCGTCGCCGACCTCGAAACCCGCGAAAGCGGGTCAGCGGTCGGACCCGCTCACCCGGGCGCACAAGTACTGGCGCGGGGAGCACCTCGGGATCGACGAGGACTCGTTCATCGCGATGACGTCGGTCCTGCGGCTGCACCGGCTGATGACGACGAACATCGAGGCCGAACTCAAGCGGCACGACATCAAGCTCACCGACTTCATGCTGCTGGTGACGCTGGAGATGTCCGACAACCACACCCGGTCGGTGTCCCGGCTCGCGAAGTCGCTGCTGGTCCACCCGACGACGGCGACGGTCGCGACCGACCGCCTCGAGGCCCGCGGGCTCCTCGTCCGCACCCCGCACCCGAGCGACCGGCGCGCGACGCTGGTGACGATCACTGAGGAGGGCCGCGACCTGCTCCAGCGGGCCTCCGCCGTCCTCGACGCGGTGGAGTACGGCCTGCCCGGCGCCTCCCCCGCGGAGCGCGCCTCCCTGGTCGAGGCGATCGACGCCGTCCGCGCCGCCGCCGGCGACTGACGCCCCTCCGCCGACGTTCAAAAAGGGTGACACCCCTTACTGCGCAGTAAGGGGTGTCACCCTTTTGTGACAAGGGGCGGGGGCAGGTGCTGGGTCTCGTTGAGGGAGGCGAGGCGGACGCCGCCGGAGGTGTCGGCGACGAGGCGGTTGATTCCGCAGTTGTCGGGGTGGAAGAACCACATCCGGTCGATGCCGACCGCGGCGCCGAGGAGGACGTTGAGCACCCCGCCGTGGCTGACGACGAGAGCCCGGCCGCCGGCGTGGGTCGTCAGGATCTCGGCGAGGACCTCGCCGGCCTCGGCGCGGAAGGTCGGGAGGTCGATGCCCCACGGCGTGAGGTCGCCGGCCATGCAGGCGTCGAAGCGGGGGTCACCGGCGGCGCGGAGTTCACTCAGCAGGACGTACTCCGTCGAGCGGCGGTCGAACTCGGCGAGCCCGTCGCGGACCTGCGCCCGGAGGCCGAGTTCGGCACACAGCGGAGCGGCGGTCTCCAGCGCCCGGCGCTGGGGCGAGCAGTAGACCGCCTCGACGGGTTCACCGGCGAGCGCCTTGGCGACCGCGTTCGCCTCCTCGCGGCCGCGCGCGGACAGGCCGGGGTCGGTCGTCCCGCGCTCCGCCTGACCGTGGCGGACCAGGACGACCGTCGTGTGGGCGACGACCTCGAGGCCGCCGGGCCTCAACTCGCGAGCTCGTCGGTCTCGAGCTCGGGCGCCTCGGAGCCGAGGTACGCGCTGCGGACCAGCTCGGACGTCTGCACCTCGCGCGGCGTGCCCTCGAAGATCGGCTTGCCGAAGTCGAGGACGTGGATGTACTCGCAGGTGCTCATGACGAGCGCCATGTCGTGCTCGACGATGAGGATGCCGAGGCCGCGCTCGGCGACCAGCGTCCGCAGGATCTCGCCGAAGCGCTCGGTCTCGGAGCCGTCCAGACCGGACGAGGGCTCGTCGAGCAGCAGCAGCCGGAAGTCGCCGGCGGAGACGCGGGCCAGCTCGACGAGCCGGCGCTGACCCGTGGAGAGGTCGGCCGGACGCCGGTCGGCGAGGTGGGAGATGCCGCAGAGTTCCATCGCCTCGGCGGCGTGCTGCTTGGTCGCGCGGCGCTCGGCCGGACGCGCGGCGAGGTGCCGCAGCGGGTTCCGGCCGGCCATCGCGGCCTCGCGCCCCATGCGCACGTTCTCGCGCACCGACAGCGTCTCGAACAGCTCCATCCGCTGGAACGTGCGGCCCAGGCCCTTGAGCGCGCGGGCCTGCGGCGGGGCGGAGGTGACGTCCTCACCGAAGAGCACGACCTTGCCCGCGGCCGGGCGCACGACGCCGGTGATCGCGTTGAAGGTCGTGGTCTTGCCGGCACCGTTGGGCCCGATCAGCCCGGTGATGCGGCCACGCGGGGCCGTCAGGGTCTGGCCGTCGACGGCGGTCAGACCGCCGTAGCGGACCGTGAGGTTCTCCACATGCAGACCATCGACGGTTCCCTCGGCCATACCGACCTCCACGATTGGGGTACGAGCGCAATTGTCTATTCCTAGAGTAATCCTCCGCGGCTGGCAACGGTCAGTCCTGACGGGGTGGACCGATTCGCCTGCGCCGCGCCCGAATATTGTTCACAATTTTCTGAACGACGTGAAGACCGAGCGGAGGGAGGGACGTGAGCTCCCCGCACCCCGAGGACCAGCCCGAGACGCCGGACGCTGCGGCCGCTCCGGACGCCCCGGCCGTTCCGGGCGCCTCGGCCCGGTTGGACCCTGCGGTCGTCGAGGCGCTGCTCGCCCGCGACCACGCCGCCTCGCTGCAGACCGTCGCCCGGGAGCGGGTCTGGCTGCTGGAGGCCCTCCGCAACGGCGAGGACATCGACGAGCTCGCCCGGCTCCTTCACGTCACCCCGCGGGCGATCCGGCACCTGCTCGGACGAGACACGGCCTGACGCGGCGCGTCAGCTGACGACGGGCTGTTCGAACCACCGGCAGTCCCCGCGGAAGAAGATCAGCGGCTCGCGGTGGAAGTTTCGGTAGCGGAGCACCTCGCCGACCAGCACGACGTGGTCGCCGGTGACGAACTCTCCGGCCAGGCGGCACTCGTACTGGGTCGCGCAGCCGGCGATCAGCGGCGCCCCGGTGGTCCCGACCGTGGTCTCGACCCCGGTGAACCGGTCGTCCGCCGGGGTGGCGAACTGCCGCGAGACCTCCTCCTGCTGCCAGGCGAGGACGTTGACGCCGAAGTGCCCCGCCGCCCGGTAGACCGGCAGGCTCGACGAGCAGGTCCGCAGGTTCCACAGCACCAGCGGCGGGTCCAGCGAGACCGAGCCGAACGAGTTCGCGGTCAGCCCGACGCGACGTCCGTCGTGCGCGGCGGTCATGACGGCGATCCCGGTCGGGAACGTCCCGAGCGACTGCCGGTACGCGCGGAGGTCGTCACCCGGGACCGCGAACGCGACCTCGGGTGCCACGTTCACACCACCCCAGCCGGCACCGCCGCGACCGTGCGCCCGCGGGCCGCGTAGCCGGCGCGCGCCCCCGCGGCCGCGACGAACGCCTCCGCGGTCGCGGGGTCGGCGAGGAAGTTCGGGAGGTCGGTCGGGTCGTCGAAGACGTTGCAGAACCGGTGCGCGACCTCGGGGATCTGCGTCGCCGCCCCGAGCACCGCGAGGGCGTACGGCGGCGGGGCGAGCATCGTGTTGGTGAACCCCGTCGGAAACTGCGCGTAGGACCAGAACTCGTCGAACGTCGACTGCAGGAACGCGTCGTCGAACGGTCCGTCCCCCGCCGCCGTGATGAGCCGGTGGACGATGTCCGCGTGCATGCAGGCGTTGTTGGCGCCCTGGCCGCAGCACGGGTCGTTGAGGACGACGACGTCGGCGATGCCCACCACCTTCGCCCCGGACGGCAGGGTCGCGATCGGCTTGCGCACCAGCGGCGGGACCGCGCCGCACAGCCAGGCATTGGCGTCGGCGAGCTCGGCATCGCGGACGCGGTCGTTCTCCCACGGGAAGAAGTCGGAGAACACACGCTTCGTCAGATCCAGCATCGACGAGGGGTCGGTGGCCGCGCCCCAGCGGTCCATCGGCCCACCGGGAACGGCCTCCATGACCCAGGCGATCGCGGGGCCGGCGTGCGTGACCATCGGGATGCCGAACGCCTCCCCGACGCCGGGCCGGATGTTGTAGTACACCCCGTCAGGTGCGTCGTGGACGCAGCCGACGAGCGCCGCCATCCCGATCGAGCGCTGCGGCCGGTCGTAGGTGAGCATCGCGGTGTTCACCTCGAACAGGCGCGTGATGTCGCCCTTCCCGGCGGAGATGATCGTGAGGTCGGCGGTCGCGGCGATGCTCTCCAGCGTCGGGACGTCGACCGTGCCGTAGACGACCTTCCCGCCGCGGTCGGAGAACAGGTTCAGCCACGTGCCGAACTTGAGCCGCTGGTCCACCGACTGCGCGTGCCGGGCGAACCGGCCGTCGAAGCTGAGCGCGAGGTCCCCCTCGGGGCCGTCGGCGATGCGGCAGAACGTGTAGTCGATCAGCGGCTGCTCGCCGTCCCACAGGCAGATGTCGAGCGCCCGCTCCCGGTCGAGGTTGCGGCTGAACATCGCGTTCGACGACGGCAGCCGCGACGCCGCCATCTGCTCGGCCGTGCGGTCCGAGTACAGCGTGACCTCGTGGCCGTCACGGTGGAGCGCGAACGCGAGCTGGAGGCCGGACTGGCCGGCCCCGACGATGGCGATGGTGGGCATGGGTGGCCTCCTCGGCCGGACGCGGGACTCGTCGCCCCCGAGCCTGACGCGGCGCGCACGGGTGCGCATGCGCAGAACTACGTGACGCACTACGCGATGGGCTTTGCGATGGGTCAGGTACCGGGCCGGGCGTCCCGCGCCCAGAGCCCGATCTCCACGCGGGAGTGGAAGCCCAGCTTGGCCAGGATCCGCCGGACGTGGCCCTCGACCGTCCGCGTCGAGAGGACGAGCGCGGCGGCGATCTCCCGGTTGCTCCGGCCCTGCCTGATCAGCTCCGCGACCTGACGCTCACGCGGGCTCAGGTCGGCGTCGTCGTCGGGGCCTTCCTCGTCGTCGACGGGACTCTCGCCGAGCAGCAGCGCGCGGGCGGCGGCCGGGGTCAGGGTCCGGCCCGCCTCGAGGGCGGCGTCGAAGGCGGCTGTGCCGAGGACCTCGCGCGCCCGGGCGGCGGACCGGTCGTGCGTCGCGGCCAGGGCCGGCCCGAACGCGTTCATCCGGGTCCCGGCGACCTCCCACACCGCGGTGGCGACACCGAGGACGCGCGCCCCGTGCTCGATGTCCCCGCGCGAGACGAGCACGCTGCCGAGCACCTCGGCGACCAGCGGGATGCCGATCGTGTCGAACTGCTCGTACTTGAGGCGCAGCGCGCGGCGGGCGTAGTCCTCCGCCTCGTCCAGCCGACCCGAGGACCACGCGTCGTGGCCGAGGACCCAGAGCGCGTAGGAACCGGCGAAGGTCTCCCCCACCGACTCGCTCAGCTTGAGCGCGTCGGCGCACGCGGCGCGCGCCTTCTCCGCGTACCCGAGCAGCGAGGCCGTGACGCCGAGCTGAAACAGCGTCATCAGCGCACCCTCGGCGTCGCTCGCCGCCGCGTGCCGGCCGGCCGCGAGCTCGAACTGCGCGAGGGCGCGGGCGAGGTCGCCGTTGAACAGCTCGAGCGTCCCGCGCCAGGTCGCGGCGTGGGCGGCGGCGGTGGTCAGCCCGTGCCGGTCCGCGAGGGCGTCGCACTCGTCGAGCCGCCGCTCGACCGCGGCGTAGTCGCCCTGCAGCACCGCGACCCACGCGCAGGTCCAGAGCGCCTCGGCCCGCAGCACCGGGTCGCACGCGGCGGTGGCGTCGAGGGCGCGTTCCAGCCATCGCCGCCCCTCGCGCAGGACGCCGCCGGTGACCCAGTAGAACCGCAGCGCGGTCGCGAGCCGGAGCGCGTCGGGGGCCGCGCCCACGGACATTCGGTCGTCGAACGCGACGGCGAGGTTCGCGTGCTCGGTGCGGATCCGCACCAGCCAGCGCTGCTGGTCGCGGCCCCAGAACCCGGCCGACGCCTGCGCGGCCAGCTCGCCGTAGTACGCCGCGTGCCGGTCGCGGAGGCGCGCCGTGTCGCCCGCCGCCGCCAGCCGTTCGCGGCCGTGCTCGGCGATCGTCTCCAGCAGCCGGTAGCGGACGCGTTCGGTCCCGGCCTCGGGCAGCAGGATCGACTTCGCGACCAGACCGTCGACGAGGTCGAGGATCTGTTCCGTCGTCAGATCCCCGCCGGAGCAGACCATCTCGGCCGCGTCGAGGTCGAATCCGCCGGCGAACACCGAGGCCCGCGCCCACAGCGTCCGCTCGCCGGCCGAGCACAGGTCGGAGCTCCACTCGACCAGTCCACGGAGCGTGCGGTGCCGCTCCCCCGCGGTCGGGTCGCCACCGGTCAGGGTGGCGAAGCGGTCGTCGAGGCGGGTCAGCAACTGCTCGACCGACAGCACGCGGAGCCGCGCGGCGGCGAGCTCGATCGCGAGCGGCACCCCGTCCAGCCGCGCGCAGAGTCGGGCGGCGGCCGCGAGGTTCCCGCCGGTCAACGCGAACCCAGGTGCGATGCGGGCGGTCCGGTCCTCGAGCAGGGCGAGCGCGCCGAACTGCCGGGCCTCGTCCGGGCTGAGACGTCGCGTCTCGTCCGGGACGGGCAGCGGGTGGACGTCGACGAGGTGCTCGGCGGCGAGCCCGAGCGGCTGGCGGCTGGTCGCGAGTACCCGCAGATCGGGGGCGGCGCGCAGCAGCCGGTCGACGAGCACCTGACACCCGGGGAGCACGTGCTCACAGTTGTCGACGACGAGCAGCATCGACCGTGACGCGACGTAGGAGCTCAGCTCCGCGAGGGCACCGGTCGGGGCGGAGCCACCGATGCCGAGTGCGGAGACCAGCGCCTCGGCGACGTCGCCCGGATCCCGGAGGTCGGCGAGCTCGACCAGCCACACTCTGTCCGGGAAGGCCGGGGCGACGACGGCGGCGATCTCCAGCGCGAGCCGGGTCTTGCCGACGCCGCCGGGCCCCGTGAGCGTCGTCAGCCGGTAGCCGGCGATGAGGTCGCGGGCCCCGGCCAGCTCCTCCCGGCGGCCGACGAAGCTGGTGGCCGGCGCGGGGAGGTTGCCGACGCGCGCGCGAGCCACCCCTTTGGCCACGACCGCTCAGCCCCGGCGCAGCCGCAGCGACTGCGGGCCACGGAACGACACGTTGGGCGGGAAGGTGAGCTGCTGGCCGGGGACGAGTTCGAGGTCCGGGGCCCGTGCGGTCAGGAGCTCGAGCACGGTCCGGACCTCGATCCGCGCGAGCGGGGCGCCGAGGCAGAAGTGGATGCCCTTGCCGAACGCGAGGTGGTCGCGCACGCCCTCCCGCCGGATGTCGAAGGTCTCGGGGTCCGGGAACGCCGCGGGGTCGTGGCCCGCGCTCGCGAGCGAGAGCAGCAGCCGCGCGCCCTCGGGCACCGCGACGCCACCGATCTCGACCGGCCGCGTGGTGATGCGACGCCAGGCGATGACGCTGGTGTCGAAGCGCAGGACCTCCTCGACCGCGTTCTCGATCAGGCCCGGCTCCGCGCAGAGGGCCTTCCACGCCTCCGGGTGCTCCAGCAGCCGGCGGACCGCGTTGGTCGTCAAGTTCGTCGTGGTCTCGTGACCGGCGAAGCTCAGGCCGTAGACGATGCCGACGATCTCGTCCCGGGCCAGCTCTGCGGCGTCCGCGAGGTGCACGCGCACCAGGTCGGAGGTGAAGTCGTCGACCGGGTCCGCGATGCGGCCGTCGACGAACCGCTCGCAGTACTGCCAGTACCGGACCATGTTCTGCGCGATCTCGACCTGCTCGTCCACCGACGGCCGGCCCCAGCTGAACAGCGTCCGGTTGCCGCACCAGCTCTTGAGCAGTTCGGTGTCCTCGGACGGGAAGCCGAGGAAGGAGAAGATCATCCAGGCCGGGAGCGGGAACGTCAGCCCCTCGACGAGGTCGAACTCGCGCTCGGTCAGCAGGTCGTCGAGCAGCTCCGCGGCCTTCGCCCGCACGAGCGGCTCGACCGCCGCGATGCGCCGGGCGGAGAACGAGCGCAGGTTGTGCCGCCGGATCCGCGTGTGCTTGGGCGGGTCGGCGTTCGACATCGTCGCCCCGGCGCGGAAACCGGTCGCGAGCACGGCGCGGGTCTCGTCCGCGAGCGGGTGGAGCGGGTCCTGCGCGATCGCGGCGGAGAACGTCGCCGGGTCACGGAAGATCGCCTCGATGTCCGCGTGCCGCGTCACGACCCACATGTCGAGCACCGGCGAGTGGAACACCGGCCCGGCCTCGCGCAGCGGGTTCAGCGCCGCATACGGGTCGGCGAGGAACTCCGCCGAGAGCGGGTCGACGTCCCAGGCCGGGCAGGTCATGCGCCCGAGGATGCCGCCGATTCGCGACCAGGCCAACCCCTTGACGCGATCTCGAGGCCCGTCCTTGACACGACCGCGGACCTCGGCCGAGGTTTGCCTTTCCCCCGCACTCGACCGAAGGGGCCCTCCTCGTGAGCGCCAAGCCGTTCGCCTCCTCCGCCGACCTGGCCGCGAAGACCGAGACGCTGGAGGTCCTGGCGGACGGGGTCTACGCCCTCACCGCCGAGGGTGATCCCAACGTCGGGGCGATCGAGGGCGAGGACTTCCTCGTCGCGTTCGAGGCCCGGGCGACACCGGCCGCCGCGCGCGACTGGCTGGCCCGCTTGCGCGACCACACCGACAAGCCCGTCCGGTACCTGGTGCTCAGTCACTACCACGCGGTGCGGGTCCTCGGCGCGAGCGCGTTCGACGCCGAGGTGATCGTCGCGCACGAGAACACGCGGAAGCTGATCGCCGAGCGCGGACAGGAGGACTGGGACTCCGAGTACGGCCGAATGCCCCGCCTCTTCAAAGAACCGGAGGAGATCCCCGGCTTGACCTGGCCGACGCTCACCTTCTCGGACCGGCTGACCATCGACCTCGGCGGCGACCGCGGCCACGTCGTCCTGCAGTACTGCGGACGCGGACACACGGCCGGGGACATCGTCGCGTGGATCCCGCGGGAGCGGATTCTGTTCGCCGGCGACCTCGTCGAGGCGCAGGCCGCGCTCTACACCGGCGACGCGTTCCACACCGACTGGTCGACCGGGACGCTCGACCGCGTCGCCGGCTTCGGCGCCGAGGCGGTCGTCGGCGGTCGCGGTGCGGTGCCGCGCGGCCGGGACGCGGTCACCGCGGCGATCGAGCAGACCCGCGACTTCCTGCTCGTGATGCGGGAGAAGGTCGGCGCGGTCCACGCCCGCGGCGGCACCCTGCGCGAGGCCTTCGCCGACACCCACGCCGCCCTCGCCCCGCAGTACGGCGCGTGGCCGATCTTCGAGCACTGCCTGCCGTTCAACGTCCAGCGCCTGTGGGACGAATTCGACGGCGTAAACTGGCCCCGCGTCTGGACGGCCGAGCGCGACCGCGAGGTCTGGGACCAACTCCAGGGCGAGGCGTGAACTCACCCGGCGGGGTGGTGGTCGTCGGCAACGGGCCGGTCGGCCAGACGACGGCCCTGCTGCTCGCGCGGTGGGGCATCCCGGTGCTGCTGCTCGACGCCCGTCCCGAGCGTGACGCAGTCGGGTCGAAGGCGATCTGCCAGCAGCGCGACGTGCTCGACATCTGGGCCTGTGTCGGGGGTGAGGCGATCGCCGCGGAGGGCCTGACCTGGACCACCGCGCGCACCTTTCACCGCGACGCGGAACTGCACGCCTGGTCGTTCGTCGACAACGGCTCGTCCCCGCTGCCGCCGTTCGTGAACATCGGCCAGGACCGGACCGAGGAGATTCTCGACGAACTGATCGACCGTCAGGAACTGATCGAGGTCCGCTGGGGGTACGCGGTCACCGGGTTGCGGCAGTCCGACGAGAGCGTCACGCTCACCTGCGTGAGCGAGGTCGGGCGCAGCGAGATCGAGGTCGACCACGTCGTGATCGCCGCCGGGGCCCGGGCGACCGCCCTGCGCGAGGCGCTCGGCGTCCGGTTCGAGGGCGAGAGCTTCGACGACCGGTTCCTGATCTGCGACGTCCGCGCCGACCTGCCCGGGTGGGAGTCCGAGCGCCGGTTCTGGTTCGACCCGCCGTGGAACCCGGACCGGCAGGTGCTGATCCATCCCTGTCCCGGCGGCCGGTTCCGCATCGACTGGCAGGTCCCGGACGACTTCGACCTCGACGCCGAGCTCGCGAGCGGCGGCCTCGAGCGGCGGATCCGGCAGATCCTCGGCGAGACGCCGTACGAGCTGATCTGGACGACGGTCTACCGCTTCCACTCCCGGCTGGCCGACCGGATGCGGGTGGGCCGCGTCCTGCTCGCGGGCGACGCCGCGCACCTGGTCGCCCCGTTCGGCGCGCGCGGACTGAACTCCGGCGTCGCCGACGCCGAGAACGCGGCGTGGAAGCTCGCCGCGGTGCTGCACGAGTGGGCGCCGGTCGAGCTGCTGGAGACCTACCACGACGAGCGGCATGCGGCCGCGGCCGAGAATCTGGAGATCACCGCGGCGACGATGCGCTTCCTCGTCCCGTCCGACGCCGACGGGTGGGAACGCCGTCGCGTCCTGCTCGAGGCCGCCCGCACCGACCCGGCCCGCCGCGCCGAGATCGACTCCGGCCGCTTCGCCGAGCCGTACTGGTACGTCGACTCACCGTTGACCACACCGGACCCGACCCGCCCCTTCGGCGGGCGGCCGGCCAAGGGCCACGCCCCTCTGCCCGGGCCCGGCGTCCTCGTCCCCGACGTGCCGGTGGGCATCCCGACCCGCCCCGCGGTGACCCGGTTCCGTCAGCTGGTCCGCGACGGCTTCCTGATCCTGACGGTGGATCAGAGCCTCGACCAGCAAGTCGTGTCGGCCGCGGTCGAGGCCCCCGTCCGGGTCCTCGCCGCCACGGACCTCACCGGCGGCGACGCCGTCCTCGCTGCTCTCGGCGCGAAACCCGGCGAGGCGTGGGTGATCCGCCCCGACGGCCACGTCGCCGCCGTCGTCCCCGCGGCCGTCGACGCCGTCACCCCGGCGGTGCGCCGCGCGCTCGCCCTCCCGGAATCCCCGTAACGTCAGCGAAAGCGCGCGCTATAGCGCTCGATCTCGCTGACGTCAGGAGTCAGTCCAGCGCGCGGAGGTGGCTGAACTCGTTGAGGGTGATGATCCGCATCCGGTTGCGGTGGTGGTCGACCGCGACGCGGCAGATGCCGGTGTGCTTCGGGTAGAAGAACCACATCCGGTCGAGGCCGAGGACCGCGCCGAGGATGGTGTTCAGCGCCCCGCCGTGGGAGAAGGCGAGGACGCGCTGACCGGCGTGCTTGGTGGTGATCTCGGTGATCGCCTCCATCACCTCGGCCTTGAACGCCGGGTAATCGGTGTTCCAGGCGGAGAGGTCGCCGCGCAGGCAGGCCTTGTAGCGAGGATCGCCGGCCTTCTGGAGGTCCTCGAAGAACAGGTACTCGTCGGAGTGCTTGTCGAACTCCGCGAGGCCGTCGAGCGGGACGACCTCGATGCCGCGGTCGGCGGCGAACGGCGCGGCCGTCTCCATCGCGCGCTTCAGCGGCGAGGAGTAGATCGCGTCGAAGTGCTCGGCCGCGAGGAAGTCGGCGACGGCGCGCGCCTCGGCGCGGCCCCGCTCGGAGAGACCGGGGTCGCTGCGGTCGGGACCGGTGAGTCCGCGTTCGGGCAGGCCGTGCCGGACCAGCACCAGCTCGCCCTGCGGGGCGACCTCGAGACCTCCGGGCTTCGGTTCGTCGCTAATGCCCGCCTCCGACGTACTCCGCCGCAATCGCGTCGGCATCCACCTCGGACACCTCGCCGGCGAAGGAGACGCGGCCGCGGTTGAGCAGGTAGACGTAGTCCGCGACGTCGAGCGCACGCGTGACGTACTGCTCGACGAGCAGCAGCGCGGAGCCCTCCGCGGCCAACCGGCCGAGGAATTCGAAGATCTCGTCGACGATCTTCGGCGCGAGGCCCATCGAGACCTCGTCCAGCAGGACGAACCGCGGCTTCTGGATGTAGGTCCGGGCCAGGGCGAGCATCTGCTGCTCACCGCCGGACATCGTCCCGGCGAGCTGCGCGAGCCGCTCCCCGAGTCGCGGGAACGCGGAGACCGCGCGCTCGATCGACTCCTTCTCCTGGCCGGCCTTGCTCTGCAGGATCAGGTTGTCCCGCACCGTCAGGCTCGGGAAGATGCCTCGCCCCTCGGGCACGTGGCACAGACCCCGCGCGCACAGGTCGTGCGGCGGCATCCCGAGGACCGACTCCCCGCCGAGCACGATGTCCCCGCCCATCGGGCGGATCAGCCCGGAGGCGGCACGCAGGAGGGTCGTCTTGCCCGCGCCGTTCGGCCCGAGCAGGGCGACGATCGAGCCGTCGGGGACGATCAGGTCGACCCCGCGCAGGACCTGGGTGCCGCCGTAGCCGGCGTCGAGCCCGCGAAGTTCGAGCATCAGCCCCTCCGTCGGCCCGCGGTCTGACGCGCACTCACTCCACCGGCCAGGACGGCCAGTTGCGGCGAGGAGTCCGCCTTCGAGTCCGAACGCTGCGCCGGGGCCGACGACCCGTCGATCAGCGCCGCGGCCGCGTTCTCGAGTTTCTTGTCAGCGCCGTAGCAGACCGGCTTGCTGCCGTTCGGGGCGCCGAAGCCCTTGTCGTCCAGCCGCAGGCCGTAGTAGCAGTCGATCGACTTGGCCGGCGAGCCCTTCGTGAACGTGGCACCCGGGGACAGCCCGTCGAGCTTCTCGTTCTTCAGCTGCCAGAGGCCGTCGAGAATCATCTCGGTCGTGATGTTGCCGGCGCGAGCCTTCGCCGACACCTTCTCCATCGCGGCCTCGAGCAGCTTGCCGGCGGCCCAGCCGAGCAGCGTTTGCTGGTCCTCGGGCGACGAGGGAGCCCAGCGCTTGGTCGCGGCGTGGAACTCCTTGATGCCCGGGGTGTCGGTCGTCATGTAGGGCACGACGCCACTGCCGAGGAAGGTCTTGTTGCGGCGCAGACCCGCATCGGCCGCGGCCGCGGCGCTGACCGCGATGGCGCCGGTGGCGATCGTCGGGAAGTAGTTCAGCGACGCGCACGACCGGGCGGCGCGGATGCTGGCCGAGCCGTCGAGGCCGAAGAACAGGATGTTGACGCCGGCCGACTTCATCGTCTGACACTCGGAGGTGAAGTCCGGCTGGGTGAGGGAGACCGCCTGGATCGGCCCGAGGGCCGCCCCCGCGCGCTCCGCGCTCTTCGGGTAGTTGTTCTTCAGACCGGTGCAGATCGAGGCCTCGACGCAGTAGAAGATGCCGGCCTTCAGCGAACCCGACGTCACCTTCGCGGCGTCGACGACGCCACCGTCGTAGGACGTGAGCGGCGTGCCGCCGCTCGGGAACAGGAAGGGACTCTGCACCCAGTCGATGGCCGTGACGTCGCCGCCGACCACCGGAATCTTGTCGCGCTCGGCGGCGGTACGCAGCGCCGCGATGGCGATCGGCACACCGCCGCCGACCATGGCGACGGCGCCGCGGTCCTTCATGATCTGGTTCCAGTTCGAGGAGACGCGCGCCGGGTCGGAGGCGTCGTCGAGCTGGATCAGCTGGACGGGGTGGCACTGCAGACCACCCCGGGCGTTGATGTCCTTCGCCCACACCGCGAGGCCCGTGCGCAGGCCGCCGATGGCCGCGCCCACGAGACCGGAGGACGCGAGCGTCTGGCCGAGGACGACCGGCGCGAGCTGCTGCGTGCAGGCCGTCGACGCGGTGCCGGCGGTACCGCCGGTGCCGCCCTTCGCGCCGGCGTTGGCGCCCGGCTTCGTGCCGGGGCCGGCGTTCGTGCCGGGGGCGGTGGAGGCGCCGGGGTTGACGCCGGGAACCTGCGCCCCCGGGGCGGCCGTGTCGTTGCCCGGAGCGACCGTGCCCGGGTCGACGCCGGGCGCTCCGGCATTTGGGTCCACCGCACCAGGAGCCACGGCGGCACCGGAGTTGTCGCGGGCGGCGTCGACCGGCCCGTATCCGTTGCCCACCGCGGCGACCTGTTCGTGGTCGACGCGGTTGCCGCATCCGGCGACGAGCGCCAGTGCCACCGCGCCGGCGAGGAACGCGGCGCGGGTGGACTTCTGTCGAGACGTCAGGCGAGACATCAGGCGGTACCTCCGAGGGACAGGCGCATCCGGCGCCCGGCGGGGCCTTCCGCGCGAGCGGCGTTTCGCTGGGCGCCGCGGGCGAGCCAGTTGTCGACCCCGCCCTGGGACGCCGCGGCGGCGAAGATCGCGCCGAGACCGAACCCGAGCTGCAGCCACGCGGCTGCGTTCTCCTGGGTGAAGTAGAGGGGGACGACGTACAGCAGGGCCGGGGCGACGAACGCCGCGGTGATCGTGCGGCTGCCGGCGATCGCGAGGACCGCGAGCGCGAGCAGCGACTGGACGTAGTTGAAGGTGTCCTGGGTGACGCCACCGAAGAGCGAGGCGTACAGGCCACCGGAGATGCCGGCGAGGAAACCGGAGATGCAGAACACGATGACGCGGGAGATGTTGACCGACGTGCCGAGCGTGGTGAGCGCGAGCGGGGAGTCCGACATCGCGCGCAGCAGCCGACCGAGGCGGGAGCGTTCGACGGCGAGGACCACCAGCACACCGGCGATCGCCATCGCGAGCAGCAGGTAGTAGTAGTCCTTGTCCTGCTCGAACCCGTCCGGCCGGCGGGTCAGCAGCTGACCGCCACCGAACATGTAGGACTTCGAGTAGGCGAACTGGCTGAGCACGATCCCGAAGCCGAGGGTCGCGAGCGCCAGGTACAGACCGGACAGGCGGATCGCGGGCACCGAGACGATCAGCGCGAGCGGGATGCACCACAGGCCGCCGATCAACAGCGCCAGGAAGAACGGCGCCCCGTTGTTCGCCGAGTGCCCGAACCCGGCGGCACCGACGGCGGCGAAGCCGAAGTGGCACAGCGAGATCTGGCCCGAGGTCCGCACCAGCAGGTGCAGCGAGACGAACAGCAGCACCTGCGTGAGCGCCACGTTGTAGCCGGGGAGCTTCGCGCCGACCACGTGCGGGATCACCAGCAGGACCGCCAGGCCCACGCACAGCGCGCCGATCCGGGCCTGCGGCGGCAGGATGCTCGCCGCCGGCGGACGCGCCCGCACCATGCGGCCGACCTCGACCAGCTTCTTGCGCGGGATGACCAGCAGACCGACGAACAGGACGAGGAACGGAACCGTCAGGCCGAGGCCCTGGAGCTGCTCGTTGCTGCCGGTCGCCTTGCCGATGACGGCCTGCAGGACGCCGACGATGATGCCGCCGACGAACGCCATCGGCAGGTTGGTGAATCGGGCGATCGTCGCGGCGCCGAAGGCCTGGACGACCAGCAGCGAGAGCACGTTGATGTCGAGCTGCGACTGGTTCTGGGCGAACAGGATGCCGGAGACCGCCGCGAAGGAGGACCCGATCATCCACGACGCCCGGCGCACGCGCGCCGGGGCGGTGCCCGACATCGAGAGCAGCTGCGGGTCGTCGACCACGCCGCGCATCGCGACGCCCAGGCGCGACATCCGGAAGAACAGGAACAGCGCGATCGCAGCGACGGTGCCGGCGGTGAACGTGTAGAGGTCGTCCACCGACACGGTCGCGTCGAAGAGCGTAAACGCTTCTTCCTGCGACAGGAACGGGTTGAACACCAGGCCGACGTCGCCGAAGCTCAGGTCGAGGATCGCGCGGATGGCGACCAGCAACCCGACGGTGCCGACGATGCGCATCGCCGTCGACACCGGCGCGAGTACGACGGCCAACCGTTCGAGGATCAGGCCGGCGATCGGGCCGAAGACGAACACGACGATCAGGAACGCCAGTTGCCAGGGCATGCCCTGGTTCTGCCGCAGTTCGTAGAAGCCGTAGGCCGCCGCGGCGCACACCGCACCGTGCCCGACGTTGAACACGCCAGAGGTCTTGTAGGTGAGCACGAGGCCCATCGCGGACAGGCCGTAGATCGCTCCGGTGATGATGCCGAAGACGATGAACGGGGAGTAGTCGCTCACGAGTCGCACACTCCGCAACGCCCGTAGTTCTCGATCTGGTCGGCCGGCACCGGCGTCGTCTGCTTGCCCCGCAGGAGCAGGCAGCCGGGCCGGTGGACCCGCGTCATCTGACCGGACGTCACCAGCTCGCCGGTGGCGATCGGGCCGGTCTCGTCCGCGCTGTCTGCGGCCCGGCGGTCGGTCGCCCCACCGCGCACCCGGCTCAGGCCGAGGGCGGCGCGCTGGTCGCGGCGCAGGTCACGGAAGCCGTGGCGGACGCGGCGCAGGCCGATGAGGACCCACAGGACGCCGGCGACGCCGACGAGCCCGGTGGAGAAGATCGCCCCGACGAGCCAGCCGCTCTGCTGCCGCCAGACGGCTTCCTCCGTGGCGCCGATCCAGCACGCGACGACACCGACAACTCCGAGCAGCGCGAGCAGCCCGCAGATCAGCATGTCGCGACGGCGCCAGGGCGAGGGGTCGCGGCGGTAGGACACGGAACGGGCCGGGGTGTCCGGGGGCGTCGCAGCCTTCTCCGGGACCTCGGGAATCTCCGTCTGGTCGATCGTGGCGGTCAAGATCGTCTCAGCCGTTCCGCCGCCCGGGAGCCTTGCCCGAGTTGGCTGCCTCGTTCTCGAGGAACGCACGCAGGTCGTCGCCCTGGGCCGCGAGCTCACGCCACTCGTCGCGCAGGTCGGCGGACAGCCACAGCACACCGGCGACCACGAACAGGATCACCGCGGTCAGGCCGCCGGAGATCACGTACGGGATCTGCTCGGCGATGTACTCGGTGTCGGACGTGCCGAGGTAGCCGAAGATCAGCACCACGAGGCCGAGGAAGGCCGCCACGACGGCGCCGGCGCGGTCCCACTGGACGCGGACGTACTTCAGGAGGTTCATGCCGTCACCTTCACCGCGAACGCACTCCCAACCAGGAGAGACCGCCGACCGACAGCAGGCCCAGCAGGCCGAGTGCCGCGACGGAGAGATAGATGCTGTCCAGACCGAGGCCGATCTTGAACCCGGCCAGCGAGATGCTCGGTGCTCCACCGGCGCCGGCGACCGGCGACAGCGGCACGGTCGGAACCGCGCCGGCGTCACCCAGGCTGGGCAGGCCGGCCTGGTCGACCGGGGCCAGCGAGTCCGGGGCGGCGACGCCGTCGACCGAGTCGGTCGGCGCCACCGGCGTCGAGCCGGTGCCGTCGGTGACGACCGGCTGCAGGTTCACGCTCGCCAGGGCGTAGGCCGTGCTCTGCGTGATCTTGGTGGCGCCGTTGTAGTAGCCGTTCGGCGGGGGCTCGGCGATCGTGTACTGGAAGATGTACGCGCCCGCGATGACGCCGGTCGCGGTCTCCTGCGGAGCCTGGAACCGCATCGTGACGCCGAGCGCCTTGAGGCCCTCCAGCACCGGCCCCGACGGGACCGCGTACTTCTGCACGGTGCCGTCCTGAGGCGCCGTCACCACGAAGTACCCGTCCTGGATCCCCAGCTCGGGATTGTGGAACGTCTGGCCACCACCCGGGAACGGGAACGGCGGAACCTCGATCGGCGCCTGGTTCGGGATGCCTGGGATCGGCACCGGGATCGGGATCTGACCCGGGCTCTGCTTCGGCACCGTGAAGCTCAGACCGGGGAACGAGATCTTCCCGATCGAGCTCGACGTCGTGCGCGTCAGCTTGCCGGAGAAGCCGTCCGCCTTCACCGTCGCGACGCTCTTGACGTCCGAGAGCGTGCCGTACGGGCCGATCTTCACCGTATCGGCGCCGGTCGTCGCCGTGGCGACGACGTCACCGGAGCGCGCCTCGTCGATTCGCGCATTCGCGCTCGCACCCGAGCCGGCCTGGCCCAGCACCGAGGACGCCTGCGTGGTGAAGTCCCCGCTCTCGGCGTGCAACTCCACGCCCGGGTACGAGACCGACTGCGGCGGCGAGCCCGCGTTGGAGGAGGCGATGAACGGGTACGGCGGCGCGGTGAAGCCGAACAGACCGGCCCCGATGCCGGGCAGGCCCGGGACCGTGTCGCCGGCGTACGGCAGCTGCGCGCTCGCGTCCGAGATGCCGACGCTGTCCTGCCGGACGCTCGCGGCCGGACCACCGCCCTCGATGTCGATGCCCGTGGGGATCGACGGGTTGGCGATGTTGAGCGTGAAGGTCTCGGTTCGAGCGGTCGCGTCGTAGCTGGACTCGGCCCCCGCCGAGCCGGCCGGCAGCACGACCAACCCACCGGTGGTGACCAGTGCGGCCACCCCGAGGGGGATCGAGTAGCGCCGAAGGTTCATACAGACCTTCCGAAGGGGGACGGACGGTGAGCGGGCGGTGACCCACATCACCAATTAGTCAAGTTCACGACTTTTGTAGCACAGGTCTTCGGTGGCGGACAGGCATTGACGATCCCGGGCAGAAGGGGCGACGAAACCGTGATCCGGACGCGATGTCTGGACGAGGTGATGCAAGCGATCACTGGCTAGCGGCGACACGGGCCGAAAACCCCCTCTCACCTGGGCGTTTCGATCAGAGCCGGGGGGATGACCGTGGGGTCCTGGGCGGCCGGCGTGCGTCCATCGGCGATCCAGGCCGCGACTTTCTGCGCAATCCCCGGCGACCGCAGCGGGGCGGTGTCGAAGAAGTGGCCGGCGGTCTTCAGCGCGAGGGCAACCTCGGGGTCCTCGGTCGCCAACTGGCTCAGGGCGCGACCGGACGTGACCGCCTCGGGGTCGGGCGCCGTGACGCCCACGAGCTCGGCACCCGGGTAATGGGCGTCGGTGCTCACGACCATGTGGAAGACGGTGTCGACCACCGGCGTGAACGCCGCCTGGGCCCGTCCGGCGAGGCCGGGGTCGGCGACGCCGGTCCGCCCGACCTCGTCGTGCAGGATCCGCGCCTCGCTCGCCGCCACCGACATGCCCTGGCCGTAGAGCGGGTTGAACGACATCACCGCGTCGCCGATCGCGAGGAAGCCCGGCGGGTGCGCGGGCAGGTCCTCCCACATCCGGCGCAGGCTGCCCCGGACCTTGTAGACCGTCGGCTCCTCGACGAACTCGGCCTTCGCCGCGACCTCGGCGACGAGTCGGCTCGGCGCCGCCTCGAGGTGCGACTGGAAGCCCTCGCGGTCCTTGGGCGGGTCGGCCTTCATCATCCCGAGCGCCGCGACCTGGTAGAGCCCGTTGTCGCAGGGCACGACCGCGGACCCACGCAGCGCGCCGGGATGCGGGTGACTGAGGATCCCGACCACGCCGGGCGGGAAGACGCCGTCGGGCAGGCGCACGGTCGCCGTCGCGTACCCGACGTAGGAGCGCAGTTCCTTTGTCGCGGGCGCGGGACACCCGAACTCGGCGAGCCACTCGGCGGCCTTGGAGTTTCGGCCGGTGGCGTCGACGATCAGGTCGGCGGCCAGGGTGCTCCCGCCCTGGAGCGTCGCTCCGGTGATGCGGTCGGAACTGCCCGTCAGCCCGGTGACGACGCCGGAGACGGCGCGAACATTCGGCAGGGCGAGCACCCGGCGGCGCACCACGGTCTCGAGGACCGGGCGCCGCATGAACACGACGTGGGCCTCACTCGGGACCCGGCCGGCCCAGCCCTGGGCGCCGTAGATCGCGACCTCGTGCGGGGAGTCCACGAGCCGGCCGCCCGCGGTGACGAGGTCGTCGACGATGCCGGGCAGCAGTGCCGCCATGGCCCGCTGGCCGGCACCGAGCAGCGCGTGCACCTGCGTCCCCTGCGGGACGCCGCGGCGGTTCGGTTCGAGCAGGTCCTCCCGGTCGACGAGCGTGACCGTCTCGACGTGGGGGGACAGCGCCGCCGCCGCGAGCAGGCCGGCGATGCTGCCACCCAGGACGAGGGCAGAGCCATTCAAAGAAGTGACGTCCCGTCAGTCAAGAGAGTCGAACGCCAGGCCGGCGTCGCGGATGCGGTGATCGAACGACTCCAGCCAGGTGATGCCGGAGACCAGTTCCCGCTCGTCGCCGAGTCGGCGGGTGACGCCGAACTGGGCGTGATAGCCGTTCCAGCGGGAGGCCGAGAACTCCACCATGTTGTTCTCGTCCTTGCCGCGGAACTCGTAGACGTGACCGCCCGCGCCACCCACTGAGTAGCGCGCGTGGCGGATGAAGCCGTTGTCGTTGAGGACGTAGCGGCCGGAGACGGTACTGCTGCCGGCGGTGAGGCGGTGGTCGTCGACGACCATCGCGGCCTGGAAACCGTCCTTGCCGATGACGATCTTCCCGTACTCGATCGAGCCGTCGGCGTAGAGGTTGCCGAAGATGTTCCAGGAGTACTGGATGTCGGTGAACATCTTCGTCTCCTTCCACTCCGTGCCCGGCTTGAGGTGCACGCGGTCGAAGTAGACGAGCCCGGTGGTCGGCCGGCCGAGGACGGTGCCGGTGACCCAGTACGGAATCGAGGTGAAGAACAGGGGCTCCTCCGCGGACGCCGCGTAGAACTGCACGCCGAGCGTCTTGATCTCGCCCTCGAGGTGGCACAGCTCGCCCTGGTCCCAGAGGAACTTGTCGCCGTCGAGCTCGAGCAGGTACGGCAGGTCGCCCTCGCGCCGCGCGGACTCCGGGAGCCGCAGCATCACGGGGTCCGACCATTTGCGGTACTTGTCCTCGATCGTGCGCCGGACCTCGCCGCGGTAGCTGCGCGTGGTCTCCGGCTGGACGTTCATCCCGCCGTGCCCGTCGGTCCGCATGACGAACGTGCCGGTCGAGACCGAGCCGACGAACTTCTGCTCCAGGCAGGTGATCGTCCCGTCCTCGCCCACGAAGAACCCGTAGACGTACTCGATCTGCTGCTCCAGACCGAAGTGCACCGCACCCGGGTGCAACTGCGACAGGTCGTTGACGAAGCCGCTGACGACGGTCCGGTAGTTGAAGTCGCCGTAGGTGTACGAGTCCATGCGGACCTTCCTGGCGGACGTGGGGCCCAAATATGTCTTCCGTTCAATAGTTTGTACTGCGACTATTTCCGGCGCAAGCCCCAACCGTGCGGGTCCCGCGACCCCGTCCGGAAGACTGCACGGCATGGCACGCCCCCGCATCGACGACTCAGCGCGGCAGCGGCGGCGGCCGGCGGACTTGCGGGCACTGATCCTCGTCGCGGCGGAGGAGACGTTCGCGCGGCTCGGGTACAGCGACACCACGACAATCGAGGTGGCGCGTGTCGCCGGGGTAAGTCGGTCGGTCCTGATCCGCCACTTCGCCACCAAGCAGGAGCTGTTCCGCGCCGCGATCGAGCAGCCGCTGCTGCGCTTCGTGGAGGAGTGGGTCCCGGCCTGGACGGCCCAGCTCGACGCCCCGGTCCCGAACGCGACGCTCATGCGCGAGTTCGTCGGCGACCTGTACCGCAATGCGCGCGAGCACCGGGGGGCCGTGCGGATCCTGCTGCTGCACGGCGACCAGCTCGACCCCGAGGTGCGTGACCAGGTCTGGGGCGCACTCAACGTCGGGCTGGCCGCACTGCGCGAGGCCGGTGAGCGCGAGCTGGCCCCGCGCGGGTTCCCGACGACGCGCGTCGGCCTCACGGCCCGCGCCGTGCTGAGCCTCGTCCTCGGCTACGTCGCCCTCGAGCCGGCCCTGGACTCCCTCGACGGCACGAGCGAGGACCCCGAGGTGGTCGTCGACCACCTGGCGGCGCTGCTGCTGCACGGGTTCGGGCTCGGGGAGGGCCAGGACTCTTAAGGGTCAGTATTGACCCTTGACGTCCCGGCCACCGGGCGCGCACACTCGGCGCACCCCTTCGCCCCCGGGAGCCGGAATGAGCCTGCTGGACATCGAGCGCACGCCGTTCAACCCGTTCGACGCCGAGGTCATGGCGGACCCGTACCCGTACTTCCGCTGGATGCGGGAGAACGATCCGGTGCACATGGTCGACGCGCTCGGGATGCCGCTGATCACGCGCGCCGAGGACGTCGAGGGGGCGCTGCGCGACGTGAAGACCTTCTCCTCCGTCGGGTGGATGGAGCTGATGTTCGGCGACTACCTGGTCGTGCCCGAGGTGAAGTTCCTGCTCTCGCTCGACCCGCCGGAGCACACCCGGCTGCGGCGCCTGGCCAACACCGCCTTCACCCGGACCATGGTGGCCAACCTCGAGACGACGATGGTGCGCATCGTCGACGAGTGCATGGCGACGATGGCGGAGAGCGAGGCGCCGGACATCGTCCGCGACGTCGCGATTCCGCTGCCAATCAAGGTGATCGCCGAGATGACCGGCGTCGACCCGGACATGCACGCCGACTTCGCCCGCTGGGGCACGCTGATCGTCGACGCGATCAATGCCAACGTGTCCGGCGAGGTCCCCTACGAGGGGTTCAACGACGACGTCGCCGACGCGATCACGAATCTGCGCGCTTACTACTTCGGCCTGGTGGAGGACCGCCGGCGCGCGCCGCGCAACGACCTGGCAACCGCGCTGGTCCAGGCCTCCGACGAGGGCAACAAGCTCAACGAGTTCGAAGTGGTCAGCCTCCTGAACTTCTCGGTCAACGCCGGGTTCGAGACGACCGGCAAGCTGATCGGGAACCTGTTGCTCGCCCTGTTCCAGCACCCGGATCAGTTCCGGGCCGTCCGCGAGGACCGTTCGTTGATTCCGGCTGCGGTGCAGGAAGGTCTGCGCTACGACAGTCCCGCCCTGTTTCTGCCGCGGCGCCTGACGCGGGATCACGTCGTCGCCGGCACGCCGATGGACGAGGGGTTCTGCCTCGTCAGCTTCGCCTCGGCCAACCACGACCCCGCCAAGTTCCCGGATCACCCGGAGGAGTTCGACATCTTCCGCGACACCAAGGGTCACGTCGCCTTCGGTCTCGGTCCGCACTTCTGCCTCGGCGCCCACCTGGCCCCCCGCGAGACCGAGCTCGTCCTGGACGGCGTGCTGCGCTGGTTCTCCAAGATCGACCACGACCCGGACGGGGTCCAGCGCGACCCGACCTTCTTCCTCCGCGGGCTCAAGTCGCTCCCGGTCTCGGTCCGCCCGGCCTGAACGCCCCTTGCGGAAAGGACGAGCCCTCAATAGTTTATAGCGCGACTATTCGCCCAGCCCTGGCGGAGGCACGCGCGATGCTGATTCACCCCGGCGCCGAGCCGCAGAACGACGACGAGAAGGCGGTCGTCGGCTTCCTCGACGACTGGGGGCCGGGCGCCTGGCCGCACATGCTCGACTGCTACGACCGGTGGCTGACCGACGACTTCCTCTGGGAGAACACCGGCTCCCCGCCGACCTACGGCAAGGCCGCGGCGATGGAGTTCCTGTCCAAGCTCCACGACACCCTCGAGATGGAGTGGTGCACCGCGGAGCTGCGGAACCTGGCCTCCCGGAAGGCGGCGAACGGCGACGGCATCGTCCTCACCGAGCGCGTCGACCGCATCTTCCTCGCCGACGGGACCGAGGCGATCGCGATCCCGATCATGGGGTGCTTCACGGTCCGCGACGGGAAGATCGCGCGGTACGCCGACTACAACGCGGACTCCCCGATCAAGGAGCGCTTCCCGAGGCATCGTCACTGATGGACCTCGAAGCGCGCATCGCGCGGCTGGAGGCGGTCGAGGAAATCCGCCGGCTGAAGGCGCGGTACTTCCGGTGCGTCGACCTGCGGGAATGGGACGAGTTCGCAACCCTCTTCACCGAGGATTTCGTCCCGGACTTCGGTGAGTCGACGTCAGGTCCGGTGGACAAGGCGACATTCGTGGCGTCGGTCGCGCGGCACTTCGCGTCCGGGATCTCGATCCACCACGGGCACGAGCCGGAGATCGACGTCCTCGACGAGACGAACGCGCGGGGCCTGTGGCCGATGTACGACCTCGTCGAATCGCCCGACAACTCCGGCTACCGCAACCACACCGGCTGGGGCCACTACACCGAGACCTACCGCAAGGTCGACGGCCGGTGGCTGATCGCGACCACCAAGCTGACCCGCATCAAGTACGTCGAACTTCCGAAGGGATGACGGGATGACGACCGTCGGGTTGTGCCTGCCCCAGCTCGGGCCCGCGGTCGACGCCGGTCTGGTCCGGGACTTCGCGCAGACCGCGGAGGGCATGGGGTTCGATCACCTCTGGGTGCAGGACCACTTCCTCTACGCGCTCGAGCAGGAGGGCGAGTACGGCGGGAGCGCGCAGGCGCAGCCCGAGCGCTACAAGTCGGTGTGGGCGCCGACCGAACTTCTCGGCGCGGTCGCGGCCTGGACTTCGACGATTCAGCTCGGCACCTCGGTGCTCGTCGGCGGCAACCACTACCCGGTGCAGCTGGCCCAGCGACTCGCGACGGTCGACCAGCTCGCGAGCGGCCGACTCGACGTCATCGGCCTCTCCGTCGGCTGGTCGGTCGAGGAGCACCGCGCGATGGGCGTCGACCCGACGACCCGCGGCAAGCGCATGGACGACTTCGTCCCGACGCTGCGCGCCTGCTGGGGCCCCGACCCCGTCGAGTACTCCGGCCCGTTCTTCGAGGTCGGGCCGTGCCTGATGCAGCCCAAGCCGGTGAGCGAGTTCCGGCTCATGTCGGGCATGTGGTCCGGGCCCGGACTCGCCCGCACCGCCGCACAGTTCGACCTGTGGAACCCCGGGTCACTCCCGATCCCGACCGTGCTGGAGATGCTCGCCGGCGTCAACGCCCAGCGCGCGGAGGGCCAACCTCCGGTGGACGTGATCTACCGCGTCGCGCTGGAGAGCACCGCCGGAAAGCGCCTGAGCGTCGACGAGGTCGCCGAACGCACCGCCGAGGTCCGGGACGCCGGCCTGGAAGGCGTCATCGTCGAGACCAACTTCTGCTCCGAGATCGACTCGCCCGCCGCGTGGATGTCCCTGCTCTCCGGCCTTGAGCCCATCCTCAAGGCCGCCCACTCCTGACCCCCTCGGAGGACCCGATGACTCGAACCCGTGGACTTCGCCGCAGCGCGGCCGCCGTCCTGACCGCCGCCGCCCTCACGCTCTCCGCGGCACCGGCGGGCGCGGCGTCCGACCCCAAGGCCGCGGCCTCCCAGGCCCTCGGCCGCGGTGACGGCGCCGCCGCCGCGGCCGCGATCCGGGAGGCGAACGTGGCCGCCGACCCGGCGACCCTGGCCGAGATCATCTACGACGGCGGGGTGATCGCCGTCGACGCCGGCAAGGGCGACGCGTTCGCCGACGCCGTCCCGGTCGCGTTCGTCGACGGCGGCGTCAGCTTCGTCAACGCCAACGAGGCCTTCCGCCACGCGTTCGGGATCGTCGCCGCGAACGGCGTCACCCCCGAGCAGGGGCGCGTCGGCGGGACCGCGATCGTCAAGACGGAGGCGGCGTACGCCAGCACCGGTAACGTCGGGCCATGACCACTGTCGAACGCCCCGACACCTCGCCTGACCTCCAGCTCACCGACGTCTCCGGGGCACGCACCGTCCACACCTTCTGCCGCTACTGCCTCGCGGCCTGCGGGCTGGAGGTGACGGTTCGGGACAACAAGGTCCTCAAGATCGCACCGGACAAGCAGAATCCGCATACCTGGCACGACTTCTGCGCGAAGGGGCGGACGGCGGGCGAGCTCGTCGAGCACCCGCGGCGGATCCTCACGCCGATGCGCCGCGTCGGCGACGGCTACGTCGAGGCCACGTGGGAGGAGGCGATCGCCGACATCGCGACGCGGATGAAGAGGCTGATCGCCGAGGACGGCCCCGACACCGTCGCGACGTACTGGGGCAACCCGGCCGGATTCTCCTCGTCCAACGTCATGTTCCAGCTGGCGTTCATGGACGCGATCTCCTCGAACAGCCGGTACTTCGTCGGGTCGGTCGACCAGAACAACATGCACGTGGTCGCGACCGCGATGTACGGCTCGCAGCTGATGGCGCCGGTCTCGGACATCGACAACTGCGACTACTTCCTGCTCGTCGGGGCGAACCCGGCGGTCAGTGCGTGGGGTTGGCTCGAGACCGTGCCCGCGGGCTGGCGGCGTTGCCTGGAGCGGCAGAAGGGCGGCGCGAAGCTTGTCGTCGTCGACCCGGTCGCGACCGAGACGGCCCGCAGGGCCGACGAGCACCTCGCGGTCCGGCCGGCGCAGGACTGGGCACTGCTGCTCGGCATGATCAAGGTGATCCTCGACGAGGGGCTTGAACACAAGGCCGACTGCGACCCCGTCAGCGGGATCGCGACCGGCGTCGAGGACCTGCGGCGCCTCGTGCGCGAGGCCGACCTCGACGATCTCGCCGCGCGCTGCGAGATCCCGCGCGAGCAGATCGAGCGCATTGCCCGCGAGTTCGCCGGAGCGCGCACCGCGATGGCGATCACCCGCACCGGCGTCGCGCTCCACGAGACGGGCACGATCGGCGAGTGGCTCGGCCACGTCCTCAATGTCGTCACCGGCCGGATGGACCGCCCGGGCGGGCGCCGCTACGAAGAGGGCTACGTCGACAGCATCAAGCTCTTCGACATGATGGCCAAGCCGATGACGCACAAGTCGCGGGTCCAGGGCCGCGACATGGTCGCCGGCCACCACGGCCTCGACGAGCTGCCGGGCGAGATCACCACCCCCGGCAAGGGCCGCGTGCGGGCGCTGATTATCAACGCCGGAAACCCGGTCGTCTCGGGCCCGAACGGCGACAAACTCGACGCCGCGCTCGCGCAACTGGACCTGCTCGTCGTCCTCGACCTCGTGCAGCGCGAGAGCCACCGGCACGCGCACTGGCTGCTGCCGGTGCCGCACTGGCTGGAGCGCGACGACCTGCACGCGCTCACGTCCGGCCTGCAGGACCAGCCCTACGCCCACTACGGCCGCCGCGCCGTCGAGCCGCCCGTCGGGGTCCGCGAGGAGTGGCGGTTCTGGACCGACCTGTCCCTCGCCCTCGGCAAGCCGCTGTTCGGCTACCGGGGCGTGAACACCTTCGTCAAGGTGTCCCGGAAGCTCGCGCGGAGGACGGGCCGCCCGGGCCTGGAGTTCTCCCCGCACCTGATCGACCGGTTGCTCGTCGCGAGCGGTCGCAAGGTGAAGTGGAAGGACATCGTCTCCCGGCCGCACGGCTACGTCTTCGGCAAGCGTGAGTTCGGCAACCTGAGGAAGGCGCTGAAGACTCCGGACAAGAAGATCCACGCCGCCCCGCCGGAGTTCCTCGCCCGGACCCGAGAACTGATGACCAGTCAGCGCGACGAGGCGCCGACCGGTTACCCGTTCCAGCTCGGGAACCGCCGCAATCGGCACGCGATGAACTCGTGGCTGAACGAGCTGCCAAGCCTGCACCGGTCGGGCAAGCGCAACGAGGCCGTGATCAATCCTGCGGACGCCGCGGAGCTCGGGATCGCCACCGGCGACCTCGTGCGTGTGTACTCCCCGACGGGCTCGATCGAGGTGCCCGCGCTGGTGAGCGACGATCCGAGGCCGGGCCTGGTGCTCGTCGACCACGGGTGGGGGTCGCGCGTCTTCGACCCCCGCGGCGGGGCGGAGCCGATCTCCTACGGCGCGAACCGGAACAAGCTCATCGACGGGTCGAAGCTCGACCCGCTGTCCCAGACCCCGGCCCTGAGCTCCTCGTGGGTTGCTGTGGAGAAGCTGAATCCGTAACGGTTGGCCGAAAGTGACCCGGTCCAGGCGCCGGGCCGTGGCACGCTGAGATCATGATCGTCCGGGGGGCTCGGCGTCGCCGTGTGCTGGGCGCGGCTGCGGCCGTGCTCGCGCTCGCGGCGTGCTCGTCCACCGACGGCTCCCCCGTCGCTCTGGCCCCCGTCGCTCTGGCCCCCGTCGGCGGGGCGTCGGCGGAGCCCACCGGTGACGCGACGACCGCGCCCGACGCCCCCGACTCCCCCGGCGTGGCCCGCGTCGGGCCGGAGGCGCTAGGTCCCGTCGCGCCGGGCGAGCGGCCGCCGCAAGTGGTCGCGGTGGCGTTCGACGGCGCCGGGGTCGCGGTCGGGGGCACGTACCCGCAGTTCCAGTTCTGGCGGGACGTCAGCCGGGACGCGAACGCGCGCTTCACGTACTTCCTGTCGGGGCCCTACCTGCTGACCCACGACAACATCGGCACGTACACGGCTCCGCAGCTCGGGACCGCGACCCAGTCGATGCCGTTCCAGGTCTCGGGCGTCCTGCCGCTGCCGGGCCAGAGCGAGACCGACGCCGTCCGTTACGAGCTCGAGCAGTTGCGCGACGCCCACGCCGAGGGCAGCGAGATCGGGACCCACTTCAACGGGCACATCTGCGGCGACCAGAAGGGCTCGGTCGCCCGGTTCACCGCGGAGGACTGGCAGCTCGAGCTCGACCAGTTCACGTCGATGATCGACAACGCCAATTCCACCAACGGGATCGATCCGCCTGTCGAGCTCGGGTTCACCGGGGACGACGTCGTCGGCTCGCGCACCCCGTGTCTGGAGGGCGACTACCAGGTCCTGTACCCGGTGCTGGAGAAGGCCGGCTTCCTCTACGAGACCAGCCCAACCCCGGACGCGTCGTCGCCGACGGCGTGGCCGCAGCGCGGGTGGCCCGAGACCGGCCCGACGTCGCTGTGGGTGTTCCCGCTGCCGTACGTCCCCTCCTACGGGACGGACCGGCGGATCCTCGCCATGGACTACAACTTCTGCTTCCAGCACGACCGCTGCAACACCAAGGCCGCGTACCCGACGTCGACGACCGACGCCTGGGGCCAGCAGGCCCTCGACACCTACCGGCAGTACTTCCAGCGCAACTACACCGGCAACCGGGCGCCGGTGATCCTCGGCAACCACTTCGCGATGTGGCACAACGGCGCCTACTCCAACGCGCTCGCCGACTTCGTCACCGAGACCTGCCGCAAGCCGGAGGTACGGTGCGTCAGTTATCGCGAGCTCGCGGAGTGGCTGAACGCGACACCCGAGGACCAGCTGAAGTCCTGGCGCCTTGGCGAGTTCGACAAATTCGTCGACCCGAACCCGCCGGCGTACGGCCAACCGGTGCCGAACGCGCCGCGTCCGCAGGCCGCCGAGGGCTGACATTTCGGGGTAACGGCAGGTAAGTTCCGCGCCATCCCACCCACCCGGGACCATCGGCGCTCCTGGAGCTCAGCATGCTGCTGGCGACCTATCAACCGGACATCCGGTCGATCAACGACTCGCTCACGGCCTCGGCACTGATCGCCGCGTTGCCGCTCGCGACGTTGTTCTTCCTCCTCGGCGTCCTGCGGATCACCGCGTGGATCTCGGGCCTGGCCGCGCTGGCGGTGGCCTGGGTCGTCGCGATCGGCGGCTTCGACATGCCCGTCGACCAGGCCGCGGCGGTGTCGACCTGGGGTGCGGCCTTCGGGTTCTTCCCGATCATGTGGATCGTTATCAGTGCGATCTGGGTCTACAACATGACGGTCGAGACCGGGCACTTCGACGTCCTACGCCGGTCGTTCGCGACGATCAGCGACGACATGCGGATCCAGGCGATCGTCATCGCCTTCTGCTTCGGCGCGCTGATGGAGGCGCTCGCCGGGTTCGGGACGCCCGTCGCGATCAGTGCGGTCATGCTGATCGCGTTGGGCTTCCCGCCGATGAAGGCGGCCGTACTCGCTCTGGTCGCGAACACCGCGCCGGTCGCGTTCGGTGCGCTCGCGACGCCGGTGGTCACGCTCTCGAAGGTGACCGCACCGGCGAACTCCGACCCCGCGCTGGCCGACCACTTCACCGAGGATCACCTCGGCGCGCTCGTCGGGCACCAGACTCCGGTGCTCGCGGTGTTCGTCCCGCTCGTGCTGGTCGCGATCGTCGACGGCCAGCGCGGGGTGCGCCAGTGCTGGCTGCCGGCGGTGGTCGGCGGTCTCGCGTTCGCGGTCGCGCAGTGGCTCACCTCGACCTACTTCTCGGTGCAACTGACCGACGTGGTCGCCGCGCTGGTCAGCGCGCTGGCGATCGTGATCCTGCTGCGCGTCTGGCGTCCGGCGGAGACCTTCAGCGAGCTCGCGGACGGCGACGAGCCGACCGGCGGGTCCGGCGGCAGCGCGCGGGCCGCGAAGCCGGCGCCGACCGGGGGCGGGACCATCACCCTGGAGGACACCCGCGTCGAGGTGGCGCGGGCCTACGCGCCGTACCTCGTCATCATCGCGATCTTCTCGATCTTCCAGATCGACGGCGTGAAGAAGGAGATGGCGAAGGAGCCCTGGACCTACCTGTTCCAGTGGCCCGGCCTCGACCTCGTCACCGCGAGCGGCAAGCCACCGGCGGACTTCACCCTCAACTGGCTCGCCGCCGCCGGCACGCTGACGATCATCGCCGGTCTGATCACGATGCCTATCATCGGCATCAAGCCTGGGGCCGCGCTGCGGGCCTACGGAAAGACCTACCAGCAGTTGTGGCGCGCGATCGTCACCGTCATGGCCGTGCTCGCGCTCGCCTACGTCATGAACAACTCCGGCCAGACCGGCGCGCTCGGCAACTGGCTCGCGGACACCGGGGACGCGTTCGCGGTGATTTCCCCGATCCTCGGCTGGCTCGGCGTCGCGGTCACCGGCTCGGACACGTCGTCGAACTCGCTGTTCGGCGCGCTTCAGGTGACGGCGGGTCAGGGAGCGGGGTTGGACCCGGCGCTGATGGCCGCATCGAACTCGTCCGGCGGCGTCCTCGGCAAGATGATCTCGCCCCAGAACCTCGCGATCGCCGCCGGCGCGGTCGGGCTCACCGGGCGCGAGGGCGACATCTTCCGCAAGGTCGTCGGCTGGAGTCTCGTCCTGCTCGCCGGGATGTGCCTGCTCGTCTTCCTCCAGACCAACGTGCTCGAGTGGATGCTGCCTGAGGCAGGCTAGGACGCGTGACGTTCGACGGCATTCCCACCGCAGCACTGGACTTCTACGACGACCTGGAGGCGGACAACTCCAAGACGTTCTGGACCGCGCACAAGCACGTGTACGAGGAGTCGGTCCGGGCACCGATGGAGGCCCTGGCTGCGGCACTGGCGAAGGAGTTCGGCGAGGGGAAGCTGTTCCGGCCGTACCGGGACGTCCGGTTCTCCAAGGACAAGACCCCGTACAAGACCCACCAGGGCGTGTGGTTCGAGGAGTCCCGCGTCTACGTGCAGGTCTCGGCGGCCGGGCTGTTCGTCGCCGCCGGGTACTGGCGGACGGAGACCTCGCAGGTCGCGCGGCTGCGGCGAGCGGTCGACCACGACCTGCACGGGCCGGCGCTCGAGGCGGCGATCGCGAAGGTGACGAAGAAGGGGTTCCGGATCGGCGGGAACCAGCTCGCGCGCGTCCCGAAGGGCTACGACAAGGAGCACCCGCGCGCCGACCTGCTCCGGTACAAGACGCTGACCGTCGCGAAGGAACTCGGCTTCCCGGACTGGCTCTCGACGCCGCAGGCCAAGGCCCAGGTCGCGAAGGAGTGGCGCGCGATGGCGCCCCTCGTCGAGTGGCTGGACCGGCACGTGGGGCCGGCCTGACTACAGACGGCCGCCCGGGTTGGGGTCCCGCGGGAACAGCTGCGAGTCGACGGCGACGACGCCGGGGATCCGCGTGACGGCGGTGAGCACCGCCGGCAGGTCGGCGGGTACCCGCACCGAGCCCCACAGGTGCACGACCCCGTCGGTGACCTGGCAGAGCACCGCGAGCTCGGTCGGCAGCGTCGGGTCGGCGAGCGCGGCCTCGACGTCGACGGCGAGTTCGGCGTCGGTGCGCGCGAACGGGCGCAACAGGTCCTGGCGCGCGACGATGCCGACGACGCGACCCTCGTCGAGGACGGGCATGCGCTTGAGCCGGCGCTGCAGCATCCGGCGGGCGACGGCGCGCAGGTCGTCGCCCGGGGCCACCGACTCGACGTGCGGGGTCATCAGATCCGCGGCGGTGCGACCCGCGGCCTTCGCGGCCCAGTTCGTGTCCCGCCGGCGGAACCGGTCGAACATCCGCCGGCCGCGGCCCGACGCCCGGTAGGCCTCCTTCGCGATGAGGTCGGCCTCGGTCACCATCCCGAGCAGTACTCCGTCGGCCCCGACGACGGGCAGCCCACCCACGTCGTGCTTCAGCATTGCGGCCCGGATCTCAGTGTACCCCGCCTGCGGGCCCACCGAGACGACCTCCCGCGTCATCACGTCCCCGACCGAGCGCGGCCGCGGCACGTCACCCGATTTCCCCCGAAGATTCTCGACCGTCACGGCTTCCCCTCCGCCCGGCCGGACAAGTCCGCCCATGCTCCTGAGCGTGCTCGTGCGCGAGCCCTCGGACCAGGGACCAAAGACCTCTTCAGTCGGGAGAGGGCCCGTGAAATCCCGGGACCGTGAGATCCGCCGGCCCGGGTAGGGCTCGAGGAGACCCTCCGACGATCCTCGAAGGCGGTGCCCATGGACCTGCGCGAGTTCCAGCCCCTGTTCACGGACCAGAACGGCCCTCGGCTCACCGCGGCCCTCGACGTGTCGCGGGACAACGAGAACGGCGCGGAGGAGGTCGCCCTGCGCTGGCGGGGTCTGCGCGACCAGCTCTCCGACGTCCCGGCCGCCCTGCTCGACGTCGCGCAGGAACGCCTGCTCCGCGAGACCGCCGAGGGCGGGCCGTGCGAGCGTGACGTCGTCGTGGACGCCTCGGGCGTCCGACTCGAACGCGTCTTCCCGGGACGTCGCGAGACGTTCGCGCACTGCGGCCCGTTGCCGCGGCTGACCCACGTCGTGACCGCCGAGGACGCGCGCGTCCCCTACGCGTTGGTACAGATCGACCGGACCGGCGCCGACATCACCGTCCGCACCCGCGACGGCGAGTGGCAGCTTGAGGTCGACGGCGACGACTTCGAGATCTCGAAGGTCCGCGCCGGCGGCTGGTCCGAGCTGCGCTACCAGAAGCGCAGCGAGAACCTCTGGGAACGCAATGCCGGCGAGGTCGCGCACTTCCTGGACCGGGTCGTCGACGGCACCGACGTCGAGCTCGTCGCCGTGGCCGGTGACGTGCGCGCAGCGACCCTGCTCTCCGACGCCGTCACGGGCGGGACGCGGGAGAAACTGCACGTCCTCGACGGCGGGAGCCGCGGTGAGCACCAGCCCGACGGGCGGCTCCCCGACGAGCTGACCGCCCTGCTCGAGGGCCACGCCGCGGCGCGGGTGCGGGCCGTCGGGCAGCGCTTCGCCGAGGCCGGCGGGCACGGGCTCGCGGTCTCCGGGCTCGCGGACGTCGTCGACGCCCTGCGCCGCGCGCAGGTCGACACCCTCCTGCTGCCGCCGGACTGGACCGACGAGACCGACGCGTGGTTCGGCCCCGACCCGTTGCAGCTCGGGCTCTCGGCCGACGAGCTGACGGCGCTCGGGGTCACCGACCCGCAACGCGGCCCCGCGTGCGACGTCGTCCTCCGCGCCGCCGCCGGCAGTGACGCGGTGGCCGTCGTGGTCCCGCCGGAACTCCACGACCTCTCCGGCGCCCCCGCCGCGATCCTCCGCTTCACCGACGCCTCGACCGCGACCTGACCCTCCCCCACTGGACCCCACTGGAGATGACATCTCCACCGGAATCGGCTCGTCCGGGTGGAGATGTCATCTCCAGTGAAATCGGCCTTCCCCCGTGGAGATGTCATCTCCACCGGGGTTGTGCGCGCCCGTCAGGCCTGGTCGGTGTCGTCCGCGGCTTCGGGATCGGGGCGGGCGGCCTCGGTCTCGCGGTGGGGCTCGGCGCGGTTCGGCTGGCCGCTGCGCACCATGCCCTCGGTCTCGTGCTGCATCTCGTCGTCCAGCCGCGGGCTGTGCTTGGTGCTGCCTCGTTCCATGGCTGCCTCCTCGTGCGTCGGGCCGAACGGCCCCGTGCCGAACCACTACCCGGACGACGGGGCGTGAACGTTCCGCGCCGCGACGCGGCGTTCGAGGGCGGGGAGGGCGGGCTGCCACGCAGCGACCCAGGCGACGGTCCACAGCACGCCGGCGACGACGTCGGACAGGAAGTGGCCGCCGAGCGTGAGGCGGGTCCAGCCGGAGAGCAGCGGGATCACGACGACGCCGGTCACCAGCGCGGCGTGGCCGACCGGGCCTGGCCGAGGCCAGAACACGACGGCGAGGGCGGCGCAGATCAAACCCGCGCTCGCGGCGTGGCCGGACGGGAAGCTCAGGCCGTGAAACGTCTCGACGGGGTCGGGGACGACCGGGCGCTCCCGGTCGAACAGCGCCTTGAGTCCGGGGTTGATCGCGGTCCCGACGCCGACGACCGCGCCCAGCCACACCGCGGCGACCGGGCGGCGCGCGACGGCGAGCCCGATCGCGACCAGCGCGGCGTAGAGCAGCACCAGTTGGGAGTGCAGCAACCACGTCGCGGTCTTCATGGCGTCGCGGTAGGCCTCGTGGTCGCGGGCGAGGTCGACGGCCGATCGGGTGATGTCCGAATCGAGTTCCAGCAGCGGCGAGAACTCAGTACGAACCAGTACCGCAATGACCCCGAAGGCAACGCCGGTTCCGATTGCCACCCGTCGCGCGCGCACGGGGTCACCGTAGAGGCAAGGACTGTGTCCGCAGCCCGTTGACCTGTGCGCCGTCCGGACTAGCCTGACTCCCAGTGACTTCTCAGCTGAGGCAGGACCCGGAGACGCGCACGGCCTCGATCCTGGCCGTCGCGCAAGAGCTGTTGCGCGAGGTCGGGTACGAGAACTTCCTGCCGGCCGAGGTCGCGCGTCGCTGCGGAATTTCCGAGGGCCTCGTCTACCGCTACTTCCCGACCAAGCGGTCGCTGCTGACGCGCGTCGCCGAGGACTGGTTCGCCGAGATCCTGTCGCTGGAACCGGAGCTCGCGAGCGTCGAGGGGCCCCGTGCCCGGCTGCGGTACGTCATCGCCTACTCCCTCGGCGTCGTGCGCAAGGAGCCGAAGCTGACGCGCTTCGTCTACCTGGAACTGCGGCCGTCCTCGGACTACCGCGAGACCCGCGCCTACGAACTGAACCGCCGGTTCACGGGCATCCTCCAGCAGGTCGTGCGCGAGGGCGTCGCCGCCGGGCACTTCCGTCCCGACGTCGACCCGCACCTGCTCCGCGACTTCGTGTTCGGCGCGATCGAGTACCAGTCCTGGGGATACCTGCGCGGCGAGAACGCCCCGTCGGTCGAGGAGACCGCGGACGCGATCGCCGATCTCGTCTACCGCGCCATCGCGGTCTGAACCTTCACCTGACGCTCCGTCACTACGCTCGTTCGGACGGCTGGCCCCGACGGGCCAGGGACCGCCTCCTAGGCTGAGGCAAGTCGGTCCCCCGCTTCCGAGGAGGAGCAATGCCTGAGGCCGTCATCGTCGCCACCGCCCGCAGTCCGATCGGGCGCGCGTTCAAAGGGTCGCTGAAGGACATCCGTCCCGACGACCTCACCGCCCAGATGATCTCGGCCGCCATGGCCAAGGTCCCCCAGCTCTCCTACGACGACGTCGACGACCTGATGCTCGGGTGCGGCCTGCCCGGCGGCGAGCAGGGCTTCAACATGGCCCGCGTCGTGGCCGTGCTGCTCGGGCAGGACCAACTGGCGGGCACGACGATCACGCGGTACTGCTCGTCCTCGCTGCAGACGACCCGCATGGCGATGCACGCCATCCGCGCCGGTGAGGGCGACGTGTTCATCTCTGCGGGCGTGGAGACCGTGTCGCGGTTCGTCAAGGGCAACAGCGACTCGCTGCCGGACACGATGAACCCGCTCTTCGACGCGGCCCAGCAGCGGACCGCGAAGACCGCCGAGACCGGCGCCGCGGCGTGGGAAGACCCGCGCGCCAACGGCGACGTCCCCGACGTCTACATCGCGATGGGCCAGACCGCCGAGAACGTCGCCCTGCACGCGAACGTCTCCCGCGAGGACATGGACGCCTTCGGCGTGCGCTCGCAGAACCTCGCGGAGAAGGCGATCGCGGACGGGTTCTTCGCGCGCGAGATCGTGCCGGTCACGCTGCCCGACGGGACGGTCGTCTCCTCCGACGACGGCCCGCGCGCGGGCGTGACCCTGGAGGCCGTGCGTGAGCTCAAGCCGGTGTTCCGCCCCGACGGGCGCGTCACCGCCGCCAACTGCTGCCCGCTGAACGACGGCGCGGCCGCGGTGATCGTCATGTCCGACACCAAGGCCCGCGAGCTCGGGATCACCCCGCTCGCGCGCGTCGTCGCCACCGGTGTCTCCGGGCTGTCGCCGGAGATCATGGGCCTCGGCCCGGTGGAGGCGTCCAAGCAGGCCCTCGCCCGCGCGGGGATGTCGATCTCGGACATCGACCTCGTGGAGATCAACGAGGCCTTCGCCGCGCAGGTGATCCCCTCCGCGCGCGAACTCGGCATCGACCCGTTCGGTGACCAGCTCAACGTGCACGGCGGCGCCATTGCCGTCGGGCATCCCTTCGGTATGACCGGTGCCCGCATCACCGCCACGCTGCTCAACGGCCTCCAGACCCGCGACAAGCAGTTCGGGCTGGAGACCATGTGCGTCGGCGGCGGCATGGGCATGGCAATGATTCTCGAGAGGCTCAGCTGATGGCGTTCCCGATCCCCCTCACCATCGCCGCGACCCGCATCGGCGCCGGCATCCTCACCTACGCGGCGCCGGAGACCGCGGCGAAGATGTTCGGCATCCGGGACGCGGAGAACTCCTCGGCGTACCTCGCCCGCCTGTTCGGCAGCCGCGACCTCGTCCTCGGGCTCGCCCTGCTCTCCGGCAACTCCGCGGTCCGCCGCAACACGCTCCGCCTCGGGCTGATCGTCGACAGCTGCGACGCCGTCGCCGGCCTGATCGAGACCAAGCGCGGCAAGCTCACCCCCGTCGGCTCCGCCGTCCTCGTCGGTGGCGCCGTCGCCTTCGCCGCCCTCGGCTACACCGCCCTCCGCGACGCCGACTGACCCTGCCCGGCCGACCTCGTCAGAAAAGGGTGACACCCCTTACTCCGCAGTAAGGGGTGTCACCCTTTCTTGACATCGCTGCTTGGCGGGGTGTCGGCGGGGCGGGTTAGCCTGCCCCGCGTGGCGAGCGCGGAGGATGTGCGGGCGATCGCGCTGGGGCTTCCGCACGTGGTGGAGATCCCGAGCGACGGGTTCGACTTCCGGGTCGCGAACAAGGGGTTCGTCTGGTCGTACCCGGAGAGCGTGCCGGGGAAGCGACGCGTGATCCGTGACGACATCGCGGTGCTCTACGTCGGCGACGAGGCCGAGAAGCAGGCCCTGCTGCTCGGCGAGCCCGAGCTGTTCTTCACCACGCCCGGCTACGACGGGTGGCCGCTGGTCATGCTCCGGCTGCCCAAGGTCGGCAAGCGCCGGCTGACCGAACTCGTCACCGACGCCTGGCGCATGCGCGCGCCGGAGGAACTGCTCGCCGAGGCGGAGTGACCCCAGCGGCGGTTCAGGGCGCGAGCGCGGCCGTCACCTCGGCGGGCCAGTCCCCGTGGACGGTGACCCGGCCGGCGGCGGGGTCGACGACGAGCACAGCCTCCTCGGCGATCAGGACCACCTCGGACGCCAGGGTCGGCAGCGCCGTGGCGACGGCGGACAGCAGGACCCCGGCCGAGCGGGCCTCGATCCAGCGGGCCTCGGGCTCGTCGCGGAAGGTCGCGGACGCGGGTACAGCGGGCGCGGCCTCGCCCGCCGCGCGCAGGGCCGCCGCGAGCGCGGCGCCGTCGGCGAACTGCTGCTGCTGACCCTCGGCGAGGCCGGCAATGCGCTGGTCGAGCTCGTCCGCGGTCGGCGGTTCGCACCAGCGGCGTTCGAGCCGTTGGAACCCGGGGCGCGCGTCGATCTTCTGCTGCGCCGCGACCATGCGGCGCATGCGGATCGCGAGCGTCAGCTTGTCGGGCTTCGCCGCCGGGTCGACCGGCTTGGGCCGGAAGAGCTTCCAGGCCATGTCAGCGACCGCGGAAGTTCGGGGCTCGCTTCTCCTGGAATGCCGTGACGCCCTCGATGTGGTCCTCGGTCTCGGCGTTGCGCTGCTGCAGGTCGGCCTCGCGCGCGAGCCGGGCCGCGAGGTCGGAGACGACCGCGTTGAACTGCTCCTTGGCGCCGGCGTGCGCGATCGTCGGGCCGGCGGCGAGCTGCGCCGCCAGCGCCTGCGCCGCGGACAGCACCTCGCCGTCCGGGTGGACGGCGTTGATCAGGCCCCATTCCAGCGCCAGCTCCGCCGACACCCGCTCCCCCAGGTAGATGAGCTGCGCGGTGCGGGTGATGCCGATACGCGCGGCGCAGTGGGCGACGAGGCCACCGTCCGGGCTCAGGGCGACGCCGGAGAAGGCGCTGACGAACTTCGCGGACTGCGCCGCGAGGATCAGGTCGCACGCGAGCGCGACGCTCATGCCGATGCCCGCGGCGACGCCGTTGACGGCCGCGATCACGGGCTTCGGCATAGCGCGCAGCTCGGCGATGACCGGGTTGTAGGCCTCCAGCAGCCGGGTCCGGTAGTCCGGGGGACCGGTCTCCGCCGTCGGGATCTCGCCGCCGACGTCCGCCCCGGGGCAGAAGCCGCGCCCGGCACCGGTGACGACGACCGCGCGGACCTCGGGGTCCTTGCCGACGGCGGTCAGCTCCGCCGCGAGCGCCTCGGCGAGCTCGACCGAGAGGGCGTTCAGAACGTCCGGGCGGTTCAGCGTGAGCGTCGCCACACCGCCGTCGCGAGCGACGAGGAGTTCGGGTCCTGGAGTTCCGTCGGCAGTCACCGGCGCATCGTATGCGCGCCCGAAATGCGGAACCGCCGTGCCCCGTCACGGGTGGGGCACGGCGGTTCCGGTGCTTCCGGCGAGGGAGGACGCCGGACACATCTGGGGTTCGGCTGCGCCCGCGGGGGCGGTGAGGTCGGAGCGAAGACCTCACCGCCGCCCCGCGGACAGACCCGGTCACTGCGGTGCACCGTCTCTCCCCCCGAAGAGACCCGCAGGCCGGTGGTGGGACTAGTGGATCCCGATCCCTCCGGCGAACTGCCCGGAGTGGACGGCGTCCTGCGCGCACTTGTACTCCGCGCCGGCGGCATAGCGCCCCCACGCCATGCCCACGTGACTACCCGTCAGGGCACCCTTCGTCACGGTGCCGTAGGACCCGGTCCCGTACGTGAAATCGCCGGACTTCATGACGATCTCACTGACCTTGCCGTTCGACCATTCGATCCTGTAGACGGCCTCGCTGAAGCCGCCGAAGCAGCCGAGCAGGCCCTTGCCCTTGCCGGTGAGCACGCCGTGGGAGAACTCCTCCGACGTGCAGTCGAGGACGCCCTTGACGTCGTACGTGCCGTCGGTCGGCGCGTAGGAGACGCCCTGCGGGCTCGAGAGGCTGCCGGCGACCGAGCAGGCGTTGCCCGCGGCGTGGTCGCCGCCGGGCGAGGCCCAGGCCGTGCCGGCCGGGATGAGGGCGGCCGCCGCGAGGACGGCGGCGGTGCCGGAAGCGCCGGCGAAGGCGATCAGGCCTTTCATGGGGAACTCCGTTCTGCGGGAGGGACTTCCGGAGCGGTGTCTACGTCGAATCGGTTTTCCTCCGGTGGCCGGAGAATCGCCGACTCGACGCGTAATCCCAGGTCAGAGGGTGTGTGACCGCCCCCGAGCGACACCCTCACGACCCATAAGCTACCCGATGTCGGATTTATTGTGCGGCCAGCATGCGTCACCGGGGCGCACGATGTCCAGAGGGTTGTCCGCAGAATTTCTCAGGGAACGCGAACGCGCAGGTCAGGCGGCGTGGCGCGAGGACGGGTCAGCCGCGCAGCGCGGCGACGCCGAGCACGACGAGCGCGGCGACCTTGACCACCTCGGCCGCCACGTAGATCAGGTGCACGCGGGAGCCCCCGGCGTCCTCGCCGGCGAGCACGCGGTTCGAGCGCTTCGTGAGGGCGGGCCGGACGAGCAGGAGCTGCGCGATCAGCACGCCGATCGGCACGCACGCGGCGGTCAGCAGGCCGTCCGCAGTGTCCCCGAAGGCCAGCGCGCCGGCGATCAGCACCGCGAGGACGAGCTCGACGAGGTTGAGCGCCTTGAAGACGATGCGCCCGATGCCGAGGCCGAGCCGCAGGTCGACGCCCGGGGCGCGGAACTTCAGGGGGGCCTCGAGGAACGAGATCGCCAGCACCATGCCGAGCCACACGAAGGCAGCCGCCGCCACCGTGCCCTGTCCGCCGCTCATCTCACCTACCTGGTGTCCGCCGCCGTGGCGGTCTTACCTCAGTTCTAGCAGCGGTGGCGGAGGTCACCGGGTGTAGACCAGCCACTCCTTCTGCACCGTCAGACCGACGGAGCGGTACAGCCCGATCGCCCGGTCGTTCGACGCCTGGACGGTGAGCCCGAGATCGGCGGCGCCCTCGGCGACGAGCCCGGCGAAGGAGTGCAGCAGCAACGCGCGGCCGAGGCCGTTGCGCCGTTCCGACGTCGCGACGGCGAGCTGGTGGACCCAGCCGTGCCCGTCGTCCTGGACGCGCCCGACGATCCAACCGACGGGGCGCCCGTCGCGGTGCGCGACCCAGCCGCGGGTGTTCTCCGCGGTGTGCATCTGCTGCCACATCTCCAGCGGGCGGTCGTAGTGCCCGGGGACCGAGGCGTAGTCGGCCTCGACGTAGATGAGGTGGTGCACCGCGGCGTCGTCAGGCCCGCGGTCGTACGGCCGCAGCGCGACGCCGTCCGGCCAGACCGGCTCGGCCAGTGGCGCGTCGCCCGGCATCGTCAGGTCGAACACCGAACGGGTGTGGGTCCACCCGTCGGCGGTGAGCCAGGCGATGCGGTCGGTGTCGCGGGGCTGGAGTTCGATGTGCCGCGCCCCGCGCTCACGCACCCAGGGGTAGACGACGTCGAGGGGCGGCGCGGGGTCCGTGTGGTCGAGAATCACCACCGCCTCGTTCGTCGAGGTGACGAGCGCGAACGCCCGCACCCGGCCGTCGTCGACGACGACCCCGGACTCCACCCCACCGCTGAAGCGCAGGTAGTGCGCGATCTCCTCGTGGCTGCTCTCGGCCGTCCCGAACCACGCGACCTCCTCGGCGTGGGCGAGGGCGACGACAGCGTCGGTGTCGGCGGGGGTGGCGGGGCGCAGCACGGCGGCCACCGTAGCGGGAGGAAACCCCGGACGTCCGACGATGTGGCTGCTATTGCGACCACATCTTCGGACGTCCGCGGGGGAATTGACGCCAGGGGCGGCGCGTTGGGTGACGGATGACACGTCAACTGAGGGAGCCCGCGGTGCGCGACATCGACGTCTGGAACCAGCAGGTCATCGCCGAGTTCCGGGCGAACGGCGGGGCGGTCGGGGGCCCGCTCGCGAACGTCCCGGTCGTCCTGCTCCACAACGTCGGGGCGAAGTCCGGAGAGGTGCGGGTGAACCCGCTCGCCTACCAGCAGCTCGACCACGGGTACGCGGTGTTCGGCTCCGTGGGCGGCGGGCCGAACAACCCCGCGTGGTTCCACAACGTCCAGGCCAACCCCAAGGTGACCCTGGAGTTCGGCGACCGGATCGAGGAGGCGATCGCCCGCGTCGCGACCGGCGACGAGCGCACCCGGATCTGGGAGAAGCAGAAGATCGACCAGCCCCAGTTCGCCGAGTACGAGCAGCGGACGACCCGTCAGATCCCTGTGGTCATCCTGGAACCCTAGGTGTGCGACGGGGCTGGGGCGGCGCCGGGGAGCAGGAAGCCCATGTCCTCGGGGTAGCACCAGAACCAGTCCTCGCCGGGCTCGAAGGAGCGGATCAGCGGGTGGCCGCTGCCGTGCCAGTGACCGGTAGCGTGTTTGCCGGGTGAGTTGTCGCAGCAGCCGACGTGGCCGCACTGCTGACACATCCGCAGATGGACCCAGCGGCCACCCTCCTGGAGGCACTCGTGGCAGCCGTCGTCACTGGGCGCGACGTCGGCGATGGTGTCGAGGTGGGAGCACGTCGCCATGGCGGCCTCCGGGAGTTGTGATCTGCGACGTGCGCAGTATGCGCCGGTTCGCCCCCGGGTAGGGCAACGACGTCGCCACGGCGGCGACATCGAGAAGTTCCGGAGGGCACCGTGTTGCTGCTGCTGGCGCTGGTGGTGTTCCTGCTCTTCGCCGGGCTGGGGTTCTTCGCCCACGTGCTCTGGCTCGGGCTGATCGCGTCCGTGCTCCTGCTGGTGTTGCACATGTGGCGTGAGGGGCTGACGCGGGAGACCCCGACGTCGAGGTTCAACGTCCGGCTCGTCGCCGCCCTCCGCGGGTTCCTCGACGACCTCCTGACCTCCCGGGCCCGGCAGCGTGCGGCCCGCGTCCGCGAGACCGCCGACGCCGGGACGCGCACCCCGGCCCCCGCCGGCACCCCGACGCTCCCGCCCGGGGACGACCTCGACGCCGAGATTCAGGACGCGGAAATCGTCGAGGACGAGACCGAGGCCACCGTCGCCAAGCGCCGCGCCAACCGCTGGCGCGCCATGACGCCGGCGAAGATCGCGCAGGCGCAGGAGATGGCCGACGCCGGCGCGACGCAGAAGCAGATCGCCCGCAAGCTCGGCGTCAGCCGCAGCACCGTCTCCCGGCACCTGGCGGGGCGGAGCTGAGGCGCGGAGCTGAGGCGCGGCCCGCTAGATCCGGGCCCACACCAGCCGCTGGGAGCGGCCGCCGGGGACCCGCGGCTCGACGGTGAGGGTCAGGCGGCCGTCCCGCTCGCCGATCGTGCGCTCGAGGGTGGTGCCGATCCAGTCCGGGATCAGGGCGACCGCGACCTCGTGACGGACGACGTCGCCCTCCCGCGTCCAGGCGCCGGCGTAGGCGACGAAGTGCTTCGCGATCGCGGCCCACTGCGCGTCGTCGGCCTCGCCGGCCCGGGTGCCGAGCGGCGGGCGTTCCGGGGAGCCGAGCATCGCGGACATCGTCCCGTCCGCGGCGTACTGGATGCGCCCGATCGGCGCGTCCCCGAACGGCGTCGTCACTGTGCCGTCGCCGGCCACCATCTCGAACGCCTCGAGCGTCCACGTCCCGACCAGTTCCATGACGCCCGTTCTACCGGGCGCGGGTCAGGAGACCTTGCAGGGGTCGTCGGGGAGCTTCACGTCCGTGCCGTCGAAGGTGAACTCCAGGCCGCGGTCGGTGGGGTTGAGCGAGACATTCACGCCGGTCGGGAGCTCGCGCAGCGGGATGCGGATCTCCGGGAAGTCGGAGAAGTCCATGTCGCCGAACAGCGGGGTCGAGATCGAACCCGGTTGCAGGACGAGCTCGCCGTTCTCGATGCGCGGGGTGGTCGTCGCGGAGCCGGAGAAGATGCCGATGCCGCCGGTGATCTTCAGGCGCCCGTCGCCGCCGTCGGAGATCGTCATGCCCATCGCCTGCTCGCTCATCGCCTCGAAGGTGACGAGGCCGGAGCCGCGGAGGGAGTCCATCTCTCCCCCGGCGCCCTTGCGCTCGACCCCGGAGGCCTCGACCGACAGGTCCGCGACCCGGACGCCCTCGGCGTTGGCGTCGTGCGCGGTCATCCGCATGCCGTCCAGCCGGCCGCGGACGAGGTCGGGAAGCAGCGGGAATCCGGAGATCTCGACGTCGGGCTTGTCGGGGGTCTGCAGGCAGTCCTGGACCCGGCTCGCCACCATGCGCTCGACGACGACCTCGGCGCCGCGGTCGAGCCCGAACAGGCCGAGCGCACCGGCGAACACACCCACCGACGACCAGGTGGCGATCTTGCGACGACGTGACCAACTCATCGGTGACACCCTCTCAGATCGCCCTTGGCCATCGGCTTCAGTGGTCGTCAGATGATCGTGCCGACGTCCTTGGCCACGATGTGGTCCATCGCCCGTTCGGCGACCGCCGCGATCGTGAGCGAGGGGTTGCAGGCCGCGGTCGTGCCCGGCATCAGCGCCCCGTCGAGGACGTAAAGGCCCCGGTGGCCGAACACGCGGCCCTCCAGGTCGCACACCTCGTTCATCGACGCGCCGCCGAGCGGGTGCCAGGTCGTGGCGTCCATCCCGGTCGTGTCGAGGAGGAACGACGCGCCCCCGGCGATGTTCGTGACGCGCTCGTGGATGTGCTGCTGGATCCCCGCGTCGGCCTCCTTCGGCCAGCGCAGCACCGCCTCGTCCCGGCGGGAGTCCCACACGAACCGGCCGCGGCCGCTGCTGACGCCGTAGCCGACGAGCATCGTGGCGCGGTTGTTGCCAGGGACCGGCGGGAGCGAGGCCTGGATGACGGTGTTCGCCGTCGCCGGGTCGTCCCACGCCTTGCTGGCGTAGATCACGGGACCGCCCTGGGGCGAGCCGAACCGGTCCTGCAGGTCGGTCCACATGTAGATGCGGTCGGCATTCGAGCCCCAGTTCGTGCCGAGCTTGTCCGGCAGGTCGCGGATCGCGCCGTGGTGGGCCGCGCGCATCAGCAGCTTCGTGGTGTTCGCGCTGCCGGCGGCCATGATCAGCGTGCGCGCCGTCAGGATCTTGCGCTCCTGGACGCGGCCCTCGGTGTCGATCCGCTCGACGTGGATCTCCCACCGGCCGTCCCGCGCCTGCGCGACGTCGGTGACCTGATGCAGCGTCAGCACCTGCACGCGGCCGGTCCGCTCGGCCTTCTTGATGTACGTGACGTCGACGGAGTACTTGCCCCCGTTGTTGACGCCCATCGCACAGTCGCCGTTGGTGTACGACGGCTTCATCTCGCCGCGCAGCTCGGCGAGCGCGTAGTTCCAGTCGATCGGCATCGGGACCTTGGAGACCGCGTAGCCGTTCGCCCGCGCGCGGGAGGCGAAGACCCGGGCCGCGGTGTAGTTCGGGGTGTCGATGAGCTCGTCCGGTGCCGTCGCGAGGTGGAGCATCCGCGCGACCCGCGGGTAGTGGACGCGGTCGAGACGCTCGTAGTCGAGCTCCTCGGGGAACGTCGAGTGGAAGACCTCGGCCGTCGGCTGCAGGCTCATCCCCTGGTAGACCAGCGACCCGCCGCCGACGCCGGCCGCGCACATGATCGCCATGTGGTCGCCCTGGACCCGCTCGAGTAGACCGGTGTACCGGCGCTGCGGCAGCGGGATCGGCAGGAAGGTCGGCGACCCGAGCCAGGACAGGCGGTGGTCGAGGCTGCGGAGGTCGGGGTTGGTGTGCGGGAAGGTGTCGACGTTCGGAGCGGCTGGCCAGCGGATGCCGCGCTCGAGCACGGTGACGGGGACACCGGCCCGGGCGAGGCGGAGGGCGGCGATCCCGCCCCCGAAGCCGGACCCGATGACGACGACACGGTGGGACTCGCGGGTGGTGAGGATCCGCGCGGCGGACGCGGACGGTGCCTGGGCGAACGCCAGGCCCACGCCGGCGGCACCGGCGAGGAAGGTTCGGCGGGAAAGGACGGACATCCCCCGAACTTGACACTTGGCCCGAATAGTGTCAAGCGGAACGGCGCACCTCACATGGACGACAGGCCCAGGGCCGGGCGGAGGACCCGGCTCAGGTAGCCCCGGAGGTCGTCGTCGCTGCGGATCAGGTCGCTGTCAAGGGTCAGGACGGAGAGCCCGAAGCGCAACAGGGTCTCCACGACGTCGGCCCGCCGCTCCTCCAGCTGCGGCGCCCGCTCGAACAGCGGGCCGACGAACGCCTCGGCGAACGGAACGGCCCCGGCGAGGACCTCGGAGTCGAAGATCGGGTTGTCCGTGTCCGGGAAGAGCAGCACGGCCAGGGCCGGCGTCTCCCGGAAGGCGGCCCGGCCGGTGACGAGCAGCTCGACGGCGTAGTCGCCCGGGTCCTCGACCGACTCCAGCCGATCGATGATCTCTCCGAGCGCCCGCGAGCTCATGACCGCGATCGACTCGGCGATCATCTCCTCGCGCGTGCCGAACTGCGCGTACACCGTCTGCCGTGACACGCCCGCGGCTGCTGCCACGGACGCGATGTTCACGGCGCGCAGACCGCCCTCGGCGATGAGGCCTTCAACCGCTTCCAGAACCCGTTCCCGTGCACTCACCGACCCATTTCTACCAGCCGGCGCCAAGATCAAAGCTGACGTGCCGTCACCTCGCCGAGTCGCGCCGGCACGTGGATGTACCCCCGGAGCAGCGCGTTCGGCCCGAGCGTCGGCTCGCCGGCCTTGGCCAGGTTCGGGAACCGCTCGAACAGGCGCCCGAGGCCGACCTCGCCCTCCATCCGCGCGAGGGAGGCCCCGAGGCAGATGTGGACACCGGCACCGAGCGCCAGGTGTTCCTTGGCGTTCGCGCGGGTGACGTCGAAGCGGTTGGGGTCCGGGAAGACCGCGGGGTCACGGTTCGCGCCGGCGAGCAACAGCGCCACCATGCGCGAACGCGGGACCTTCACGCCCTGGATGAGGGTGTCCTCGACCGGGTACCGCGCGGTGATCTGCACCGGGCCGTCGAGGCGGAGCATCTCGTCGATCGCGGAGCGCCAGTACTCGGGCTGGGCGCGCAGGATCTCGAGCTGCTCCGGGTGAGCGAGCAGGCGCAGCGTTCCCGAGCCAATCAGGTTCACCGTCGTCTCGAAGCCGGCGAACAGCAGCAGGCCGGCGGTCTGCATGAGTTCCTGCTCGGACAGACCGGCACCGGAGCGGCCCTCGTCGTCGGACGCGGCGACCATCCGACTGAGGAGGTTGTCGCCCGGGTTCCGGCGGAGCTCCGCGAAGTGCTCGAGGAACCAGCCGTTCATCTCCCGCAGCGCAGCCTCGATGTCGCGGTAGGTGCGGTACGGGACACCGAGCGCGGCGATCTGCAGGATGCGGTCGCCCCACGTCAGGAACGTCGGCTGCAGCTCTGCCGGAACCCCGAGGATGTCGGCGATGACGAGCACCGGCAGGGTGCCGGCGTACTCGTCGACGATGTCGGCGACGCTGCCGTCACGATGCTTGTGCTCCATGCGGTCGAGCAGCTCGTCCGCGATCTCCTCGGTGCGGGCACGGAGGGCGTCGATCGCCTTCGGCGTGAACGCGCGGCTGGCGATGCGCCGGATCCGCAGGTGCGTCTGGCCGTTCTCCATGATCATGGTCGGCCGTTCGGTGAACGGGACCGCCAGCGGATCCTCGGCCCACGCGAGCAGACGACGCAGCGGCGCCGGCAGCATCTCGTCGGGAATGCCGGAGCGGAATGCCTCGTGCCGCAGCAGCTGGTACGACACGTCGTGCCGCGCGGTGGTCATCATGTACCGGCCGGGAACGACGGGCCCCGCTGCGCGGATCTGCTCGTAGATCGGCAGCGGGTTCCGCTGCAGGACGGGATCGGTGTTGAAGCGCGCGAACGGGTCGCCGGTCCGCGCACCGAGCTTCATGCTGATCGCGGGGGCGGCCTGGCGCAGCGACCAGCGCAGGGCCGACTTCAGGTCCGGCCGCGGAACCGGCCGGGCCGCGGGGGTCGTCGCCCGCGGCGAGGTGGGGGTCATGCCGACATGGTTGACACTTTCGGACAAAAGTGTCAAGTGAACAGTTCGGGTCAGTGCTCGCACACTGACCCGAACGGCCTACTCGATCTGACGGCGCCTAACCCCGCGGCGTGGTCTTCGCCCCGTGGGCCGCGGCGACGACCCGGGTACGGGTCGGACGACGGGTGCTGCGAGTGCTCGACGGCGCCGGCCGCGGGGCCGGGACCTGCGCGTTTGCCCGGTCCACCAGGCGCGGGGCGATCATCTTCGGCTCCCGCGGCGCGGTCTTGCGGAGCTCGATCATCTCCGCGCCGATCTCCTGCAGCTGCTTGCGTCCGAGCGCCTCGCGCACGTCGGGGAACCAGGAGGACTCCTCCTCGTCAATGTGATGCTCGACGCTCTCGATGAGCACGGTGACCTTCGCGCTGTAGCGCTCGTCGTCAGGACTCATCTCCGCGAGCTCGGCGCACAGCAGGTCGGCGACGTGGTGCTCCTCGTAGGACTCGAGGATGTCCGACTCGATGTCCGGCACCATCTCGCGGACCTTTGGGTAGAGCCCCTCGTTCTCGATGTAGGTGTGCACCGCGAGCATCTCGAGGATCTGCCCGACGATCTTCTGCTTCTCCGCCGGCTTCTCCGCCTTTTCGAAACGACGGAACAGCCGCTTGATCTCCTTGTGCTCCTCGCGCAGCACGACGATCGCATCGGTCGACATGGGGTTGTGTCCTTCCGGTACGGAGCGGGCGACTCCGGGAACTGTGGCCACAACCTGCCCGCGAATGCGCTTCGCATGCGGAAGCCGTGGGGTGGGCAGAGTCGGGGCGTCGAGCGCAGGGACGGGTACTCACCGCTGCGCGACTACCTGGCCACCGACGACGGCTACTCCGTCGCGTTGATCGCGCCCGACGGGGGCGTGAACTGGCTCGCCGTCCCGCAGCTCGACCACCCGCCGACGTGGTTGGGTCTGCTCGACCCGGAGCCCGGCGGGCGGCGAAGCTCGCCGACCTGGGCGAACTGCCCGGCGGCGGCCGGCGCCGGCAGACCGAAGCCGGGCGCATCCGCACCCTGGAGGAACGAGCACTGCTGATCCGAGCGTTGGCAGTCGTACCCACCCGGACACCGAGGACCTCGATGCGGGGGTCCTGCCAACTCGTCCTGATCAACGCGCGTCAGCCACCGCTGACGCTACGTCAGAAAGTAGTGACAGTAGGGACAAATGAGGTTGCACTTCGACTCGAATATATGTTCGAACGCGAGTAGAATCGTGGTATGTCCGCAGGGGTGGGGATGCATCCGGCACTGGCGACGATCGCCAGTGCGGTGGAGGACGTCCGCAAGGTGGCGGCGATGCTCACCGCGGACGAGGTCTGGACGCTCACCGACGCTGATCTGGAGCTGATGGTGCGGGCGCAGTCCGAGTTGGACTCCGCCGTCGCGGCTGTCGGGGTGCGGGCGGTGCGGGAGGCCGATGTCCGCGGGCTGTCTCTGGCCGACGGGAAGATCTCGACCGCGGTCTGGCTGGGCCAGAAGCTGAACCTGCACCCGGTCGAGGCGCGGCAGCGCGTCAAGGACGCCGACATCCTCTCCCGCAAGGGCACCGCCACCGTCGAAGCTCTCGCCGACGGCAAACTCAACCGCGACCAGGCGCGTGCGGTCGCGCGGAGTCTGCGCAAGATCGAACCCATCGGCTCCGCATCGGAACTCGCGAAGGCGGAGACGTTCCTGCTGGCCAAGTCCCACGGCGCGGACCCCGGGGCGATCCTGCGCCTGGGTCGGCACATCGAAGAGGTCATCGACGAGGACGGCAAACCCCCGGCCCCGGACCCGGACGACCCCACCGGCGACGCCCCGGCGGAGTCCAAGCGGACGGCCCGGGCCCAGCGGAAGCGGTCGCTGACGATCACGGATCTGGGCAACGGGCTGCACCGGATTCGCGGGGAGCTGACCGACGAGGTCGCCGCCCTCGTCAAGGCCGCCCTCGACCCCCTGGCCGCGCCCCGGCCGGCGGTGAACGGTCAGCGCGACGAACGCTCAGCGCCGCAGCGCCGCCACGACGCCCTCGGGGACGTGTTCCGCCAGTTCCTCCGTTTCGGTGATCTCCCCCCGTCTCACGGGGTGCGTCCGCACCTGCATGTGACCGCGTCGGTGGAGACGATGGCCGGGGACACCGGGCACCCGTTCGCGAGGACCGCGACCGGTGAGGACCTGGACATCGCCACCGTGCAGCGGATCGCCTGCGATGCCGGGATCACCCCGATCGTCGCCAACACTCTCGGGGTGCCGTTGGCGATGGGCCGCGAGGTCCGCACCGCCACCCCCGCCCAGTGGGCCGCACTGGTCGCCCGGGACATCGGCTGCATCGGCGAGGGTTGTACGCGTCCCGCCGCGTGGTGCGAGGCCCACCATATTGAGTGGTGGGACCGGGACGAGGGCCCGACCGACGTGGACAAGATGGCCCTGGTCTGCTCGCACGAGCATTATCTGATTCATCATCAGGGCTGGGGAGTTCGGATGGCCGCGGACGGCCACCCGGAGATGATCCCCCCGAAATGGGTGGACCCGGAGCAACGACCCAGACGTAACGCACACTGGCAACTCATCCGCAACGGACTCAAGGTTCCACCCGAGAACCCGGCCCCACCGTCGCCGGAAGCGCCCCGCCGCGAGTAAGACCCGTTGCGTCCGAAGAAGCGGCTGCAATAGCGGCCACATCGTCGGACGCAAGGCGGGGTCACGCGGCGGCGGCGGTTAGGGTCGGCGCATGAGCGAACCGATCGTCCGGGCCCCGATCCGCGTCCGGTACCACGAGTGCGACGGGCAGAAGATCGTCTTCAACGCGTGGTACCTCGCTTACGCCGACATTGCGGTCACCGAGGCAGCCCGGGCGCTGTTCGGCAGCTACGCGGCTCTCGAAGCCAAGGGCGCTGACATCGTCGTTGCGGAGGCGAACGTCCGCTACTTCGGGTCGGCCGGGTTCGACGACGAACTCATCGTCGAGGTGTGGACCGAGCGGCTCGGGAACACCTCGATGGTGCTGCGTTTCGACGTGATGAAGAACGGCGAGCTGATCACGCGGGTAACCACCCGCTACGTGTGGGTGGACACCGAGACGCTCAAGCCGAAGGCCCCGCCGACCGAGGTCCGCGAGGCCTTCGCTGCTCACCTGCTTGAGGAGCAGGCAAACTGACTGGGGGTCAGCCCACCGGGTTACGGCCGACCTCGGCGCCGTCGAGGTCGGAGATCTCGTTCCAGCGGCGGCCGACCTCGTCGATGGTCGGGACGTCGGAGAACGTCACGCCCTTGCTCTGGAACTGCGCGACGCGGTAGACCCGTCCGCCACCGACGACGAAGACGCTGCCGGACTCGGTGAGCTCGTCGGTGCACAGGTGGCCGACGACCGGGGCGACGTGCCTGGGATCGAGAGCGGCGAGGACCTCCGGCGGGGCGACGTCCTCGGTCATACGCGTCGCGGCCATCGGCGCGACGGCGTTGGCGAAGATGTTCGCCTTGCGGCCCTCGATCGCGAGGGTGTTGATCAGACCGATCATCCCGCCCTTGGCCGCGCCGTAGTTGGCCTGGCCGAAGTTGCCGAAGATGCCCGAGGTCGAGGTCGCGACGACGATGCGCCCGTGCTGCTGCTCGCGCAGGTGCGGCCAGGCGGCGTGGATGGTGTGGAACGCGCCGTAGAGGTGGACCTGGAGCACGGCGTCCCAGTCCTCCGCGGTCATCTTGTGGAACGCGCGGTCGCGCAGGATGCCCGCGTTCGCGATCACGCCGTCGACGCGGCCGAAGGCGTCGAGCGCGGTCTGCACGATCGCCGCGCCCCCGGCCGCGGTGGCGACGCTGTCGTAGTTCGCCACGGCGGTCCCGCCGGCGCCGGTGATCTCGGCGACCACCGCATCCGCCGCGGCCGACCCCGCGCCCGTGCCGTCCCGCGATCCGCCGAGGTCGTTGACGACCACCTTCGCGCCGGCCGCCGCCAGCGCGAGCGCGTACTCACGCCCGAGGCCGTTCCCCGCCCCGGTGATGACGATGACCCGGTCCTGCACTCCCGCCATGGCTGCGCTCCCTGTCCACGTCCGTCGGTTACTCGGACAGACTGTACAGACGAGGTGCACGCCCCCACTCCCCCGCGCTTCACTCGCTGCAGCCAGGCCTTACTCGCCAGGCCGGGCGAGTAAGGCCTGTCGCCGGCGAGTGAAGCGCGTTCCGGCGGGGAGGGGGGGCGGGGGCGGCGGGGCGGGGGCGGGGCGGGGCGGGGCGGGGCGGGACGTCAGAGGCCGAGCGGGTGGTACCGGCCGATGATCAGGTGCTCGAGGAGGCCGCGGGCGGTCTCGGGGCCGGCGGCGCACTCGACGTCCACGTCGCAGCGGACCTGGCGGTGCCAGCGGTGCAGCTGCGCCGGGTCGGGGGCGGCGAGGTCGAGGACCTCGCGGGCGAGCCGGTACTCCCCGTGGGGCAGGCCGTGGGCCCACTCGGGGTGGCGGTAGCCCAGGCCCTGCATCTCCAGGTGCGCGGTCGGCCGGTACCGCAGGCGCAGCTGCTCGCCGTCCTCCGCGAGCGCGGTGAGGGTCGCCGACCGCACCCACCGCGTGCCGGGCTCGAGGTCGAGCTCCATCGTCCCCCTGCCGTGGACGAACTTCTCCGGCCCGGACCCGTGCGGGCACAGTACGAGCTGGGTGTTCCAGGGCCGCCCGTCGGCGTCCGCCTTGGTGTGCCAGAACAGCGTGCGGCCCGGCAGGTGCACCGGGGTCCAGAGCCAGAAGTACTGCGGCTCCGCCGGTGGCTGAAAGGGCTGCGGGTCCCGCACCCCGACCGGTCGCACGCCCCACGACCGGTCCCGCAGGCCGTCGACCCCGGACAGGCGGTGCGTCCGGCCGGCGACGGTCACGGTGCCACTGACGTCACACGCCTGCGAGAGCCGCGTGTAGTCCATGAACGACCGGGTGCCGATGCGCTGAATGAACCGCGGCTCCTCGATCGGGAAATGACGCCCAGTCAGCGTCAGGTCGCAAGCGAGCTCGTCGTCCTCGACCACGACGTGGATCTCCTGCAGCGGCTCGACGACCTCCAGCCGCACCGGACCGATCGCCATCGGGGCGCGGTCGGTCAGGGTCTGCGAGACGTGCAGGCAGTGCTGCTTGCCGTCCAGGACGACGGACAGGTGCGCGTCCGCGACCCCGATGTTCGGGTAGAGCCCGAACGCGACGGTGACGAGCAGCCCGTCGTCGCCGAACGCGCCCAGATAGGCGCGGTCGTAGAAGTTGCGGTCGGTGCCGGCGACGGCGACGGGCTCAGGGGTCTGGTGGACGAACCACTCGTCGGCCCCGGTGAGCATCAGGAGCCGACCTTGACCGGCAGCTTCTTGATGCCCCGGAAGAAGTTGGACCGCAGACGCTCGGGCTCACCCACGACGTCGAGGCGAAGGTCCCGCCGGATCAGCTCCTCCAGCAGGATCTCGCCCTCCAACTTGGCCAGGTGCGACCCGAGGCAGAAGTGCGGCCCCCACCCGAAGCCGAGGTGCTTGTTCGGGCTGCGATCGAGGACGAGCCGGTCCGGGTCGTCGAAGACGCGCTCGTCCCGGTTGGCGGAGGTGAACCAGAGCACGACCTTCTGCCCGGCGCGGATGTGCTTCCCGTGCAGCTCGACGTCGCGCGTCGTGGTGCGGCGCATGCAGACGATCGGGGAGATCACCCGCACGAGTTCGTCGACCGCGACCCGCGGCTTCACCTGACCCTCCTTCAGCCGCGCCCACTCGCCCGGGTTCTCGTGGAGCAACAGGACGGTGCCCGTCATGAGGTTCCGCGTGGTCTCGTTGCCGGCCACCAGCATCAGCAGGTAGTAGGCGTCGAGCTCCTCCTGGTCGAGCGGGACGCCGTCGATGTCGGCGTGGGTGAGCAGGCTGATCAGGTCGTCCGTCGGCTGCGCGCGGCGGGCGGCGGTCAACTCGTGGAAGTACTCGAAGATCTCGGTGCGCGTCCGCGCCACCACCGACGGGTCCGCGACGTACTCGGGGTCGGTCTGGCCCGAGATCACGTTCGTCCAGGCGATCAGCCGAGTCGTGTCCTCCGGCTCGACGCCGAGCAGCGCGCCGAGGACGAGGATCGGGATGCGCGCGGTCGCGATCGGGACCAGGTCGGTCTCCCCCGCGGCGACGACGTCGTCGAGGTGGGCCGTCACGAGCTCCCGGATCCGCGGTTCGAGCCGGAGCATCCGCGCGCGGGTGAACTCGGCGGCGACGAGCTCGCGCATCTCGCGGTGCCGCGGGGCGTCCATGTTGTGGATCGACGGCTTGCCGTGACCCTCCGCCCGGCGGCTCTGGATCTGCGTGCCCTGCGCACTGGAGAACGTCTCCCAGTCGGACCCGGCCGCCTTGACGTCCTCGTACCGAGTGAGCGACCAGAAGCCCTCGCCACCGTCGGGCTCGTCGTTCCAGTGGCACGGGTCCTCGTCGCGGAGGACGCGGAACAGAGCCCCGTCCTCGGCGCGCACGAACGGGTCGAGATCCATCAGGTCGATCTGGTCTGGCCGCACGTCAGTCCTCGGGTCCGTCGATGGCGTCACCGCCCGTACGCAGTCTCGCGCGTCCGTCACCGTCATGTGAAGCAGACCGGCTTGCTGCTCGGCGACGTCCAGCCGCGCGAGTCCAGCTTGACCGGGTAGTAGCAGTTGTTCTCGGGCGCGCTCTTCTGCCCGGGCGAGAAGGTCACCGGCGCGCTCAGCCCGCCGAACGTCTCCTTCTTCAGTTTCCCGAGCCCGTCGAGAATCGCGGCCGTCGTGATCGGCTCGGCCGCCTTCGCACCGAGCTTCTCGACGAGGACGCGCAGCATCTCGCCCGCGACCCAGGCCTGCGAGGTGGCGCCGTCGGAGTCGGCGTCGGGCGCGTACAGCTTCATCGCGTTCGCGTACGCCTGCTGGGCGGCGTTGTCCGCGCGCATCCACGGGAACACGATGTGCGCCACCGAGACCGTCGACTTCTGCGCGTTGGCGTCGTTGCTGACCACGCTGCCGGTCGCGATCGCGGAGGTCGCGATCGCCGGGAAGTAGTTCAGCGCCGCGCAGGAGCGGAGGAAGCGCTGGATCGCGGAACCGTCCATCGCGAGCAGGAGCTGGTCCGCGCCCGCGTTCTGGGCGGAGCGACACTGCGCGGAGAAGTCGGTGCCGGTGATGCTCATCTGCGTCTCGTAGACGACCTGCGCGCCGGCCTTGGTCGCCCCGCCCTGCTTGAGCACCTGGTAGGCGTCCGTGCAGTTGTTCGCCTCGACGCAGTAGACGAGGCCGATCTTCTTCTTGCCCGCCTCGACGTTCTGCTTCACCGCGCCGATGATCGTCGCGGCGAACGTGGTGCCCTGCGGGAACAGGTACGGGGACTGGTTCCAGTCGAAGTTCAGCGAGTCGCCGCCGACGGCCGGCACCTTGAGGGCCTCGACCGCGGCCCGGAAGCCCTTGATCGAGATCGGGACCGAGCTGCCGACCAGCGCGACCGCGCCCTTGTTCTGCACCAGGTCGCGAACCGCGGCGTTCGACTTCGACGGGTCGGACGCGTCGTCGGCCTGGACGAGCCGGATCGGGTGGCACGCGATCCCGCCGCGGGCGTTCATCGCCGCGACCCAGACCGGCAGACCGATCTTCGACCCCGCGAGGGTGTTGCTGACGATCCCGGTGAACCCGCCGACCTGGCCGATGGTGATCGGCGCCAGGGACTGCGTACACCCCGCCGCCTTCGGGGCCTCGGCCGTCCGGGCCGCGGCCCCCGGCTGGGCCGCCTTCGCCGAGCCGTTGGACGCGGTCGCGGCGCCGGTACTGCCGGTCGTCGTGCCCGGCGCAATCGTCGCCGCGGCGCCGGCGGGCGACGCGGCACCCGCGGCAGCCGCCGCGGATCCGTCGACCGCGCCGGGGTCGGTGCCCGGAGCCGGGAGCGCGCCGACACCGCCGGCGGCGTTCTCGACGGCGGAGACCGTGGAGCCGCCCGGCCCGTTCGCGGCGGCGATGGCCTCGATGCTCTGCCGGGTGCCACAGGCCGAGGTCGCCATCGTCCCGGCCAGCACGAGGGCCAGCAGGGCGTAGCGGGACTTGTGCTGACGCATGTCGCTCCTAAGCGGGGACGGGATCGGCGCTGCCGACGTTGCCGCCGACATAGCTGGTGAACAGGTCCTCGCCGTCGAGCTCGGAGGGCTCGCCGGCGAAGGAGACCTGACCCTTGTTCAGCAGGTAGACCGCGTCGGCCACCTCGAGGGCGCGCTTCACGTACTGCTCGACGATGAGCAGGCTCGCGCCCTCCGCGGCGAGGCGACGCAGGAACTCGAAGATCTCGTCGACGATGCGCGGCGCGAGGCCCATCGACACCTCGTCGAGCAGGACGACGCGCGGCCGCTGGATGTAGGCCCGGGCGAGCGCGAGCATCTGCTGCTCGCCGCCGGACATCGTCCGGGCGAGCTGGTTTCGCCGCTCACCCAGGCGCGGGAAGGCCGAGACCGCACGGTCGAACGCCTCGGACTCACTGCCCTTCGTCGCCTGGAGGCGGATGTTCTCACGCACCGTCAGACTTCCGAAGACGCCACGGCCCTCGGGCACGTGGCAGATGCCGCGGCGAGCGAGCTGGTGCGGGGTCGCGGTGGTGAGGTCCTCGCCGTCGAACGTCCGGCGACCGGCGGACAGGCCGATCACCCCGGACGCGGCGCGCAGCAGCGTTGTCTTGCCGGCGCCGTTCGCGCCGAGCAGGGCGACGACGCTCCGCGGTGGCACGGTCAGGTCGACGTCGCGGAGCACCGTGGTCGCGCCGTAGCCGGCGCGGATGCCGCGCAGGCGGAACAGTCCGTCGCTCATGCCGAGGTCACCGCCGTCCGGGCGCGGGTGGTCCGGGGACGTGGCTTGCGCCCCGGCAGGTTGCCGGCCAGGCCGGCGGGGCCGCGCCGGCGGTCGGCGGACGCGACGGCCCGCGCGCCGAACCAGCGGTCGAGGCCGCCCTGCGACGCCGCGGCGGCCACGATGGCGCTGAAGCCGAACAGGGCCTGGATCGCCGAGCCCGTCCGCTCCCCCTCCAGGTAGGCCGGGACCACGTAGAGCAGGACGGGCGCGACAAAGGCCGCCGGGATCGTGGCGCGACCGGAGATGGTGAGGACCGCGAGGGCAATCAGCGAGGCGGTGAAGGGGAACGCGAAGCCACCGACCGAGCCGAACAGGCCCGCGTACATCGCACCGCTCACGCCGGCCATCGCGGCGGAGAGGCAGAAGACGAGGACCAGCGTCACCGTCGTGCTGACGCCGAGGGTGACCAGCGCGGTCGGGGAGTCAGAGAGCGCGCGCAGCAGGCGGCCGAGGCGGCTGCGCTCGACGACCGCGACGACGAGCGATCCGACGATCGCCACCGCGAGCAGCACGTAGTAGTAGCGCTCCTCGGACTCGAAGCCGGCCGGGCGGTGCGTCTGCAGCTTCTGTCCGAAGCCGAACATGTAGTCCTTCGTGTAGAAGAACTGCGCGAGAAAGACGCCGAAGCCGAACGTCGCGAGCGCGAGGTACAGACCGGACAGGCGGATCGCCGGGATCGCGACGAACGCGCCGACCGGGATCGTGATCAGACCCGCGATCAGCAGCGCCGGCAGCCAGGGGACGCCACGGCCGAGCAGGTGGCCGAACGCGGCCGCGCCGACGGCGGCGAACCCGACCTGGCACAGCGAGATCTGGCCGGAGACGCGGACCAGCAGGCCGAGGGAGAGGAACAGCAGGACCTGAGCCATCGCCAGGTTCCACACCGGCTGCTTGGCGCCGACCAGCGTCGGGATCGCGAGGAGCACCGCGAGCGCGAGGCCGTAGCCGGCGACGCGGGTGCGCACGCGAAACCGGCTGACCGGGACGGCGCGCGACTTCACCGAGCGTCCGACCTCGACGAGCTTGCCGCGCGGGGTGAACAGCAGGATCGCGAAGAGCGCGAGGAACGGGACGTTCAGGTCGAGCCCGGTCAGGGCCGGGTAGTCGACGACCTGCTGGCTGACGAGCTTCTGCACGACGCCGATGCCGATGCCGCCGATGAACGCGAGCGGCAGGCTCGCGAAGCGTCCGATCGCGGCGGCACCGAAGGCCTGGACGACGAGAAGCGAGAGGACGTCGACGTCGAGCTGGCCCTGCGCGCTCGCGAACAGGACGCCGGAGACCGCGGCGAAGACCCCGCCGATCATCCAGCTGATGCGGCGCACGAAGGCGGGGTCGTACCCCGTCATGTCCAGGAGCATCGAGTCGTCGACCGCGCCGCGCATCGCGACGCCGAGCTTCGAGACCCGGAAGAGCACGTAGAGACCGACAGCGGCGGCGACCCCGACGCCGACGGTGATGAGGTTCTCGACCGTCACGCGCACCCCGTCGACGGAGAACGCGGTGCCCTGCGGCAGGAACGGCGCGAGGGTTTTCGCCTCGGGCCCGTAGATCAGCTCGATCAGGCCGCGGAGGCCGACAAGCAGGCCGACGGTGCCGGCGATCTTGTACGTGACCGGGACGTCGGCGAGGACCGCGGCCATGCGCTCGAGCAGCAGGCCGGCGATCGGGCCGAACACCGCCGCGACGACGAGCACGGCGAGTGGCCAGGGCATCCCCTTCTCGACGTGGAGGCTGTAGAAGACGAACGCCGCCGCGGCCGAGACGGCACCGTGGCCGAAGTTGAACAGGCCCGAGGTCTTGTAGGTGAGCACGAGGCCCATCGCCGAGAGGCCGTAGATCGCGCCGGCGGTGACGCCGAAGATGACGTAGGGCAGCAGGTCGTTCATGCCGCGCACACCAGGCACTCGGGGACTGCGGCGTCCGCCGGGACCTCGGAGACCTCCTTGCCTCGGACGTACTCGCAGTCCGGGCGGTGCACCTTCGTCATGCCCGGTGCGATGACGCGGACGTCGGCGGTGGCGACGGCCTCGACGCGGCCGAGGTCCATCGCGAGCAGGCGGCGGCGCAGCGCGACCCGCTCCGCGCGGATGCTCCGCAGCCCACCACCGAGCCAGACCGCGCCCGCGAGACCGCCAGCCGCGAAGGCCACGACGCCGAGGACGAGGAACGGGACGACGTCGTCCATCTGCGTGCGGCCGCTCGCACCGATCCACGCCGCGGTGATGCCGGCGGCGGAGATCCCGGCCAGCGCGACCGAGGCGAGGGCGGTGCCGCGCGTCCACGCTCCGGCCGGACCCAGGTAGGGCGCGCGGTGCTCGGGAGGGAGGACGGTCACCGGTGCTCCGCGAGGTGCGGCAGACGCTCCGCGTGCAGCTCGCGCAGGGCGCGGAGCTCGCGCCACTCGTCCCGCAGGTCGGCCGAGATCCACAAGACCGCGCCGAGCCCGAGCAGGAAGAGCCCGACGAGACCGCCGGAGATCAGGTACGGCAGCTGCTCGACGACGTAGAGGGCGTCGCTGATCCCCATCCAGCCGAGGACGAGCGCGACCAGCCCGGCGACGAACGCCGAGCCCGCGGCCGCGCGGTCCCACTGGACACGCAGCCAGCTGAGGAACCCCATCAGACACCCTTTCCACGGGAGACGCTCATCGATCGGACGATTCCGGCGGCGCCCATCGCCACCGCGGCCGCCAGCCCGAGGGCGAGGTAGACCGGGGCGAGGTCGGGGTGCGCGTACGACGCGCTCGCCAGGGCGGCGCGGTCACCCGCGGCCGGGGCGGTGCCGAGGTCGACGGTGGGGACCGTTGCACCTGACGCGGCGTCAGGGACCAGGCCGGGCAGCGCCGCTCCGTCGACCGCCGGGGTGGTGTCCGGAGTGGTGGCGGCCGGGGTGGTCCCCGTCGCCGGCGTGAACGCGGGGATCGCGGCGGCGGGCCGGACGGTCACCGACGCGGCGGTGCGGCCGAGCGTCACGCTGACCGGCGTCTCGCCGTTGACCTGGGGGTTCTCCGGGGGCGCGGGCACGACGCCGGAGATCGTGAGCGACGGGGAAATGATCCCGGTGTCGGTCTCGACGGCCTTGGCGAACGTCATCGTGAGGCCGACCGTCCGGAACGCGTCCGCGACGGCCGCCGCGTCGACGGGCACGGAGTTCCTGGGTGCGCCGGGAACCTCGAGGAAGAACTGGCCGTCGACGAAGCCGAGATCCGGGCCGGTGATCTGCGCGCCGGCGCCGAGCGGCGACTCCGGCGGGACCGTGATCGTGATGCCCCGCGCTGTCAGGCGGCCGATGCTCAACGTGCCGCGGCGGGTGCGGTTGCCGCTGTCGTCGGCGACGGTCTCGGCCGAGGACCGCAGACCGGAGATGAGGAGCTTGTCGAACAGTACGACGGTGTCGAGAAACGAGGAGGCGGAGGCGGACGTGCCGCCGGTGACGCGCTCGACGCGGGCGTCGGTCGCGGCCCGGTTCGCGCCGGTGCCGAGGGCGGCCCGCGCGGCCGCGAGGTTCACACCGCTCTCGGCGTGCAGGTCGACGCCGGGGGCGGTGACGTCCTTCGGCTTGTCGCCGGCCGAGGTGACCGCGACGAGCGGGAAGTCCAGCCCGCCCAGACCCTTGCCACCGGCCTGGCTGAACGCGATGCCGGTGGCCGAGTCACCGAGGTACGGACCGGCCGCGAGCGCCGAGGACTCCCCCAGCGACGTCAACCGGACCCGCGACTCCGGGGCCGACTGCTCGAGGCTCAGACCGAGCGGGACGGAGGGGTTGGTCGCGGTGACGAGGTTGCCGTAGGCGACCGCGGTCCCGTCGTAACTTCCCCCGGACGCAACGTCGGCCGCGGCGAGCGGGGCCACGCCGAACACGGCGACCCCGGTGGCCGCGGCGATCCCGACGAGCAGCTTCACGCGATCTCCTTTGTGACGTGACTGTCACAAACTAGGCCGGTGCGCTCCGGATCACAAGGGGTCGAACCCCCAAAATTCGCGCCCGTTTTTGGCGCAACCGCCCCGCACAGCCCGCGCGGTCGATGTGACTCTCGCGTCGCTGATGTCAAAAAAGGGTGACACCCCTTACTGCGCAGTAAGGGGTGTCACCCTTTCTTGACGGCGGCCGACGTGAGCGATCAGGCGGGGGCGGAGCGGGCGGCGAGGGTGCGGGCGGCGAGGGTGCGGGCGGCGAGGAGGCCGCCGTCGAGCTCGAGGTCGACGCCGTTCACCCAGGACGCGGCGGGTGAGAGCAGGAAGGCGACGGCGGCCGCGACCTCGTCGGCACGACCGAGGCGCCCGACGACGTCGGCCGAGCCGTCGACGCTCGCCCCCATCGACACGCGGAAGTCACCGATAATCGGGGTCTCGATCGGGCCGGGGCTGACGGCACTGACGCGGACGCCCGACCCCAGCAGAGCGGCCGCGCGGGCGCGGGCGTGGAGGACGAGCAACTTCTTCGACAGGTCGTACGCCGCCGAGCCGTCGAGACCCCGGGCGGTGGCGAAGGCGAGCACCTCGTCCTCCGCGGCGTCGAGCAGGGACCACGCCACGTCGTCCTCGACGCCCGGCCGCCGCGCGGCCAGCGACGTCACGTGAACGACGGAGGAACCCGCGAACATCCGACCCGTCAGGGCGTCGGTGAGCCGGCGCGCGGCGAGGAAGTTGACGCGGAGCACGACGTCCGGCGAGGCGGTCCCGGGGACGCCGGCGACGTTGGCGAGGCCGTCGAGCGCGCCGATGCCCGCGGCGAAGGCGTCGATGCCGGCGGTGTCGGTCAGGTCGAGGGTGACGCGCTCGCAGCCGGCGGGAACGCCGGTGACGTCGCGATCCACACCCACCACCGCGTGCCCCGCGGCGACGAGCTGGGCCGCCAACGCCTGCCCGATCCCCGAACCCGCGCCCGTGACGAGGTACCTGCTCACGCCAGCACCGCCTTGACCTCGCAGAACTCCAACAGGCCCCACTCGCCGAGCTCGCGGCCGACGCCGGACTTCCCGAACCCACCGAACGGGGCGCCCGGCCGGGTCCGCGTCCGGACCCCGTTGACCTTGACCTGACCTGCCCTCAGACCGGCGGCAACCGCGGCGATCCGCGCCGGGTCTGCACCCCAGATCTCCGCGGACAGCCCGTAGTCGGTGTCGTTGGCCAGCGCGATCGCGTCGGCGTCGTCGTCGTACGGGAGCAGCACGAGCACCGGGCCGAAGACCTCGTCCTGCGCGACCTCCGCACCCCGCTCGACGTCCGCGAGCACGACCGGCGCGCAGTACGGCGCAGTCAGGTCGACGCTCGGCCCGAGGGGGCGCGCACCCGCCGCGACCGCGCGGTCGACGAACCCGCGGACCCGTGCGTGCTGCGCGGTGCTGACCAAGGGGCCGAGGTCGGTCGCGGGGTCGTTCGGGTCGCCGACCCGGAGCGCGGCGGCCGTCGCCGCGGCGAGAGCCTCGACCCGCGCCGCCGCCGTGCGGGGATACAGCAACCGCGTCGGCGCGTTGCACGCCTGGCCGCTGTTGACGAACGCCGCTTTCACCGCGCGCGGGATCACCTCGTCGAGATCGACGTCGTCGAGCACGACCGCGGCGCTCTTGCCGCCGAGCTCCAGCGCCACGCGGCGGATGGCCGCGCCCGCGAGCGCACCGACCTTCGACCCGACCGCGACCGATCCCGTGAACGAGACGACGTCGACGCCGTCGGCGGTCACGAGGGTCTCGCCGACCGTCGGGCCGCGGCCGGACACGAGGCCGAGCACGCCGGCGGGAACACCGGCCTCGATCGCGAGTTCGACGAAGCGCGCCGGCCCGGTCGGGGCGAGCTCACTCGGCTTCAGGACCACGGCGCACCCGGCCGCCAGGGCGGGCGCGAGCTTCGTCGCGCACTGGTAGACGGGGAAGTTCCACGGGGTGATCGCGGCAACGACACCGGCCGGGACGTGGTGCACCTCGAAGCCGTCGTGCTTCTGCACCCAGGGAAAGTCGCGTGCCGTCGCGGCGGTGTTCTGCAGGACGGCGGCGACGAGCTCCACCTGTGTCACCCGCGCGAGCGCGCGCGGCATCCCCATCTCGCGCGACGTGGAGTCCGCGATCTCGTCACCGGCGTCGAGGACGGCCTGCGCCCAGCGGTCGAGGATCGCCGCGCGGTCGGCCACCGGCACCTCGCCCCACGCGGGCGCCGCGGCGCGCGCGGCCGCCACCGTCGCCCGCACGTCGGCGGGCGTCCTCTCCGCGACGGTGGCGACGACGGAGCCGTCGACCGGGCTGATCACCTGGATCTCGTCCACCGGACTCCCTTGTTTGCGACGAGAGAATCACATTGGGCGTCACCAGGCAAGACCGGCCTCCGAACCTCGCCGCAGGGGTTCCCCCGACCGGCTCCGATCCGTATGGTGTGACTCGGCAGTCGCATTCCGCGTCGCCGACAGTCGTCCGGGAGGTGACGCGTGGAGTCCGACGTCCTGGCCCTCGCCGTGACCGACCCGGCGCCGAAGTCGGGCAACGCGCGCGGCCGGCGCACCCGGGCTCAGCTGGTCGACGCCGCGACCGCCTGCTTCGGCGAGTACGGCTACGAGCGCACCCGGATCCAGGACATCGTCACCCGTGCCGGGGTCTCGCAGGGCAACTTCTACCGGCACTTCGAGTCCAAGCGCGAGATCTTCCTCGAGGCGCTCAAGCCCGGCCTCGAGGACCTGCTCGAGGCACGCGCCGGTCTGCAGGACCACACCGACGCGGACGCGCTCGCCGCGGACACCGTCCTCTACCTGCGCACGTACAGCCGGCACCGTCACATCCTGCGCGTCATGCGTGAGGCGGCGGCGGTCCGCAGCGACGGCTTCGACGAGCTGTGGCTGCAGCTGCGCAGCAGCTTCGTCGCCCGCACCCAGAGCTGGCTCGAACGGCTGCACGCCGCCGGGCGCATCGGGGACGGCGACTTCCCGCAACTGGCAGCCGTCCTCGGCGCGATGGTCGAGCAGGTCGCCTACGTCCAGATCGGTCTGCCCGACCGGACACCCCGCGACGAGGAGATCCAGCGGATCGCCCGCGTCATCGGCGACGTCTGGCACCGGGCGCTCCCGCCGGTCCCCCGCACGAGCACGACCACCAAGACAGCCACCAAGACAGCCACCAAGAAGCCCCCCGCCAAGAAGTAGCCCGTCCCGTCCCAGGAGGACCCGTGCACGCCTGGCCGCTGAACGACACCGCGTCGACCGTCTTCCCGCTCACCTCGCGGGCCAACGTGGGCGAGATCTTCCCGGACCCGATCACGCCGCTGAACGCCTCGACCGGGTTCTTCGCGAACCTGGAGAAGGGCTGGCGCGACGCGTACGTCGCGACCGGGGCGTGGGACCAGGACCTCTACGACGCCGCCGTCCCGCACAACCCGATTCTCATGTTCGGCAGCTACATCTACATCAACATGTCGCTGATGCGGCTGTTCGGCGTGCGCGTTCCCGGCTTCACCCCCGAGGCCGTCGACCTGCAGTACTTCGGTGACATGCCCGGCATCCCCTCGTACGAGTCGGAGAAGCGCGACTTCGACTCCGACGCTGCCGCTTCGGAGAAGGCCGGCGCCTGGCTGGTCGGTCAGGTTCTCGGGGCCACCGACCTCGCGCCGTTCGACGCCGACCGCGCCCGCGTGCTGGAGATCCGCCGTGCGCGGCCGGACCTGACGACGCTCTCCGACGCCGAGCTCGCCGCTCGCATCACCTCGTTCAACGACGACCTGCGGCACTTCTTCTGCAACCACATCGTCGCGAGCCTCGCGGCCGGCGTCGGGCTCGGCGCGGTCGCGCAGGTCTGCGCGGCGATCGGCAAGCCGGAGCTCTCGCTGACGCTGGTCGCGGGTATCGGTGACGTGGACTCCGCGGGCGCCTCGCGCGGCATGTGGACGCTCTCCCGCAAGGTCCGTGCCAACGCCGAGCTGACGGCGGCCTTCGACGCCGGCGTCTCCGGTCTGATGGGCCGTCTGCAGGCGCTGGACTCCGTGGACGCCAAGGCGTTCCGGGTCGACCTGGAGTCGTTCCTCGACGAGTGGGACTTTCGTGGGCAGAGCGAGTGGGAGATCCGCGCCGAGACGTGGAGCACCGACCCGGAGCTCGCGCTGTCGATGATCGAGCGCCTGCGTCTGGTCTCCGACGACGAGGCGCCCGAGGCGAAGAACGCGCAGCGCGCGGCGGAGCGGGAGGCCGCCTCCGCCGGGATCCGCGAGGCGCTCGCCGGCAACGAGGCCCTGCCCCAGTTCGAGGCGGCGCTGCACGCGGCCGCGCTGTGGGTGCGGGCGCGGGAGCGGCAGCGCACGTCGGCGGCCATGCTCATCCACGAGCTGCGGCTGGCCTCGCTCGAGCTCGGCCGCCGGGGCGCCGCCGCCGGCGCCTTGCCCGAGCCCAAGCGCATCTTCATGTTGTTCGCGGACGAACTGCCCGCGTACGTCGAGAACCCGGCGTCGTTCGCCGACACCCTCGCCGAGCGGGAACGCGTCTACCTGGACCTGTTCAACTACATCCCGCCGTTCGTCGTCGCGGGCCAGCCGGCGGACTACACGCAGTGGGCGCGCCGCGATGCGCACACCGCCGCGCCCCTGTCCGCCGGGGAGGTCCTGACCGGTGTCTCCGGCTGCCCGGGCGTCGCCCGCGGCCGCGCCCGCATCGTGCTGAACCCGGACGCGGCCGACGAGTTCGAGCCCGGCGACGTGCTCGTCGCCCCGATCACCGACCCGTCGTGGACGCCGCTGTTCGTCGGCGCCTCCGCGGTCGTCGTGAACGTGGGCGCACCGTTCTCCCACGCCGCGATCGTCAGCCGGGAGCTGGGCATTCCGTGCGTCGTCTCCGCGATCGACGCGACCGTCCGGATCCCGGAGGGCGCCCTGCTCGAGGTCGACGGCACGACCGGTTCGGTGACGGTGGTCGAGGCCTGACGCTCCCTCAGGAGTCGGCGCCGGGTCAGAGCACCATGAACCCGGCGTCGACCGGCAGCGTCACGCCGGTGACGTAGCGCGCCTCCTCGGAGCAGAGCCACAGGATCGCGTTGCTGATGTCGAGGGCATCGAGCATCTCGACCGGCATCGCGTGAGCCAGCTTCGACAGCTCGTCGGGGTACGCCGCCGCGAGCTCGCCGAAGCCCTCGTTGACGATCATCGGGGTGTTGACCGCGCCGGGGTGGACGCTGTTCACCCGAATGCTGTGCGGGGCGAGCATGTTCGCGTACGTGCGCATCAGCCCGACGACGCCGTGCTTGGCGGCGACGTAGCCCATCATCCCGGCGTTGTCGGGGATGTTCAGCCGCCCGGACAGGCCGGCGACGGACGAGGTGAGCACGATGCTGCCGCCCCGGCCCTGTTCGATCAGCGTCGGCAGCGCGGCCTCGACGGTGTTGTAGACCCCGGTGAGGTTGACGTCGACGACGTCGGCGAAGGCTTCGCCGGTCTTCGCGACCTCGCCGATACCGGGGAAGATGCCGGCGTTCGCGAGCACGATGTCGAGCGCGCCCAGCTCGGCGCTCCCGGTCTCGACGGCCTGGCGCAGCGCGGCGGCGTCGCGGACGTCGGCCCGGGAGACGACGATCCGGGCGTCGCGCTCCTCCACGAGCTTCACCGTCTCGGCGAGGTCGTCGTCCGTCGCCATCGGGTACCCGACCGAGTCCATCTGCGAGCACAGGTCGACGCCGATAATCGACGCGCCCTCCTCAGCGAGCCGGAGCGCGTGCGAGCGCCCCTGACCCCGGGCGACCCCGGTGATGAACGCGACCTTGTCGGTGAGACGACCCATCGAACGCTCCTTCGCGATCAGCTGATGCAGAACTCGTTGCCCTCGGGGTCCTGCAGAACGACGTAGTAGTACGGGTCGTCGGCGTCGTCGTCCCGGTCCCGCCACTGCACGACGGCGCCGAGCGCGACGAGCTCGTCGACCCGCGCGTCCACCCTGGCGACCCGCTCGGCCTGCGTCAACGTGTCGTCGCGAGCGGTCGGGTACACGTCGAGGTGGACGCGGTTCTTCCCGGCCTTCGGTTCCGGCACCCGCTGGAACCAGATCGGCGGGCGCAGGCCCTCCGGGTCGAAGAGCCGGTTGTCGAACTCCTCGCCGTCCCCGAGCCGCCCCCGGTAGTGCCGGTTCCACGGGGTGTCCGGCTCCGCCGGCGGGACCGGCGTGTAGCCGAGGGCCTGCGCCCAGAACCGGACCAGCGCCGGCGGGTCGAGGCAGTCGATCGTGATCTGGAAGAACACCATGCGGCGACGGTAGACGCCGCGGGGCCCTTGCGGCGGGAGGCCGCTGCTACCGGAGGCTGTCCAGGCAGTCGTGGTCGTCGAGGAACGCGGCGACGCGCTGCCAGGCGCGGTGCATGTAGTCCATCGGCTGCATGCCGGCGGGCTGGAGGCGGCCGGCACCGATCGTCAGCAGGGTGAACATGACGATGTGGAACTGCTGCTGGCGGTAGCGCAGCAGGGCCTCGTCCTTGGTCGGTGGTTTGGGGACGCCCTCCTCGCCGAGCCGCCAGAGGTAGCGGTCGAGGAGGTCCTGCTCCCAGGCCCGGCGTTCCTCGGTCGGAAGGTTCACCGACAGGGCGTAGGAGAGGTCGAGTGCCCACTCCCCGCGCGCGACGCACTGCCAGTCGTACAGACCCATCCGACCCTCGGGGTCGCGGAGCCAGTTTCCCTGGTGGACGTCCTGATGCAGCAGCGTCGGCGTGCCCGTGGAGTTGAGTCGCAGCGACCGCATCACCGCCGGCACGAGCTCGGCCTTCCGCCGGTAGACCGCGGGCGGGGTGAGATCGCGGACGCGTTCGATGCCGACGCGGGCGCGCCGCTCGATGCCGAGGTCGTTGAGCCGGGCCTGGAACTGCTCGGTGGTGGGGAGCTTGGCGAGGTCGGCGCGCAGTCGGGGTGAGTCCCAGAACGAGGCGTGGAAGTACGCCATCTGGTCGATCATGTCCTCGACGTCGCGACGACTCAGGCGCTCCTTCATCGGGTCGGGGAAGGTCCAGCCGACGGCGGCGAGGTCCTCCATCAGCACGATCGAGCGGAATCGTCGCCCGTCGGAGGCGGCGTGGAACGCCCGGGGGCTGCGCAGTCCGTCGAGCCCCGGGCGCACCTGGTTGTAGAAGATCGACTCGGTCTCGGTGACCCCGCCGAGGACGAGGAACAGCCGCGAGCCGAGGGTCGACGCCGACTTCGTGAACAGCCGCTCGGGCAGCTTCGCCGCGACGCCGGCGGAGTTGTACTCGACCCGCAGCGCGCGGCGCGAGGACGTCCCGTCCGACCCACCGACGACCTCGAAGCGCTCGACCGCGGCACCGGGAACACCCGCGCACAGGACGGCGGTCAGCCACTGCGGGGTGATGGCCCGAACGTTCGGCGGCGTCTCGTCCGCGCGAGTCACGCGGACCGGGCGCACCTTCTCCCGCAGGTGATTGCCCGTAACCCGGGCGGCCAGCAGCGGCAGCGTCAGCTTCGCGCCCATGGCGACCTCCTCGTCGAAGGCACCGACGCTAAACCCCTTATTTGACGCGCGTCAACAGTTCTTGCCGTGCGTCAGGTTCTGCCAGACTGACGAGGTGGCAGAACGACGGCGGCACGGCCAGGCCCCCCGGCGCGGCGACGAGCGGCGGGAACGGCTGCTCGCGGCACTGGAGGAGCTGCTCGCCGAGCGACCGCTGAGCGAGATCGGGGTGGCCGACATCAGCGCGGCGGCGGGGGTGACCCGGTCGGGGTTCTACTTCTACTTCCCGAGCAAGGGAGCGGCGGTCGCGGCGCTGCTGGCGGACTTCCGCGACGCCATGGCCGCCGCGGGCGCCGCCTGGTACGAGGACAACACGGCCGATCCGGCCGAGCGCGTCACCCGCACCGTACGGGCGAGCGCCGAGCTATGGCGCGCTCACGCGCCACTGCTGGTCGCCATGCTCGACGCCGCGGCCGGCGGCCCCGAGACCCAGGAGATCTGGGGATCGTGGACCGCCGGGTTCGTCGAGCGGATCCGGGCGCGCATCGCCGCCGACCGACGGGCGGGGTTGGTGCACACCGAGGCGGACGCGCGCGCCCTCGCCACGCTGCTCATGGGCGCGACGCTGTCCGCGATGGAGCACGAGGTCCGGGCCGTGACGGCCGGTCAGAAGCCGCGGCGGGCTCTGCTCGACGCGCTGGTCGACCTGTGGTTCCGGACGCTGTACGCGCCTACTTCTTCCGCTTCGCCAGCAGGCCCTTCACCCGCGTCTGCAGGTTGACCATTCCCTTCATGCCCTTGTCCGGCGGGCTGCCGGCCGGGGGCATCAGGCCGATCGCACGACCGAGCTCCATCGCGTCGAAGTACGCGTCGTTGCGCACGATCAGGCCGTCGCGCACGGTGAGCTGGTCGAGGCCCTGGACCTCGCCGCCGGCGCCGGTCGGGAGGAAGCCGTCGAAGCGGCCCGGCCCGGTGAAGGCCGCCTGCGCACGCCAGTGCACGCAGACCCGGTCGCCCTGGGCGGTCGTCTCGATCACCTCGAGCTTCCACTCGCCCATCGCGTCGAACAGCGAGCCGAAGAAGCCGCGCAGCCCGGCGGGCACCGGCAGGTTCCGGTTGCCGGGGACGGCCTCCACGCCGCCGGTCGCCACCCAGCACTTGACGGCCCGGTCGAGGTCACGATCGTTCAGCGCCGAGAAGTACTCCCGGACGATCGCCGTGTTCTGTTCCAGAGTGTCCACGGAAGTCATGCCCCCAGTGTGTCGATCCCGGGCACCACGGACATACTGTCCAGACAGGTTGGAGGATTTATGAGTTCCGGTTCCGAGGTCGGCCCGCCGTTCTTCGACGACCTGGCCGTCGGCGACGTCTTCTCCGCGCCCGGCATGACTCTTGCCCCGGGGCACGCCGCTCTGCACCAGGCGATCACCGGTGATCGCCTCCGGCTCGCGCTCGACGCGCCGCTGTACGAGGCCGTCACGGGGACGCCGGGTCTGCTCGCGCACCCGGCGCTGGTGTGCGACGTCGCGATCGGGCAGTCGACGGCGCCGAGCGGACGCGTCCTCGGCAACCTGTTCTACCGCGGCCTGGCCGCGCGGCCGGTGCCCGTCGGGACGACGCTGCGGACGCGGACCGAGGTCGTCGCCCTCAAGACCGCGTCCCGCGGCCGCGGCATCGCGGCGCTGCGGTGCACGACGACCGACTCCGACGGCGCGCCCGTGCTCGACTTCTGGCGCTGCCCGTTGCTGCCGGCGCGGACGCCCGAGCCGCCGCCGCACGACGCCGACCTCGACGCGGTCGGCCGGCCGGTGGACGTCGCCGCGCTGGTGCCGTCGTGGGACCTGGCCCCGCTGCGGGCGGAGCCGCTCGGGCCGCTGTTCGCCGACCTGACGCCGGGCACGCACCGCATCGTCGCCGGTGAGACCGTGACGAGCGCGCCGGAGCTTGCGCGCCTCACGCTGAACACCGCCATGACCCACACCGACGCCACCGCCGGGGCGCACGGGCGGCGGCTCGTCTACGGCGGGCACGTCATCGCGATCGCGCTCGGGCACGTGACGCGGCTGCTGCCCGACCTGGCGACAGTGCTGGCCTGGCACTCCTGCGACCACACGGGACCGACCTTCGAGGGCGACCTGCTCCGGACCGAGGTGACCCTCGAGCAGTTGGAGCCGCTGGCCGACGGCGGGCTCGTCCACTTCCGCGCCCGGAGTGCGGCGCTGTCCCCGGGGGAGGAGACCCCGCGAGAAGTGTTGGACTGGCGTGCGGTGGGGTTGATGCCATGACAGGGGTTCTGGCCGGTCTTCAGGTCATCGAGGGCTCGGCGTTCGTCGCCGCGCCTCTCGGCGGGATGACGCTGGCTCAGCTCGGGGCGGACGTGATCCGCTTCGACGACATCGGCGGCGGCCTGGACTACCAGCGGTGGCCGCTGGCGCCGGGCGGGCAGAGCCTGTTCTGGGCCGGGATGAACAAGGGCAAGCGCTCGGTCAGCGTGAACCTGCGCAGCGAGGCCGGCCGCGAGCTCGTCACCGGGCTGGTCGCGAAGGCGGGCAACCTGATCACGAACTTCCCGGCTCGCGGGTGGCTGTCCTACGACCGGATGCGGGAGCACCGACCCGACCTGGTGATGGTCGCGCTGACCGGCAACCGTGACGGGACGAGCGAGGTCGACTACACGGTGAACCCGGCGACGGGGTTCCCGCTCGCCTCGGGCCCACGCAACCTGACCGAGCCGGCGAACTCGCTGATGCCGGCGTGGGACGTCGCGATGGGTGGGCTGACCGCGACCGGTCTGCTCGCCGCCGACCGTCACCGCTCCCGGACCGGCGAGGGCCAGCTGATCGGGCTCGCGCTCTCCGACGTTGCGTTCGCGATGGTGGGGCACCTCGGCCGCATCGCCGAGGCCCAGCTCGGCGGGCGCGACCAGGACAAGGACGGGAACTACCTCTACGGCGCGTTCGGCCACGACTTCGCGACGGCCGACGGGCGTCGCGTCATGGTCGTCGCGCTGACGAGTCGTCAGTGGAACGCCCTGCGCGAGGTGACGGGCCAGCAGAAGGCCTTCGACCAGATCGCGAAGGCGACCGGCCTCGACCTCGACACCGAATCCGGCCGGTACGAGGGCCGCGACCTGATCGCCGCGATCCTCCGGCCCTGGTTCGGCGCGCGCACCCTCGCCGAGCTCCGCGAGCTCTTCGACGGAACCGGCGTCTCCTGGGGCCCGTACCAGACCTTCACCCAGCTGGTCGTCGACGACCCCCGGTGCTCCGAGGCGAGCCCGATGTGGGAGACCGTCGAGCACCCCGGCGTCGGCTCCTACCTGATGCCCGGCACCCCGCTGGAGTTCTCGGGCATCCCCCGCCGGCCCGTCCGCCGCGCCCCGCTCCTCGGCGAACACACCGAGGAGGTTCTCTCCGAAGTCCTCGGCCTCACCTCCACCGAGATCGGGCGGCTCCAGCAGGAGGGCACGGTGGCGGTGGGCTGACGTCAGGCCTTCGGCCGACCCATCGACCACATCTGGACGGCCTGCTCGGCGCGCAGTGCGGACTGCCACGGCAGTTGCCGCGAGGAGGTCTGCGCCCGGAAGGTCTGCGTCGCCGCCCGCGCGAGCTCGGGGTCGGTGCATCGCCGCGCGAGCTCCAGGGCACGCTCGTCGACCTGGTCGTCCGGCAGCGCCTCCCACGCCAGGCCGAGGTCGACGAGCTTCTGCCCGACGACCTCCTCGCCGAGCAGCGTCATCGCGACCGAGGTCTGCGGGCCGGCGATCTTGTCGAGCAGCATAAAGTGCCCACCGCCGGGGTGCAGGCCGATCTTGAGGAACCCGGAGAGCAGCTTGGTCTCGGTGGAGACGATGCGGACGTCGGCCGCGAGCGCGAGGTTCACGCCGGCCCCCACCGCCGGGCCGCGCATGGCCGCGATCACGGGGACGTCGACGGTGCCCGCCGCGACGAAGCACTGGTAAACCTTGCCGAGCCCGTCCAGGACCGTCGGGTCCGTGGGGTTCTCGCGGGCGGCGGCGAGCAGCGGCCGCGCAGCTCCGGAGCAGAAGGCGCCGTTCTCCCCCCGCAGGACCAGCGCCGCCACACCCGGGTCGTGCTGCACGGTCGCGATCGCGTCGAGGAACGCGCCGGCGCTCTCGCCGGTGAACGCGTTGCGCGTCGGCGCATCGTCGAGGGTGATGATCGCGACGGTTCCGTCGACCTTCAGCGAAACGCTCACAGCGGGCTCCTCCGGGTTCTCGACCGGCACCGAGCGTACGGTCATGCCCGTGCGCGACGACCCCCGGATCAGCTCGACCGACGACGTGACGCTGCACGTGGAGGACTTCGGAGGAGACGGGCCGCCCCTGCTGATCTGCCACGCGACGGGGTTCTGCGGGGGTGCGTACGCACCGCTGGCGGCGGCGCTGACGCACCGGTTCCGGGTGTTCGCGCTCGACTTCCGGGGTCACGGCCGGTCCGACCCGGCGCCCGGGAACGACTGCTCGTGGCACCGGATGGCGGAGGACGTCCGCGCCGTGGCGACGGCCCTCGACCCGTCCGGGGTCGCGGTGCTCGGGCACTCGATGGGAGCTGCCGCCGCGCTGATCGCGGAGACCCGGTGGCCGGGGACGCTGCGGGCGGCGTACGTCTTCGAGCCCGCGTTGCTGGCGGACACGGACGAGCGGCCCGACCCCACGGCCTTCGTCGAGCGGACGCGGCGGCGGATGTCACGGTTCTCGTCCCGCGGCCTCGCGGGCGAGCGCCTGCGCCGGACGCCGACCTTCGTCGGTTGGAGCGACGAGAGTCTGCGGGCCTTCCTCGAGCACGGCTTCCGGGAGACCGAGGACGGCAGCGTCGAGTTGCGCTGCGCCCCGGAGACCGAGGCCGCCTGTTACGCCTCGGGCGCGGAGCGCACCGGCGTCATCGACGTGGCCGTGCCCGTGACCGTCGCGGTCGGCACCGAGCCGGACCAGATCCGCGCGGCCCGCAGCGCCCGCATCCTCGTGGACACCCTCCCGACCGCCCGGCTCGTCGAGCATCCCGGCACGACACACTTCGGCCCGTTCGAGCGCCCGGGTGAGATCGCGACCGCCGCGCTCAAGGCGCTCGCCGTCTGACGGACCGTCGATCAGTCCGTCGGCCAGCGGTCGAGGAAGCGAACTTCGTCGAGCGGCTGACGGCTCACCCGCTTGAACACCGACGGATCGGTGTGAGCGACGGGGATGAGGCCCATCTGCAGGAACTTCGGCGGGATGCCGAGCAGCTCCGCGGCCTCGGACTCCAGATTGAGGTGCAGGGTCGTGTACACCGTGCCGAGGTTCCGGGCCCGGGCCGCGAGCATGAAGCTCCACACCGCGGGGAGGATCGAGCCGTACATCGACGCGTTCGCAAAGCTGTTGTCCGACAGCCGCCCGCGGATGCACGGAATGACGTGGACCGGGACGCGGTGCAGCACGTCGACCAGGTACTGCGCGCTGCTGTAGACCTTCGCGTTCTGGCTCACCTCGTCGCCCGCCAGGGCCTCGGCCTGCTTGGCGAAGTAGGTCGCGGAGGCCCGGCGGTAGATGTCCGCGAGCCCCACGCGCAGCTGCTCGTCGGTGACGACCAGCCACCGCCAGCCCTGCGCGTTGCTGCCGGTCGGGGCCTGAAGGCTGAGCTCGATGCACTCGTCGACCAGCGCGAGGTCGACGGACCGCTCCAGGTCGAGCTTCTTGCGGACACTGCGGGTGGTGGCGAGGAGTTCGTCGGCGACGGAGAGGTCCAGCTGACTCATGCCGTCAGCATTCCGCACCCGTCGGCGCGGCGTCAGCCGGCCCGGCGCTGGTACCGGCCCGCGTCCCGCAGGAGCGAGAGGGCCCGGACCCGCCGGGCGGCGGCGACGTACATGTCCAGGTCGCTGCGCAGGCGCTCGGCATTCTTCGCCGACAGGTCGATCTCGTAGTCGATCCCGTCGAGCGAGAACCGCACGGTCTCGTCGGCCGGTCCCCCGGTCAGGTCGTCCTCGAGCGCCTTCACCTTCTTGCGCGCCACCCGGCACCTCCTCCGCCGATACGGGGGATTCTAGGGCGGCGGCCGCACCTACCAGCGCAAGGCGGAGGCCCCCAGCCCGACGTCGGTGACCTGACCCGTCATCACTCCGTCGAGGTCGGTGACATGGAACAGCACCGCGCGCGTGACGTGCTCGGGGTCTAGGTACCGGCGGCCGTTCAGTCCGGCGTTGTTCTGGACCAGCCGCGCCTCGAAGTCGTCGCGGGTCGGGTTCTCGATGTCGGGGCAGAACAGGTTGTACGTCGGCTGGTTGAGGAACAGCCCGGTACCGACCGCCGCCGGGGCGACGACGTTGATCGTGATGCCGCTGTTCTGCACCTCGAGCGCCGTGCCCTTCGCCAGCCCGATGACGCCCCACTTCGCCGCCGTGTAGGCCGGCAGGTTGGGGAAACCGCCGCGGGCGCCGAACGACGCAGTGCAGACGATGCGGCCGTAGTTCTGCGCGCGCATCGTGGGGATCACGGCGCGCATCATCTTGAAGTAGCCCGTGATGTTCGTGGCGAGAACGGTCTCCCACATCTCGTCCGTGGTGTTCTCGACCGTCCCGTAATTGATGACGCCGTGGTTGGCGACGAGGATGTCGATCCGCCCGAACTCGGCCAGCGTCGCGTCGACGACGCCCTGGACCGCGGCGGTGTCGCGCAGGTCGGCCTGCAGGCCCAGCGCGCGCCGGTCCTCCTTCTCGACGAGCCGGACCGTCTCCTCCAGTTCGGCGGGCGTCGCCAGCGGGTAGTCGATCGTCGGCAGGTCGGCCGCGATGTCGGCCACGACGACGGCAGCGCCCTCCCGGGCGAGCGCGATCGCGTGGGAGCGCCCCTGTCCGCGCGCGCCACCAGTGACGATGGCGACCTGACCGTCCAGCACTCCCATGACCGTCCCTCTTCCTGTTCGTCCGCTCTCGTCAACGCTAGTGTTAATTCCGTGGGCGATCAATCCGTTCTGACTTTCGAAATTCGTCGATCCTCGACCGCGCCGCCGGAGCGGTTGTTCGCGCTGCTCTCCGACGCGCCCGGGTGGCCGACCTGGTTCCGCGCCCTGAAGCGCGTGGACTGGGAGCCGGGCGCCACGCCGCCGGTGCGGCTCATGCGGATCGGGCCGGTCACGGTGCGCGAGGCGGTGCTGTCCGAGACCGCGCCGACGCACCACGCCTACTCGGTGCGGTCGGTGATCCCGATGCGCGACCACCGGGCGGACGTGCACCTGACCGCGCGCCCCAACGGCGGTACCGACATCGTGTGGAGCACGACGTTCCGCCGCGCCTGGCCGGGCAGCGGACGACCGGTGCGGGCCTTCCTTCAGGCCGGCGTCAGCCGGCTGGCGTCGGCGCTGATCGCCCACGCGGAACGGACCTGAGGGTTCGTCAGGAGGTTGCTCAGCCGCCGCCCAGCGCGAGCTCGGCGACCTCGGCGAGGTCGTGATCCTCCAGGTGCAGGACGACGTCGATCAGGCGCTTGGCGTTCTCCGCCGGAAGGCGGCGCAGGGTGCGTTCGACCATCGCGACCCGCTCGTCGAGGGAGGGCAGGGACGCCGTCAGGCTCGGGACGACGCGGGTGATCGTGCGGCCGTCGTGGAGGGTCACGACCACGGTCTGATCCGCGAACGCGCGGACGCTGGCGCTGTCGTCGACGTGGATCCGCACGCGTTCCCGGGCCGCGACGTAGCGCGGGTCGCGGGACGCCTCGTCGGTGAACGCGGCGGTGTACGGCAGCTCCGGGATGCCCTCGACGAGCAAGCCGGCCACCCCGTGGCGGATGCTGAACTTCGCCTGCTCACCGCTGATCGGGTCGCGGTAGGGCGCGATGCGGTCGGCCCAGGCCGGGACGTGGAGGTCGACGGTCGCGATGTCGTCGGGGCGAAGGCCCTCGGCCCGCAGGATGTCGATCGTGCCGTAAATCGTCTGGTGCGTGAGGCCGCAGGAGCCGTACTGCTTCGGCGCGACCCCGGCGGTGAGGAGGAACAGGGTCTCGCCCAGACCCTCCGTCAGCTTCTCCTCGGCATAGGGGCGGGCGCCGCCGGCGGCGAACTGCTCACCCCAGGAGTAGGCGCCGTCAAGGTAGTTGTCGCAGGCGGTGAACCCGTCGGCCGCGAGCTGCGCGGCGAAGACGCCCGTGCGCGCCGGGACACCGGCCTCGTGGACGTGCGCCATCGAACCGCACCCGCGGGTGCTGCCGTTGCCGAGCGGCAATGCGGTGCCGAGCGCGTGACGCATCTGCTCCGCCGTCAGGTCGTACAGCCGGCCGGCCGTCACCGCGGCACCCGCCGGACCGACGAGCGAGATCCCCATGAAGCCGCGGTCGCACGCGCCGATGCCCGCCGTCCCGAGGCGGCCCTGCATCTCGACACCCGCGACGAGCGCGGTCAGGTAGTCCCGACCGCTGCGGCTGCGGAACTCGCCGACGGCGAGCCCCGCCGCGATCGGCGGGATCAGGCCACTGCCCGGCAGCGTGCCGTAGGACTCGAGTTCGTCCGCGTGCGCGAGGGAGCCGTTGACGTACGCGGCCTCGGCCACGGAGGTCCGGAACCCGCCGCCGAGCACGGCGGCCTGGGCGGTCGCGCCGAGATCCCGGGCGTACCGGACGAGCATCCGGCTGACCGGCTGCGGATGGGCGTTGACCATGTGGCCGATGCACTCGAGGGTGAAGATCTTCCCCACCTCGACCGCCTCGTCGGGCAGGTCGTTGAACTGCAGCCCGACCAGGAACTCACTGAGCGTGGCCGTGATCTCGCTTCGACGCTCGGTTTCGACGGAGGCAGTCATGCGACAAACGGTAGTCGCGGCCTCCGTGAGCGTCAACGTTCGTGTTGCCAGAGGCCGCCCAGCCAGCCAATACAACGTCAACGTCGAAGTTGACAGCGGGGTGAGCGGGCCCTACTTTTGAGCTCACGGCACCTGTTTCCCAGATCGAGTAGATGGAGATCGCGGTGGAATTCGGCCTCTTGTACGAGTGGCAAATGCCTTTCGGAATTTCCCGCGAAGACGAATCGCGTTCCTTCCTGGAGATGCAGGAGCAGATCAAGTTCGCCGAGTCGATGGGCTTCAAGTCGATCTTCTCCGTCGAGCACCACTTTCTGGAGTCGTTCTCCCACGCCTCCGCGCCGGAGGTTCTGCTCACCTGGGCGGCCGCGAACACGACGACGATGCGCATCGGCCACGGCGTCCGGCTCCTGCCGTACCCGTACAACCACCCGATCCGCGCGGCCGAACAGGCCGCGACCCTCGACCTGCTCTCGCAGGGTCGCCTGGAGTTCGGGACCGGCCGCTCCGCGACGCTCGCCGAGCTCGGAGGCTTCAACATCGACCCCAAGGAAACGCGGGGGATGTGGGAGGAGTCCCTGGAGCTGATCCTCAAGGCGTGGACCGAACCGGTCGTCGAGCACTCGGGTAAGTACTTCAACCAGCCCCCGCGCACGATGGTGCCCAAGCCGCTGCAGACGCCGCACCCGCCGCTGTGGATGTCGTGCACCAGCGCCGAGTCGCACGAGATCGCCGGCCGTCTGGGCCTCGGTCTGCTCTCCTTCACGCTCGCGCTGTCGATCGAGGAGCTCGCGCGTCGCATCCAGCTCTACCGCGACACCATCAAGACCGCGACGCCGATCGGCAAGTACGTCAACAACCAGACCGCGGTCTTCGCGATGACGCACTGCGCTCCGACGATGGAGCTCGCCCGCGAGCGCGCCGAGACCGGCGTCATGCGCTACCAGCACGACCAGATCGAGCTGCTGACCTCACTGCTGCCGATCATGGGTGACGGCAGCTCCTACGAGCACTACCAGCGCTTCGTCGGCGTGGACTACGACAAGTTCACCTACGACTACCTCGACAGCAAGGACATGATCGTCGTCGGCGACCCCGAGCGTTGCATCAAGATGGCCAAGCACTACGAGGCCATCGGCGTCGACCGGCTGCTCTGCTTCATGCAGTACAAGGACATGCCGCACGAGCACACGATGGACTCGATCCGCCTGTTCGGCGAAGAGGTCATCCCCGCGTTCAGCTGATCCGCGAGCCGGGGAGAATGACGACATGACTGAAGGCGCGTTCGACTTCGCACTGCTGCTCGTCCGGGTGACGCTCGGCGTCGTCATGATTCTGCACGGCAAGAACCACCTCTGGGGCGCCGGCGGGGTCGAGGGCACCGCGCGCTGGTTCGCCTCGCTCGGGTTCAAGCCCGCGAAGGTGCATGCGCTGATGAGCGGCTGGGGCGAGCTCGCCGCGGGCGCGGCCCTGATCCTCGGGTTCTTCACCCCGTTCGCCTGCGCCTCGGTGATCGGCACGATGTGCGTCGCCGGCTGGGCCGCCCACCGCCCGAACGGCTTCTTCATCTTCCGTGACGGCTACGAGTACGTCCTCGTTATCGGCGTCGTCGCCCTCGCGCTCGGCATCCTCGGCCCCGGCGGCATCTCCCTCGACTCCTCGTTCGGGCTCATCGACTACGACGACCCGACCGACGCCGGCCTCGTCGGCCGCACCGGGGGCCTGATCGCCGGAGTCCTCGGCGTCGCCGGCGCCGCCGCCCTCCTCGCCACCAGCTGGCGCCCCGTCAAGACGGACGCCGACGCCGACTCCTCGGCCTCCTGACGCCCCCACTCTGTGAAGAAAGGGTGACACCCCTTACTGCGCAGTAAGGGGTGTCACCCTTTCTTTTCCACAGGCCACGCACGTCTGAAGTTGTCCACAGGGACGACCGGGCCAGTCGTCCGGCGAGTCGACACTGCGGCGTATGAAGCCACGACTCCTCACCCTCGCCCAGAACCAGGCCTTGGTCTTCAGCGCGATGCAGGCCGAACTTGCCGCGTCGCCACCCGCGAACGCCGAGATCTGGTCTCCTCCCGCATCTGGCGGGAACTCCGGCACGGCATCTACACCCTCCAGTGGTGGTGGGACCAGGCAGACGCCCGTGGGCGTCATCGCATCGAACTCGCCGGAGCTCTCCTCATCCGCGGATGGGACCCTGACTCGCCGACGCACACGCTGGTCGGCGGGCACCGCACGGCGGCCTTTCTCCACGGGCTGCCGTTCCAACCTCCGGCGGAGGCGGTCGCGGCCGCCGCGCACGTGGAAGACCTCCGAGACCTGACGCCGGAGGCCCGGGCCGTCGTCGCCGAGATCGCCAACATCCGGCGCGGCGATGGGCCTCGGCACGTCGACCTGGTCAGCGCCGACCGCGGTCGCCGCACCTCGCGCAACGGCGTCGAGGTTCGCCCGGCCACGTTGCCGGCGGAGCACGTCGTCGTCGACCGCGGCGTCCCGTTGACGACGATGGCCCGAACGGCGGTCGACCTGATGCGGGAGGGCTCAGAGGTCGACGGTCTGATCGCTGCCGACGGCGCGCTGCACCTCGGCGTTCCCCGCGACGAGCTGCGCGCGGTGGCGACGTTCTGCTCCGCGTGGACGAACGGCCAGAAGGCCCTCGACATCCTCGCGTTCGCCGACGGTCTCTCCGAGTCCGCCGCTGAATCCCTGGCTCGCTGGGTCTGCGCGCAGGAGGAGCAAGCCCCCCGCCCCGAGCTCCAGGTCGAACTGTTCGACGCGTTCGGCCTGATCGGACGGGTCGACCTGTTCTTCCGCGCGTTCCGCGTCGTCGTCGAGGTCGACGGCTACCTCAAGTACACCGACCCGTGGTGCGGCGACGCCCGCGAGGCCATGCGCCGTCAGGAGGCCCGCGAGGCACGCCTGCGCCGCGCCGGCTACATCGTCATCCGGACGACGTGGCGGGAGCTCCGCGACGACCCAGCCGGCTTTCGCGCCCGCCTCCTCGCGGCCTTCGCCAGCGCCGCCGCCTGACGTGTGAAGAAGGGGTGACACCCCTTACTGCGCAGTAAGGGGTGTCAGCCTTTCTTGACACCGGCCCGACCCTGGCCGGCGCAGTTCGGTCGGCGCCCGTCAGAAGGCGGTGGCGAGGGGCTTGTGGACGTCGCCGCGGGGGAAGTGGTCCTCGGTCGGGGGTGTGAGGAGCTCGGTGAGGTCGGGGCCGATGCGGGAGGCGAGGTCGGCGAGGGCGGGGCGGTCGAAGCCCCAGAGGTCGGCGGCGTTCTCGCCGAGCATGCGGCGGGCCTCGGCGGGAGCGACGCCGGCGGCGCCGAGGGTGGCGCGGAGGTACTCGGTGGTGCCGGGGCCGGCGCCCCAGGTGCCCTCGTGGTGCGGGTAGTCCATGCCGATGCAGATCTTGTCGACGCCGATGGAGTGCCGCGCCTCGGCCTCGGCGCGCGAGAACAGCGACGACCCGAGGAACACCTGACGGGCGAAGTACTCCGACGGCTTGCGCTTCACGATCTCGCGGACGTCACGCCGGAGGTAGCTGCTCTCCCACGAGTAGTCCATGCCGGCCATCGCGCTGACGACCCAGCCGGTGCCCTGCTCGGTCAGCGTCAGACGCAGGTTCGGGTGCCGCTCGAGGACCCCGCCCCACACCATGTGGTTCAGGATCTGCTGGGTGAAGAAGTAGGCCTGCGCGGTCATGATCGGCACCGCGCAAGCGGGGTGCGGGACCTTCATCAGCGAACCGGTCGGCATGTACGTCGTGACCGCGGAGATCGCCGTGTGGCTCGCGGCCGGCATCTCCAGTTCCTCGAGCACGTCCCAGATGGGGTCGAAGGCGCGGTCGAAGAACGGCGTCGTGTCGGGCAGCGTCGGCAGGACGATGCCGACCAGGCCCGCCTCCTTCGCCCAGCGGATCTCGGCGACGGTGTCCTCGACGTCCGCGAAGCTGACGACAGCGAGCCCACCGAGGCGGTCCGGGTACGCGGAGCAGAAGTCCGCGAGCCAGCGGTTGTGCGCCTTGTTGGCGATCTCGATCTTCTCCGGGCTGCGTGAGTAACCGATGATCGCCGCCTTCAGCGGCGGGTGCAGCTCCCAGGGCAGGCCGAAGTCCGGGAAGATCACCTCGGCCGCGATGCCCTCCGCGTCAAGTTCTTTGACGCGCTGGTGCGGGTCGGTCTGACCGGCGAGCCGGCCGGGATCGATGACGTTCTCGATCCAGTCGGCGACGAGTTCCTCGTCGAGCCGGTTGCGTAGGCTGGCCGGGTCGACGGTGCGCGCACCCTCACGCGCGAACACCTCGCAGAACTCGGCGAAGTCCTCGCGGTGCGACGCCGGGATGTACGGCCCGTACTCCGGCATCACAGCCACTGCGTGGCCGTCGGAGGAAACGATGAGGGTGCGCTCTGCCTCGCCCATGATTCAGCCCGCCACGTGAGTAGGTGCGTTGGGAACGCGGAGCGGGAAGCGCTGCGACACTCCCCCGTCCACGAAGAGCGTTGTTCCGGTGATGTAGCTCGACGCCGGTGACGCCAGAAAGACGACCGCGTTCGCGATCTCGACGTTGGTGCCGAACCGGCCCACGGGGATCGAGTCCTGCATCGCGATCCCCTGCGCGCTCAGCTCGCGGTTCGCGTCCGAGACGGTCGCGCCGAGCGCGACGACGTTCATGCGGATCCCGTCGCGCGCGTACTCCAGCGCGACGGACTTCGCGAGGCTGACCACGCCGGCCTTCGCGGCGCCGTAGGCCGCGGCGTACGGGCTGCTGACCTCGCCCGAGATCGAGCCGACCGCGACGATCGACCCGCCCGTCCCCTGCGCCTCGAGGAGGCGCACGGCCGCGCGCGTCACGCGCATGACGTAGCCGAGGTTCATCGTCAGGATGAGGTCCCAGTCGGAGTCGGGGGTGTCCCCGACTCGCGCCCACGGCGCGAACAGCGTGTGCCCGCCGACGACGGTGACGACGACGTCGAGTCCGCCCAGTTCGGCAGCGGCCCGCTCGACGATGCCGTCGGAGTCCGCGTCGTTCCGGACGTCGACGCCGATGCCGACCGCCGCGACCCCCGTGGCCGCGAGCTCGTCGGCGAGGGACTTCGCGGCGCTCTCGTTGTAGTCCGCGATCGCGACCGAAGCCCCGGCGGCGGCGAGCGCCCGCGTGGAGGCCCCTCCGTTACCGGGGCCGGCGCCCCCGATGACCAGAGCGCGCTTGCCTTCGAGCCCGAGCGACGTCGTCATGACGCCACGCTACGCCCGCCCGGAAGCCCTCGTCAACGCACGCGTTGAGGTTTTCCATGTCAGCGTTGACGGACTACTCCGCCGCGTATCCCGACAGATAGATCTCCGCGAACGTCCGGGCGATCTCCTCCGGCGCGACCGGGTAGCTCGGCCGGTACCAGCGGTGCATCCAGTTGATCATCCCGAACAACGCCAGCGCGGAGACGTTCACCGGCAGGTCCCGGCGCAGCGTCCTCTCGGTGCGCCCCTTGTTGAGGATCGACATCACGATGGCCTCGTACTCACGCGTCTGCGTGATGACCTCGACGGCCCAGTCGCTCTTCTCGTGCGAGTACCGGCGCAGATCCTCGGTGTTGACGTTCATGTGCGGATAGTTGTCCGAGTAGGACTTCACCATCGACAGGATCAGTTCGCGGATCTTGTCCGGCGTGCTCGCCTTGCTCTTCTGCACGGCCTTGGCCGCCGCGATGTCACGGGCCAACGCCTCGCGGACGATCTCCTGCAGCAGTTCGTCCTTGCTGCCGACGTAGTAGTACAGCGACGCCCGGTCGGTACCGAGAACCTCGGCCACGTCGCGCAACGTCGCCTCGAAACCACGCTCGCGGAAGACGTTCTTCGCGGCTTGGATGATCTCCTGGCGACGGGCGAGGTACCCGACGTTCCCCTCTTCCAGCGCGGCCCGACGCCGGGATTCAATTGCGCTACGCCCCATGGTCGAAAGCTACCTCACGGCTCGTCATGGTCAGGCGAAGAACATCGCGGAGGCGTTGAGCGAGAGGAACTTCTCAAGCTTGCCCGCGTCACGGAACGGCAGCCGCACCGCCTCGGTCAGACACCGTTCGTGGGTGAGCAACGGATAGTCGCTTCCCCACAGAATGCGGTCCGCTCCCCGGGTGTTCGCGTACTGCAGGATCGCCGGCGGGATGTGCTTCGGCGCGATCGCGGAACTCATCCACGAGACGTTCGGCCACTTCACCATCAGCTTCACGCAGACGTCGACCCACGGCTCGCCGCCGTGGGCGAGGACGACCTTCAGGTCGGGAAAGAACGCGCAGACGTCGTCGACGGCCAACGGGTCCTGGTACTTGCTCGGCACGTGCGGCCCGGGGAACCCGACGTTGACACTGACCGGCACCCCGAGCTCCACGCACTTCGCGTAGACCGGGTAGTAGGCCGGGTCGTTGTAGTACAGCTGGGTCTGCAGCCCGAGCAGGCGGATCAGCCGATGCCCCTCCCCGGTGACGAGTTCCTCGACGAGGCGAACCGCCGCCATCCCCTCCCGCGGATCGACGACGTGCGAGAGCGCGAACCGCTCCGGATGGCGGTCGCGCGCCTTCACGCACCACTCCCGGTCGCCCTCGCCGGCGTACCCCGAGCACAGCACGCCCTTCGCGACGCCGGCGGCGTCCATCTCGTCGATCAACCGCTCGAGCGTGGTCCCACGCTCCATGCGCGCGGCGAGGTCGGGGAAGAGTGCCGTGGCGGCGTTGGTCAGCGCGCCCAGGTTCGGGTTGATCCAGGCGTCGACCACGCCGGAGGGCAGCGGGAACTTCTCCGGTGTCGTCATCGTCCCCCGAGGCTAGCGGCGACACCCGGCTCAATCAACGCATGCGTGGGATTTTTCAACGCACGAGTTGACAGCTCGCTGCGGTGCGGAGCATCGTGGAGGTCAACCACCCCTCTCCCGCCGCGGCCATCGGAGGTCCGACATGAAGTTCCACCTCATCCAGCCGGGCATGATCGGGCGTCAGCACGAGATCAAGCAGGGCATGGCGGGCCAGAACAAGGTCCTGTACCAGCGCTACCTCGAAGAGATCCGCGGCTACGTGAAGCTGGCCGACGAACTCGGCTACGCGAGCTACGGCCACAACGAGCACCACCTCCAGCTGGAGGGGTTCGAGGTCACCAACCACCCCGGGATGTTCAGCCTCTTCGTCGGCATGCACGCCCAGCGCATGCGGGTCTCGACGCTGGGCTACGTGCTCACCACGCACAACCCGGTCCGCGCGGCCGAGGAGATCGCGACGCTGGACCACATGCTCGGCGGCCGCCTCAACGTCGGGTTCACCCGCGGCTACCAGTCCCGCTGGGTCGGGTCCTACGCCTCGGTCCGCGGCGCGAACGCCACCACCCCGCAGGACGCCAAGGCGCGCGGCGAGGTCGACACGATGAATCGCGAGATCTTCGAAGAGTGCGTCGGCATCGTGAAGAAGGCCTGGCTGAACTCGACCTTCTCCCACAAGGGCAAGTACTGGCAGTTCCCCCCGGAGACCGGCCTCACCGGCCACCCCGCCTACGAGAAGTACGGCGCCGGCATGGGCGAGGACGGGATGGTGCACGAGATCGGCATCGCGCCCCGTTGCTACCAGGACCCCCACCCGCCGCTGTACGGCGCGTTCGCCCACTCGATGCGCACCATCGACATGTGGGCCCGCGAGGGCGGCAAGCCGATCGTGATGGCGAACCAGATGGAGTTCTGCGAGGCCCTCTGGACGCGGTACATGAACACCGCCGCCGCCGCGGGGCGCGACGTGAAGCGTGAGGACGCGGCTGCGTGGGGCGGCGTGTTGATGCTCGGCAGCGACAAGGCCAAGCTCGAGCACAAGAAGGCCGAGCACGACTGGTACTGGCACGAGTTCTTCCTCCCCTTCGGCCAGGGCTACGCCAACTGCCTGATCGGTGACGCCGACGAGGTGTCGCGCCAGATCGAGGACGCCCACAAGCGGCTCGGCTTCAACGAGATGTGGCTCCAGTTCGGCCAGGGTCACCTCGACCCCGAGGAGAACGAGGAGGAGCTGTACGAGTTCATGGAGAAGGTCGCGCCGCGCTTCTCCACCAAGGCACCCGACGGCACCTGGGTCTGACCGCCGCCCCACCCGGACAACTCCTCGACGGAGAGGGAATGTCATGACGACTTCGAAGTGCCCGGTCTCCTCCCTGGTGGAGAACTTCGACTTCTCCGACCCGCGGGTCCGGGCCGACCCTCAGGCGGTGTGGGCCGAACTGCGCAAGGGCCCACCCGCCTGGTCGGACAACCACGGCGGGCACTGGGTCGTCAGCCGGTACGCCGACGTGGTCCAGGTCGTCGAGCACCCCGAGCTCTACACCTCGACGCAGGGCACGCCGTTCCCGCCGACCGGGTTCCCGTACCCGCTCCCGCCGAGCGAGGCGGACCCGCCGGAGCACGCGAAGTACCGCCGGATGGCGGCGCCGTTCTTCACCTCGCGCGCCCTGTCGCGGCTGGAGACGTCGATCCGCGCGGTCACCCGCGAGCGGCTGCGGTCGTTCGTCGAGACCGGTAAGGCCGACCTGGCGAAGGACCTCGCCGTCCACGTCCCCGCGAACGTCATCGCCGAGATGATGGGCTTCCCGCAGTCGGACGCCGGCTGGTTCGTCGAGATCACGGACCGCATGCTCTACACGGCCGAGCGGCCGGAGCTCGCGGAGGAGAACGCCGCGATCGGCGGCGAGCTCGTCGGTTACCTGATGAAGCATCTGCAGGCCCGCAAGACCGAGCCGCAGGACGACCTGCTGACCGACCTGGTCCAGTCCACGATGGACGGCCGGCCGCTCACCCCCGAGGAGGAGCTCGGCCTCGCCTTCTTCTTCCTCATCGCCGGGCACGAGACCACCGTCGGGGGCGTCACGTACCTGCTCTACCGCCTGGGTCTCAACCCCGACCAACGCGATGCCCTGATCGCCGACCGCACGTTGCTCCGCGGCGCGATCGAGGAGGGGCTGCGTATCGACTCGCCCGTCCTCCACCTCTCCCGCGTCGCCACGCAGGACACCGAGCTCGGCGGCGCGCGGATTCAGGCCGGAGACCGCGTCGTCGTCATCTACGCGTCCGCGAACCTCGACGCCGCCGCGTTCACCGACCCCGACACGTTCGACATCCGGCGTGAGCGCAACCGCCACGTCGCGTTCAGTACGGGCATCCACAAGTGCCAGGGCGCCGGTCTCGCGCGCCTCGAGATGAGCATCGTCGTCGACGAGGTCCTGGGCGCGATCCCGGACTACGTCGTCGACACCGGCGGCGTGACGTTCCGCAACGTCCAGGGCGTCCGCTCGGTCGCGACGCTGCCGGTGACCTTCACCCCCGGCAAGGCAGCTGACATCCCGTAAGAACTCAAGGAGCTCGATGTCCGTCGAACAGTGCCCTTATGCCCGAGTGACCCGGCTGGCGGACGTCACCAAGCTTCTGCGGTCGAAGTCCGCGTTGGCGAACGAGCCAGAACTGTTCGCCAACGTGGCCGAGGACCCGGTCAACGGTGAGATCAACGTGCGCGAGTTCCTCGCGGCCTCGTTCATCTTCTCCGAGGGCGAGTCCCACCGGTCGCGCCGCAAGCTGCTGAACCCACTCGTCCGGACCGACGCGCTGACCGGCATCCGGGAGGACATCATCCTCCCCGAGGCGGACCGACTGCTGGCGTCGATGCCGGCCGGCGCCGACGGAACCGTCTCCCTCGACCTCGTCGAGTTCCTCGAACGGGTCTTCATTCATTTCACCGCCCGGCTGATCGGCCTGACCGACCTGACCGACGAGCGCATCGCGCTGTTCCGGTCCCTGGCCGGCCCGATCGCCGCGGGGACGAGTTCGGCTTACCTCGCGGATCGGGCCACGATCAACGCCCAAGCGCTCGCCGCCAAGGCGCGCTACCGGGACGAGATCCTGCTGCCGTCCCTGGCCTGGCACCGCGAGATGCGCCGCCGCATCGACGCCGGTGAGGTCCACGACGACGAGGTGCCGGGCAGCTTTCTCAGGATGGCCGCCGCGGGCCTCGACCCCAGATGGGCGGACGACGACAACGTCGTGGTCGAGTCGTCCATGCTCTTCGCTGCCTCCGTCGGCACGAGCACGCAGTCGGTCGTGCACACGGTCGACCTGCTCCACACGTGGTTCGCGGCCCACCCGGAGGACCTGCCCGAGGCGACCGACCCCACGTTCCTGCTCAACGCGCTCTGCGAGACGATCCGGCTGCGCGCCCCGTTCTCGCCGTACAACACGCGCCGGGCGTTGGAGGACCACGTGCTCTCCGACGGCACGGCGGTCCGCGCCGGCCAGGAGCTGCACGTGGAGCTGATGGCCGCCAACCGTGACCCCGACGTGTTCGGCGACGACGCCCACGACTTCAACCCACGGCGCCCGCCCCCCGAAGGCAACCTGGCGCGGTACGGCGTCGGCTTCGGCATGGGCACGCACCAGTGCTACGGCCTGCGGGTCGTCGTCGGCAACGACGGCAAGGGCGGCGCCCATGTCGAACTGCTCCGCAAACTGATGTCGGCGGGTGTCCGGCCCGACCCGGACAACCCGCCGACATCGCTCGTCAAGGACATGAGCAAGTTCGCCATCGCGGACATCCCGCGATACCTCACCTACCCCGTGACGCTCTCCGCCTGAGGCGCCGTCACCGGAACGGCGGCGGCGGGCTTCGGAGCCAGCGGCGCGAAGCCCTCCGCCGGGAACAGGCGCATTGCGGCGTACATGGCCGCGATCTCCAGCGCGATGGTCACCAGCGTCGCCGCGTAGACCAGGCCCTGCGAGGGGTCGGTCGAGTGGATGACGGTCCACGTCAGGCAGGGCAGGAAGATCAGACCCACCGTCATCGCGAAGCCGGGCAGCAGGAACGCCGGGATCAGCTGGTCACCCGTCGGCAGCGAGCGCCGGATCCGCGCCGCGCCGGCGCCGACCCACAGCACAATCGTGAGGTTCATCAGCGGGATCCACATCGGGTAGTCCGCCAGCTTGAAGGCGCCGGGACCGTGGTACGTGTACTGCTCCATGACGTGCATGAAGAACAGCTCGCCGCCGGCGAGGTACAGGTAGAGCGGACCGGCGAGGACGATCGCGATCTTGCGCCGAGTCCAGCCCTGCTCGATCAACCACCACAGCGTCAGGCCGATGCCGCCGTAGTAGACCGCGTAGGAGAAGAAGACCCAGATCGGCATCGAGTTCTCGTACGAGCTGTAGATCGACTTCTGGCCGGGCTCGTAGTACCAGAGGTTGGCCACGACGTCGGGCAGCGGTTCGAGGAAGGCGCAGAACGTCGCACCGAGCGCGACGGCGAGCGGGACCCAGGTCCCGAACCGGCGCCGTAGCGCGAACGCGCCGGCGTACAGACCCACGAAGCTCACGCCGATGACGACCAACATGATGGCCGCCGCGGTCGTGTTCGTGGGCGTCTCGTAGATCTCTTGCGGTGGGACCGGGAAGGCCTGCATAGGGGCGTCCTGTTCCGGGAGACGTCACGTCCCGACGAACGTACTCCCGCCCGCTCGGCACCGTCAACGCATGTGTTGGAATTGTCAACGCCAGTGTTGTAACCTCAGCTCATGAGCAGTTTGGCGGGCCTGACGGCCGTCGTCACGGGCGGCAACGGAGGCCTGGGACTCGGCCTCGCCGTGGGGATCGCCAAGGCCGGCGGGAACGTCGCGATCTGGGCCCGGAATGCCGAGCGCAACATCGCCGCCGTCGAGGAGATCTCGCGGCACGGCGGCCGGGCGATCGCCGTCGCGTGCGACGTCAGCGACGAGGCGGACATCGAGGCCGCCATGAAGCAGACCGTCAGCGAACTCGGTCCGCTCGGCTGCTTCGTCGCGAACGCCGGCATCCATGCCGCCACCCCTCTCGTCGACACCTCGCTCGACGAGTGGCGCCGGGTCGTCGCCGTGAACCTGGACGGCGGGTTCCTCTGCACCCGCGAGGCCGCGCGCCAGTTCGTGAGCCAGGGTCAGGGTGGCGCGATCATCGTGGTCTCGTCGACGATCGTGCGCTACGGCGCCGCCGGCAACGCCGCCTACGCGGCCTCGAAGTGCGGGCTCGCCGGACTGGGACGCACCCTGGCCGTCGAACTCGCACGCCACCGCGTGCGCTGCAACATCCTGATCCCGGGCTGGACCCGCACCGGGATGAACATCGACCTCCAGGCCAACGACGCCTTTCTGAAGGCCACGACGTCGCGGACCCCGGTGCGCCGCTGGGCGAATCCCGAGGAGTTCCACGAGGTGGCCGCCTTCCTCGCCGACCCGAAGCTCACGTTCCACACCGGCAACGAGGTCTTCGTCGACGGCGGCTACACGATCTTCTGAGAGGACACCCATGAACGCCCCCGCGACGACCGTGGCCGAACGCCGCTCCATCCAGGCCGGGCAGATCACCCGGACCCTCAGCGAACACCTGGTCGGACTGCAGTTCTCCGACATCCCCGCCGACGCGGTGGAGCCGCTGAAGATCTTCACTCTCGAGTGTGTCGGCCACATGGTGCACGCGCTCCCCCAGCCGGTGAGCCGGCTCCTGGCGAACCACACGCGCGAGCTCGCCGCGGCGCCGCAGTCGGTGGTCGTCGGCTCCGGCTTCCGGACGTCAGCCGCGGAGGCCGCCTACGTCAACGCCTCGCTCGCGCACGCCGACGAGCTGGAGTCCTACGGCGCGCTTCCCGGGACGTGCCTGATCCCGCCGATCGCGGCGGCGCTCGCCGTCGGTGAGGTCGCGGACAGCTCGGGCCGGGACTTCCTCACCGCCGTCATCGCAGGTGTGGAGATGCAGGGCCGCCTCGGGGTGGCCGGCATCGGCGCCTGCGACCGCGGGTTCATGGGCATCTCGCTGGTCGGCCCGGGCGGGGCCGGCGTGACCGCGGGCCGCCTGCTGAATCTGACGACCGAACAGATGCAGCACTGCCTGGGTGTCGCGCTCCCGCTCGGCAACGGCAGCACCCGCGGCTGCGGGACGATGGCACACGTCCACGAGGCCGGCGTGCCCGCACGCACCGGCGTCTTCGCGGCGCAGGTCGCGGGCCAGGGCTTCACCGGCTGCGCCGACTTCCTCGACGGCGACTACTCCTGGGGCGAGCAGTACGCGGCAGGCGGGAACCGGCCCTACGATCCGGACGCGTTGACCGCCGACCTCGGCGGCGAGCTCTTCTTCGTCAAGGCCCGGATCGCGCCGAAGCGGTACGGCTCCTGCGGCCTTACGCACCAGAGCATCCACGGCACGATCGAGATCCTGCGCGAGCACAACCTCTCGCCCGACGACATCGAATCGATCGACGTGATCGTGCCGACCTTCGCCGACCGCATCGCGCCCTACCGCGACCCGCAGAACGGCGAGCAGGCGAAGTTCAGCATCCGCCAGGGCGTCGCCGGGCTGCTGGTCGGCGGGATCCCCGAGCTCCCGTACACCGAGGCCTTCTACGACTCCTCCGCCCAGGACCCGCGCTACGTCGCCGCGCGCGAGCGCGTCACGATCACCGTCGACAGCAGCGCCAACGTCCGCGGCTTCGCCGACCAGACCCTCACGGTCCGCCTGCGCGACGGCCGGACGCTGACCAAGGTCGTCCCGAACCTGCAGTCGACGCAGCCGGCCCTCGACGACCGACTCGCTATGGCCCGCCGCACCCTCGCACCGTTGGGTGCCGAGGCGACGGAACGCACCGTCGACCTGGTGATGAACCTGGAGCAGCACTCGGTGCGCGACCTGGCTGCCGCGCTCCTCGGCCCGACCCGCTGAGTCTCTTCGCCCGCCCCGCTCAACAAAGGGGTGTCACCCCTTACTGACGAGTAGGGGGTGTCACCCCTTACTCACAAGTAGGGGGTGACACCCCTTGTTCGAATCCTGTGGTCGGGCGGGGAAGGGCCGGCGGCGGGTCAGTGGCCGGCGCCGACGTAGCGTTCGGCGAGCTCCTCGGCGTCGATCTCCGCAGGCTGACCGGCGAACGCGACCGAGCCCCGATTGAGCAGGAAGACGAAGTCCGCGGCGGCGAGCGCGCGGGTCACGTACTGCTCGACCAGCAGCAGTGACGCGCCCTCACGGGCGAGCATCTCCAGGAACGCGAAGATCTCGTCGACGACCTTCGGCGCGAGGCCCATCGAGACCTCGTCGAGCAGGATGAACCGCGGCTTCTGGACGTAGGCGCGCGCGAGGGCGAGCATCTGCTGCTCACCGCCGGACATCGTCCCGGCCGTCTGCGCCATCCGCTCACCGAGGCGCGGGAACGCCGTGACCGCGCGGTCGAGCGCCTCGGCCTGGTCACCCTTGACGGCCTGCAGCAGCAGGTTGTCCCGCACCGAGAGCGAGCGGAACACGCCGCGACCCTCGGGGACGTGGCAGACGCCCTTCTCGACCAGCTTGTGCGGAGCGGCGCCCGTGACGTCCTCGCCGTCGATCAGCAACTGCCCGGCGGTCGGCTTCAGCAAGCCGGTTGCGACGCGGAGCAGCGTGGTCTTGCCCGCCCCGTTCGGCCCGAGCAGAGCGACGACGCTGGAGGCGGGGATCTTCAGGTTCACCCCCCGCAGCACCTGCGTGCCGGAGTACCCCGCGGAGATGTTGCGCAGCTCGAACATCGGCCAGTCCTTCTTCCGGTGGGGCAGCTCAGGCTGGGGAACGGGCAGGGAACGGGCAGTGACTCAGTGCAGCGTGACCAGGTCGTCGTCAGCGGAGGCGAGGCCCTCGGCCTCGCTGCCGAGATAGGCGGCGCGGACGACGGGCGAGGCCGCGACCTCGGCGGGTGTGCCCTCGAAGATCGGCTTGCCGAAGTCGAGCACGTGGATGTAGTTGCAGGTGGACATGACCAGGGCCATGTCGTGCTCGACGATGAGGATCCCGACGTTCCGCTCGGCGACGACGTCGCGCAGGATCTTGCCGAACGCCTCGGTCTCCTTGCCGTCGAGACCGGACGAGGGCTCGTCGAGGAGCATGATCGGGAACTCACCGGCGATGCAGCGCGCGAGCTCGACCAAACGACGCTGACCCGTACTCAGATCGGCCGGGCGGCGGGCCGCGAGATGGCCGATGCCGCACATCTCCAGCGAGCTCTCGGTCAGCTTGCGCAGCCGGTTCGTCTGGCTGGCCGTGGCCCGGATGTGCTTGAGCGGGTTCTTGCCGGCCATCGCGGCCTCGCGGCCGAGCTTGACGTTCTCCCGCACCGTAAGGGTGTCGAACAGCTCCATTCGCTGGAACGTGCGCCCGAGGCCCTTACGAGCGCGCGCCTGCGGCGGCGCATGCGTGACGTCCTCGCCGAACAGGTAGACCTTGCCCTCGCTCGGCCGGACCAGACCCGTGCACGCGTTGAACGTCGTGGTCTTGCCGGCACCGTTCGGGCCGATCAGGCCGGTGATCCGGCCCCGCGGCGCCTGCAGCGTCTGCCCGTCGACCGCGACCAGACCACCGAAGCGGACGACGACACCCTCGACGGCCAGACCGTCGACGGGCGGGCCCTCGTTCGAGCGGGCGTTCACTGCGAGCCCGAGGAAGCGCCGTCGAAATTGATCATCGCGCGGAGGACCTCGCCCTTCGCGGTGGCGTCGAGCGCCTCGTTGACCTGGTCGAGGGAGTAGCGGCGACTGATCATGCCCGCGAGGTCGAGCTTGCCCTCCTCGGCGAGCTTCACGTACCGCGGGAAGTCGCGCGACGGGATCGCCGAGCCGCTGAAGCTCGCGACGATGTGCTTCGCCCCGTAGATGAAGCCCAGGCCATGGATCGAGATGAACTCCGTGGGACTCATGGCGCCGATGACGACCGCCGTGCCGTTAGGTCGGGTCAGCTCGACGGTCTGCGCGACCGTCTCGGGCCGGCCCACCACCTCGAACGCGTAGTCCGCGCCCCGCCCACCCGTCAGCTCGCGCACCGCCTCGATCGGGTCGACGCCGGTGGGGTCGATGACGTCGGTCGCGCCGCGCTGGGTGGCCGCACCGCGCTTGAGCTCCACCGGGTCGATCGCGATGATCCGCTCGGCGCCGGCGATGCGCGCGCCCTGGATCACTGACAGGCCGACGCCGCCGCAGCCGACGACCGCGACGGTGGAGCCGGGCTGGACGTCGGCGGTCACCAGCGCCGCGCCCACGCCCGTCGTGACGCCACACCCGATCAGCGCCAGCTGCTCCATCGGCAGATCGGTCTGCACCGGCACGAGCACGCTCTCGTTCACCGTCATGAACTCGGCCATCGTGCCGAGGCCGCCGACCGCGGTGACCGCGTCACCGTTGGGCCGCGCCCCGTGCGGCGCCATCTGACCCGCGATCAGGTTCGAGCAGACGAAGGGCTGCTCGTGCTGGCAGAACCAGCACTCACCACAGGTGGTCACGAATGAGGCGATCACCCGGTCGCCCACCTGAACCCGGCTCACCGCCGAGCCGATGGCCTCCACGGTGCCCGCACCCTCGTGCCCGAGGATCACCGGCGGCGGAAAGCCCAACGTGCCGTCGACGAAGGAGAGGTCCGAGTGGCACACCCCCGAGGCACCCAGTCGCACCACGACGTCGTTCGGACCCGGGTCGAGCGGGGTCACGTCCTCGATCGAGACCGGCTCGTTGACGCCGACGAAAACTGCAGCCTTCATGCGGGAAGGGTCCTTCCGGGAGTGCCCAGGATCTCGGTGGGGGTCAGTCGGCGACGACGTAGCGCTCGGAGGCCTGGCGCAGGATGAACATCGCGCCCTCCATCGGCGGGAACGTCGTCGGGTCGTAGGAGCGCCGGTGCACCTTGGCGATGCGCGGTCCGGCGTAACGCAGCAGACCGAGCAGCGATCGCACCTGGCGGTAACGGCTGCGCAGCTTGCCCTGCACGCGCCCGGTGGCGAGGTCGTACTTGATCATGCGGTTCGAGTTCTTCAGGACGTACGCGAAGATGTGGATCAGCGCGTACCAGAGGCCGTAGAGCCGGTACCAGTGGTCGTCGTAGAGCACCTTGTAGGTCCCGTTGACCACGGCGCGGTGCTCGTACTCCTCGGCGACGTGCCAGAGCCAGAGGAACGTCGTCGGCTCGTCCCACTGCTGCATGAGGTGCGGCGAGCGGTCGAAGAAGAACCCCGACAACGCCGGCCCGAGGGTCTCGAAGCCCTCCGAGTAGGCCAGGCAGAACTTCGGGCCCTTCTTCTCCAGAAATCGCTGGTAATCCGCTTTCAACTTCTTCTCGGCCTCGTCCAGGTCATATCCGGCCCGGTACAGAACCTTGTTGAATTGCGCGTGCATTCGGTAATGCCGCGCTTCCTGCGAGTTGAACAGGTCGATGTCGGCGAGCAGCGCTTCCTCGGACGCCGGCACGCGGGTCTTGGCCTCGCGCATGGTCTTGATGAGGAACGGCTCGAGCTCGGGGGCGAGCGACGAGAACGCGTTGAAGACGTGGCTGAACTCGGGACCCGTGGGGTTCCAGTGGATCTTGGCGTGGCTGAAGTCGATGGTCACCTTGCGGACCTTCAACTGCATGTCGGACACGACGCCGGCCTCCTCGCACACCTTCGTGGATGTCGAGCGTAGTCGACACGCGCGTTGAATACAACACCGGTGTTGACTGGATCTACGCTCGCGCACTAGTTTTCCCGGACGCCCGAATACACCGATTCCGAGGTGCGCTGTGCGATTCGAAATGCGGGACCCCGAGGTCGCCCAAGAGCCCGGTCCCTACTACGCAAAGCTACGCGAAGGTTGCCCCGTCGCGCACGTGGACGACTTCGGCGGGTTCTACATCCTGAGCACCTACGCCGACGTGTGCGCCGCCGCCCGGGACCCGGAGGTCTTCAGCTCCGCGGACGGCATCACGATCCCCAAGCTGCCGATCCCCCCGCAGATCTGCCTGGAGCAGGACGAGCCCGAGCACGGCCGCTACCGGCGCCCGATGCAGCAGTGGCTCTCCCCCGGCCGGATGGCGAAGCTGGAGGAGTCGGTCCGCAAGATCGTCGACACCTTGATCGACTCCTTCGTCGACGCGGGCGAGGGAGACCTCGCCGCCGAACTGGCCGAGCCGGTGCCGCCGCTGGTGATGGCTTTGCTGATGGGGCTGCCGGACTCGGACTGGCACACCTTCCGCGACCAGATGAGCCGCCTCGTCGGCTACGCGGCGGCGGAGGACCCCGCGGCCGCGCAGGCCGCGTCGCAGGAATTCGTCGGCTACCTCGCCGGGCAGCTGACCGACCGCGCCCAGAACCCGCGCGACGACATGATGACCGACATCGCGACGCTGCAGATCGACGGCGAACCGCTGAGCTTCGAGGACCAGGTCTCCATGGCCTTCCTCCTGCTCGGCGCCGGCCACGAGACCACCGTCGGAGCTCTCGGCGGGCTGCTGTACTACCTCGCTCGCGACCCCGGCCTGCAGGAACAGCTGCGGGCCGACGCCTCGCTCGTTCCCGGCGCCGCCGAGGAAGCCGTGCGCCTGGTCGCACCCCTGCCGGGGATGGGCCGCACGGTGCGGGAGGACATCGCCGTCCGGGACACTCCGCTGCCCGAGGGGGCGACGGTGATGCTGCTCTACGGCAGTGCCAACCGCGATCCCGAGGAGTTCGAGGACCCGGAGGAGTTCAAGCTCGGCCGCGACAGCAATCGGCACGTCGGTTTCGGCCAGGGCATCCACCGGTGCGTCGGCGCGCCCCTGGCCCGCCTCGAGCTCAAGGTGGTGCTCGAGCAGGTTCTCGAGCGCCTGCCCGGTCTGGAACTGGCCGCGCCCGACGCCGCGGTGGCCCGGTACGGAACCAGCCGGAGCTACCGATCGCTGAACTGTCGTTGGACGACACCGCAGTCCAGCTGAGCTGACCCCGAGCCCCGGAGCCCGCCGCATGATGACGTTCCCGCTGCCGCCGGACGAGATCCTCAACCAGCCGGTCAACGAGACCGGCCAGACGATCATGAACATCGCGATCGCGGTGGGCGTCGTCGCCGTCTACGCGACCGCGATCCGGCTGTCGCTGGTGCACCGGACGGTGGTCCCGGTCATCGTCGCCCTCGGCTCGACGTTCTGCGCGCTGATCGAACCGATGCCGGACACGCTCGCGAACCTCTGGTACTACGCGCCGGGCCAGGACACGTTCTACACGGCGTTCGAGAACCCGTTCCCGGTCTGGACGTTCTTCAGCTACACCGCGTTCTACGGCGGGATGGGCCTGACGTTCTGGCGCCTGGTCGAGGCCGGCTGGTCACGTCGACGCCTGATTCCCGTCTGCGCGGGAGCGGCGCTCTACCTGCTGGGCGCGGAGCTCTTCATGATCAACGTCATGGAGGTCTACACCTACTACGGTCCGGCCGCGTTCATGGTCGGCGACTTCCCGGCGTGGATCCCGTTGCTCAACACCTTCATCGTGCTGACGATCGGCGTGGGCGCCGCCCGCATCCGGCGGTCGCTGCCGACCAGGGAGCAGATCGTCCCGGCGTTCTTCCTGCCGGCCGTGGCGATGGTCCTCGGCCTCGTCATGATCCCGCTCGTACTCTGGACCTACATCCACAGCGCGGCCCCGGACCATGTCGTCGTCTACGCGATCACGATCCTCACCGCGGGGATCGCGATCGCGATGATGCACACGACGATGCGCCTCATGCCCGCCGAGGGGTTTCCCCCGATCGAATCGACGCGGTCGGAGGCCCCGGAACGCGAGCGCGTGCCGGCGGCCTGACCCCTGACGTTATCCACAGGCGACGATCGGCGCGCCGGTCGGGAGCGGTCCTCGGGGTAGCGTCCCGGCGAGGGGGGTCGCACAATGACGAACATGCCGGGAGACGAGTACGACGAGCTCGAGGCGCGCGTCAGCGCGCTGGAAGCTTCAGTTGTCCCGTTGCGTGCGCGCAGCGCCGACGTGCGGGGTGAGTTCGCCCGCGTGCACGAGGAGATCGCCGGCGTGCAGACACAGCTCGCGCACCTGAGCGCGACGGTCGAGGACATCCGCGAGGAGCAGCGGGATCTCTCGGTTGCCCTGATCGCGCAGTCGGCGCGGTTGGACAACGTCGTCGAGCAACTCCAGGACCTTCGATCCACAGTCTTGATGCTGGCCCGCGCATCCAACGAGCACACTGCAACGCTCGCCGAGCACAGCACCATCCTCGACCAGCACACCGCCACCCTGGACCGGCACAGCACCATCCTCGACCAGCACACCGCCACCCTGGACCGGCACAGCACCATCCTCGACCAGCACACCGCGACGTTGGATCGCCACACCGGGCTGTTGCACGAGATCCTGCGGCGGCTGCCCGCGGCTTAGATGACGCCGTCCTCCGCGAGCCGGGCGATCTCGGACGACGACAGGCCGAGCAGCTCGCCCAGCACCCACTCGTTGTCCTCGCCGTACCCCGGGGCGCCGCGGTCGATCGGCCCGCCGATGTGGGCGGGCGTCTCCGACAGGCGGACCGGGAACTCGGCGAGCGGCCAGGTGCCGATCTTCGTGCCGGTCACCTCGGTCAGCCAGTTCAGGTGCGCCAGTTGCGCGTCGGTGTCGCACCGGTCGCCCGCGGTCTGGCAGACACCGGCGGGGATGCCGAGCGACTGGAGCCGCTCCATCGCCGCGTAGGACTCCCGGGTCGAGGTCCAGGCCGTGATCCGGTCGTCGAGGTCGGGCGACGCCAACCGCTGAGCCAGCGTCAGGTCCTTGGGCAGGCCGATTTCGGCCGCGAGGGCGCGCCATTGCTCCTCGGTCTGGCAGGCAATGGCGAGCCAGCGGTCCGTGCCGGCGCACCGGTAGATCCCGTGCGGGGCGGCGTCGCCGGTGACGGACGCGTTGCCGGTCCGGACCCACGGGCGGCCGGTGACCGAGTGCTGCAGCACCGCACCGCCGGCGACGTACAGCCCGGACTCGGTCTGCGAGGCGTCGATCCACTGCCCGCGTCCGGTCCGGTCGCGGTAGTGGAGCGCGGCGAGCATGGCCGTCGCGAAGCTGTAGGCGCCGATCCAGTCGAGATAGGAGTAGCCCCAACCCGCGGGCATCGCCGGCTCGGGCAGGCCGGACATCTCCGAGACACCGGAGAGGGCCGCCGCGACCGGGCCGACCGCGCGCAGGCGGCCGTAGCTGCCGGCCGTGCCCATCCCGGACTGCTGCGCATAGATGATGTCCGGCTTGATCTGACGGAGCGTCTCGTAACCCAGACCCCAACGGTCGAGCACACCCGGCGAGAAACCCTCGGCGACGATGTCGGAGACCGCGATCAGCTTCCGCGCGATCTCCAACCCCTCCGGGTGGCGCACGTTGAGCGAGAGCCCACGCTTGCCGGGGTTCTTGTTGTTGAACTGCCCGCCCATGTCGGGGTCGGTGACGCCGGGCAGGGGCGCCGTGGCCGCGTCGCGCGCCGCGCGGCCGCCGACCGGCGCCATCGCCGCGATGCGGGTGTCCGGGTTCGCCTTCCACTCGACCTTGATGCACTCGGCACCGAGCGCGGTGAGGAACCGTGTCCCGCCGGCGGAGGCGAGGAACCAGGAGAAGTCGAAGATCCGCACTCCCGCGAGCGGGAACGGCTTGCCGTGCACGGAGAGCTCGTTGCGTCCGAAGATGTGGTCGCTATAGCGCGCACTTGTTCGGACGTTCGAGGTGCGCCCGGCGAGCTCCTCGACGATCGCCTGGGTGTCCTCGCCGAGCAGCGGGGCGCGGCGGCCGACCGTCCAGGCCGGTTCGGTCGAGAGCCACTTGCTGACGGCATAGGTGTAACTGCGGCCCTGCTCGGGGTGCTCGACCTGCGCGAAGGAGCCGCGGGCGAGCCAGTGCTCGTCGGCCGCGTTCTCGTGCGGCTTGCGCAACGGCGAGCAGACGACGCCGGCGTCCTGCGCCTCGAGCCAGGGGAAGTCCTCGTAGGTGTACTTGCGGACGAAGCGCGCCACGAGATCCAGCACGCGCGCCGAGCGGTCGCTCACCGCGGAGCTGCCGGGGATGTTCCGCCCCGTCTCGGTGCTCGCGTCGTCTCCGAGGTCGGTCGGCATGCCGTGGGCGGCGAGGAAGTCGAGGATCTGCTTCTCGTTCTTGGCCCCCATCGCCATCGTGACGATCCAGCGACCGTCCTTCGTCTGCGCGATGGTCGGGACGCTCGACACCTTCTCGGCCGCGTGCCGGCAGGTCTGTCGGTGCAGCGGAGCGCGACGCATGACCCAGTTCATGAGGTCGAGCTCGGTGCTCTTCGCGACGGCCTCGTGCACAGCCAGCGAGAGCTCCTGCCCGGCCCCGGTGCGCTGTGCGTGCACCAGCGCCGCGAGGACGCCGATGACCAGCTGCTCCCCGGCGATCACGTACGACTGCCAGGCGGCCGGCGCGATCGGAGGGAGGTCGTAGAAGCCGTCCGGGCGCGGGTCGTAGCCACAGTTCATGACCGGACCGCCGAGGGCCAGGTGCACGAGGTCCGAGCCGACGTAACCCGCCCACGGCCCGTCGTCGCCGAACGGGGTCATCCGCGCGACGATCAGATTCGGGTGGCGCGCACGCAGGGCGTCGACGTCGAGCTCCGCTGCGAACGGTGTGGCGTCGCGACCGGCGAGGAGCAGCACGTCGGCGGTGGCCAGTAGGTCCTGAAGCATCGTCAGATCTGCTTCGGGGTCGAGGACTATCGACCGCTTCCCTCGGTTGTGCTGCCAGAAGAACATCGAGGTGTCCGGCGACGGGTCGCCGGCGAACGGGCCGATCCGGCGCGTGACGCTGCCGGTCGGCGGCTCGACCTTGACGACGTCGGCCCCGAGACCGGCCAGCAGGAGCCCGGCGTGCGCGGCGAGTTCGTCGGCGATCTCGACGACCCGAACGCCGTCGAGAATGCCCGGAATGAGATCGGGAATCGCCGGTCACCACCTAACGCGCACCGAAATACAATTCGGCGTGTCAGTCAACACTGGTGTTGAGTGTAGCCGGAATTACCGGGTCACGCCAGGCGTACGGCCGCCGCGGGAGCGGGCAGACCCGCCGTCGCGGCGGGCATCGCGAACACCGAACCGCCGGCTGGATCCGGGTACTCGGAGTTGACCCCGGTCAGCACGAACAGCGTGCGCAGGTCCTCGCCGCCGAGGCAGACCGAGGTCACCAGCCGGGCGGGCACCTCGATCTCCGCGACCACAGCACCGGAGGGGTCGAACCCCACCACCAGCGATCCGCCGGCCAGCGCGACGAACAGGGTGCCGTCCGCCGCCAGCGCGAGGCCGTCGGGCACTCCGGGATATGCCTCCGTGGAGACGAAGTCGGTGCGCTCACCGCCGGGCAACGCGTAGCGCCAGACGACCTTGCGCGGGGTGTCGACGTGGAAGAGCGCCGTGCCCGCCGGGTCCGCGGCCAGGCCGTTGGTGATGCGCACGTCCTCGGCGAGCACGTCGACCGCGCCGTCGGTCTGCAGCCGGTAGAGGCGGCCGAACCCGTTCTCGTGGTCCTTCGGCACCGACCCGATGTAGAGGCGGCCGGCGGAGTCCGCGGTGAGGTCGTTGAAGAACTGCTCGTCCTCCGCCGTCTCCAGCAGCACGACGCCGGTCCCGTCCGCGCGCTTGTGCGTCACGTTGCGACCGCTCACGACCAGGCCGCCCTCCGCGTGCGGCACCAGACCGCCGATGCCCTTGCGGTGCTCGACCAGCGGGGTCGGCGCGGCGTCGTTCCGCAACGCGTACACGCCGCCGCCGAGCATGTCCGAGAACACCAGCCCGTGCTCGGGCAGCCAGCGGGCGGCCTCGAGCAGGACGAATCCCGAGGCGAGTCGGGTCAGCGTGGTCGTCACAGTCCGGCCTCCGTGGCGGCTTTGGTCAACGTCTCCCGGTGCTCCGGGGCGGCGACGGCGACGATCCGCCGCGCCCGCTCGCTCGCGCTCACCCCGCGCAGGTCGGCGACGCCGTACTCGGTCACGACGACGTCGACGTCGGCGCCGGCCGCGGTCACGCGCGCGACCTGCGGCACGATCCGCGACCGACCGCGGGAGGCCGTGGTGGGCAGCGCGACGATCGCGCGTCCCCCCGGCGAGACCACGGCCGCACGCAGGAAGTCCACGGATCCACCGACCGCGCCGACATAGCGACTCCCGGCCACCTCGCTGTTCACCTGCCCGAACAGGTCGACCTCGAGGGCGGAGTTCACGCAGACGAAGTTGCTGATCGAACCCACGACGCCCGGGTCGTGCGTGTACGAGACCGATCGCAGGTCCAGCCGCGGCTCGGCGGCCGCGAGCGCGACGCCTCGCGCAGAACCCAGAATGGATCCGGCGACGGTCCGACCCTCGTCGATCTCCTTGAACCGGTTGGTGACGACGCCGTCGCGCATCAACGCCAGGGCGGTGTCGCCGATCATCCCGGAGTGGATCGACAGGTCGCGGCGATCGACGACCGCGTGCAGCACCGCCTCCGCCAGCTTCCCGATGCCGACCTGGACGCAACTGCGGTCCCGGACAAACCCGGCGACGTGGCGGCCGATCTCCTGCTCCAGCGCTGACGGAGCCTGCGCCCGGTACTCCGGCAACGGGTGCGAGACCTTCATCGTCGCGGCGAAGGTGTCGACGTGCAGCCGCGTTTCGCCGGCGACGACGGGGATCGCGTCGTTGATCTCCGCGATCACCACGCGGGCAGAGTGCACCGCCGGCCACACGTAGTCAGAAACCACCCCGAGGCTGCAGAACCCCTCGGCGTCGGGCGGGCTGACGCTGACCAGGACCACATCGGCCTTCAGCGGGCCGGCGGCGAACAGCCGCGGCAGCGCCGACATGTGCGCGGGGATCAGGTCCAGCCGCCCGTCGGCGATCAGGTCCGAGAACGGCGGCATGCCGACGAACGAGCACAGCCCGAACCCGGGCGGGGCCTCGGGGAAGACCGTGGTCAGGCTCATCCCGGCGAACATCCGGACGCCGGGGACGTCCGCCACCGCGGCGAAGACCTCCGCGATCAACGCCGTCGGTTCGCCCAGCGCCTGACCCGCGACGATCAGGTCGCCGGGCCGGATGAGATCGCGAAGAATGGCGGAATCCATTTCCCGGCAGAGTCCCAGTATCGGCCGCAGACTGTCAACACGAGTGCTGATTCGGCTACGCTGGCGGCGTGTCCGGCTGTGTGTTCCCCGTCCCCGGTGCCACGACCCCGGAGGTGCTGGCCGCGGTCGCCGCGACGCACCCCGACCGCGAGTTCGTCGTGGCCGAGGACGGCCGCGCCTCCTACGGAGAGGTCGCGGTGCGGGCCGCTGCCCTCGCCACGCGCCTCCGGGCCGCCGGCGTGCAGCCCGGCGACCGCGTGGGCCTGTCCCTGCCGAACGGCCTGCGCTGGGTCGTCGGTCTGCTCGGCGCGCACGCCGCCGGCGCCTGCGCCCTCCCGCTCAACACCTGGTACAAGCCCGCCGAGTTCGACGCGGTCCTCAAGCGCGCCACCCCGCGGGTGGTCCTGACGCCGGAGAACTACGACGCCTTCGGTGGAGATGACATCTCCACCCCGTGCACTGAAGATGACATCTCCAGTGCACTCGAGACGTTGCGGGCGGCCCCGGCCGGCGAGACCGACCTCGCCCTGCTGCTGTTCACCAGCGGGTCGTCGGCCGAGCCGAAGGCCGTCCCGCTCACCCAGGGCGGCATGGTCAGCACCGCCCGCGCCGTCGGCGAGCGCCAGGGCATCCGCGACGGCGACCGGTTCTGGTTCGCCCTCCCGCTGTTCTTCGTCTTCGGTTGCTCGAACGCCCTGCCCAACGCACTCGTGCACGGCGCGACCCTGTGCGTGCAGGAGCGGTTCGAGCCGGCCGCGGCGCTCGAGTTCATCGAGCGCGAGCGCTGCACGGTCTACTACGGCGTCGCCCCGGTGACGCGAGCGCTGGCGGCGCATCCCGACCTCGCCCGCCGGGACATCTCGAGCCTGCGCACCGGCACCGCCAACGCGACTCCCGAGGACCTACGCATCGCCATCGAGGAGCTCGGCGTCACCGACGTCTGCAACGCCTACGGCCTGACGGAGGGTCACGGACACTCCACGATCACGGCGCACACCGATCCGCCCGCGATCCGGATGGCCACGCAGGGCACCCCGCTGCCGACGCAGGAGGTGCGGATCGTCGGCGAGGACGGGGCACCCGCGCCGGCCGGGACGACCGGGCACATCCAGATCCGCGGCACGATCACGCCGGGCTACCTTGACGCGCCCGAGCAGAACGCCACGGCGTTCGACCCCGACGGCTGGTTCCGTACCGGCGACCTCGGCTGGTTCGACGACGCCGGTCGGCTCCACTACATCGGCCGCAGCTACGAGATGATCAAGTCCAAGGGCATCAACATCTCCCCCGCCGAGGTCGAGGCCCTGCTGGTCCAACACGCCGAGGTCGATCAGGCCTTCGTCTTCTGCGTCGAGACCGACACCGGCGACCAGGACGTCGGCGCCGTTCTCGTCACCACCACCGTCGAGCACGACCGCCTCGCCAAGGAGGTCGTCGACTGGGCCCGCGAGCGGATCTCGACCTACAAGGTCCCCCGTCGCACCTGGGTCCTGACGGCCGATCAGCTCCCGCTGACCCCGACCGGCAAGGTCTCGAAGCGGCTGCTCCGAGATCAGGTGCTCACACCGAGTACGTGACCCCGGTCAGCTCCTCGGAGACGGTCCAGAGCCGCTCCTGGAGCGTCTCGTCCTTCGACTGGGCGCTCGAGCCGACGACCTCGGGGAGACCGCGCAACTCGCCAAACCCGCCGGGGCCGTAGTACTGGCCGCCCTCAGCGGCGGGGTCGGTGGCGGCGCGCAGGGAGGGCAGCGCGCCCCGGGCCGCGGACTGCGCGACCAGCGGAACCAGGGCTTTGCCGACCAGCCGGACCGGCCGCGGGAGGTTGCGAATGAGATCGGTGTTCGACCCGCCCGGATGGGCCGCAAGCGCACGGGCGGGCGCGCCGGCGCCGACGAACCGACGGTCGAGCGCGTACGTGAACATCAGGTTGGCGAGCTTCGACTGCCCGTAGGCGTCGACCTTGTGGTACTTGCGCTCCCACTGCAGGTCGTCGAAGTGGATGGACGCCCGGAGCCGGTGGCCGATGCTGCTGACCGTCACCACCCGCGAGCCCGGCGTCGCCAGCACCTGCGGCAGCAGGAGGCCGGTCAGCGCGAAGTGACCGAGATGGTTGGTCCCGAACTGCAGCTCGAACCCGTCGACGGTCTTCGAGTACGGCGGATACATGACGCCGGCGTTGTTGATCAGCAGGTCGATCCGGGGATGCGCGGCGGCGAGCTCGGCCGCCGCCGTGCGGATCGACGTGAGCGACGAGAGGTCCAACTCCTGCACCGTCACGTCGGCGCCGGGCGCCACCGCGGCAATCCGGTCCGCCGCCTGCTTCCCCTTGTCGAAACTGCGGACCGCGAGCACGACGCTCGCACCCCGCTGCGCGAGCACCCGCGCGGTCTCGAACCCCAGGCCCGTGTTGGCGCCGGTGACGACCGCGACCCGTCCGGTCTGGTCCGGCACGTCGGCCTCGGACCATGCGTTCGTTCCCACGAGCACGGACGCTACTGCGTCGGCGCCACCCGCACCACGAGGCCGTCGACGGCGTCAGACATCGGCAGCTGGCAGGACAGCCGGCTCCCGGGTTCCCGCGGGGCCTTGACGAAGCCGAGGGCCTCGTCCTCCTCGTCGCTGATCGGCGGGAGGGCGTCGACCGGACCGTCCACGACGTAGACGTGACAGGTGGAGCAGATCATGTCCCCGCCGCAGATCGCCTCGATCTCGGAGACTCCGGCCGCGGTGGCCGCCTCCATGACCGAGTCCCCCACGGGGACGTCGAGGATCTCGTCAACGCCGCTCGGGCGTTGCACGGTGAGCTTGGGCATTCAGGCCTCGGGGGTCAGCAGGACGGGGTACGCCGTGTACCGCGGGATGTCCTCGACGGAGAACTTGTTCATGTCCTTCTTCAGGGACGTCGGCGGGTTCTCCGGGTCCGGCCGGATGCCGGCGGCCATCAGCTTGCGCAGCAGTTCGACGTGCGCGCCGCCCTTGCCGTCGTTGCCGACGACGACGCGGAGGCCGTAGCACTGGTGCGTGCCCATGCCGAAGCCGAGCCCGTAGCGGTTGACGCCGTTCTTCGGCTCCGGACGCCGCGGGTTGAACCGGTTCGCGTCCTCACCGAACACCTCGGTGTCGCGGTTGGCGCGCACCCACTCGATGTGGAGTTCCTGGCCGGCGTGGATCTGCGTGCCGTCGGAGAGTTCGTTGTCGGTCAGCGCGAGCCGCGTCGTGTACGGCGAGAACGGCGCGCGCATGCGGATGACCTCGCACAGCGCGTTCAGCAGAAACGTGGGGTCGGTGGCGTCCGCGAGGTCCTCGGGGTGCTCGGCGAACCAGCCCTGCAGCAGGTCGAGGGTGTGCACGATCGACTGCGTGCTCGTGCCGACGGAGGCCGCGAACAGCAGCCCCGACTCGACGACGACGTCGGAGTCCTTCTCCCAGTCGGGGTGCAGCCCGGCCGCGACCATCTTCAGCAGGCTGTTCGGGACGTCATCCTCGGAGATCTCGCCGGCCTCGATGCGCTTGCGCTGCTCACGGTGCCACTCCAGCGAGGGGTAGACGAACTCGGCGGCGTAGCGCGCCTTGGCCTCCAGCGCCATCTTGTTCACCGCGGTGCGGTCCGCGAGGTACGCCGAGCTCATCCCGGCCGCGATCGGCCCGGCGAAGCTGCGCATGAGCTCGATGCGCTCGTTGCGCTCCATGTCCGTCAGCCCGATCAGGCGCGCGGTGAAGTGGAGGAAGACGCGCTCGAGGAAGTCGACGAGGTCCATGCGGACGAGACCGTCCGCATCGGCCGTGCGGCGCCGCTCCTCCAGGAGCCGGTCGGCCTCCGGCAGGATGATCTCCTCGCGGATGCCCGACAGCGCGTCCACGCGGACCAGCGGGTTGAGCAGCTTGCGGCGACTGCGGTGCGAGTCGCCCTCGTTGAACATGAACGAGGCACCGAGGAACTCGCGAACGTTGATCTCGCCGTTGACCGGGTCCGCCTTGACGCCGGCGAACAGCTCGGGCTTGTGCGCCACCGCGCCCTTGGTCCGCATCAGCTTCGAGACGTCGGGCAGCTGGTTGACGGTCGCGAACGGGCATCCGCAGGAGCCGCCGGCGCCTTCGATCAGCTCGTGCTCGGCCGGAGCCGCGGGCCGGGTTTCTGATGCTGTCTCAGTCATCTCAGTCACCGATCTCGACGAAGACCTCGTCCCCGTCGATGTGCACGGGGTAGGTCGGGACGGGGGCTGTGGCGGGCAGACCGCTGGGCTTGCCGGTGCGGACGTCGAAGCAGGAACCGTGCGCGGGGCACATCACCTCGTCACCGTCGAGGTCGCCGTCCGAGAGTTCGATGTCCTCGTGGCTGCACTCGTCGCCGATGGCGAACACGCCACCGTCGTTCAGACGTACGAGACAGATGGCCGTGCCCTCCGGCTCGACCCGGCGCAGCGAGCCGGGTTCGAGCTCGCCGAGGCTGGCGACGCGGCAGCGCATCAGGCGCTCACCGCCTCGGCCGGAACGTAGCCGGCGGGCAGCGCGACCGACTTGGTGGCGAGGAAGAACTCCAGGCCCTCGACGCTGCGCTCGCGCCCGAGGCCCGACTCCTTGCGGCCGCCGAACGGACCGCCGCCGCCGGACGGCGGACCACCGTTGACCGCGCAGGTCCCGGTGACGATCCGGCTCGCGAGCTCGATGGCGTGCTCGGTGGTCGGGGCGAAGACGGTGCCACCGAGACCGAAACGGCTGTCGTTGGCGATCGCGATCGCCTCGTCCTCGTCGGAATAGGAGATGACCGACAGGACCGGCCCGAAGATCTCCTCCTGCGCGATGCGCATGTCGTTGCGGACGTCGAGAAAGATCGTCGGCTCGACGAACCAGCCCTTCTCCAGGCCCTCGGGACGTCCGCCGCCGTGGACGAGCTTCGCGCCGTCCTCGATGCCCGCCGAGATGAAGCTCTCGACGATGTCACGCTGGCGCTGCGAGCACAGGGGGCCGAAGTAGGTGTCGGCGTCGTCCGGGTCCCCGACCTTGAGGGTCGAGACGTACTCGCGAAGCTGCGCGACGAGTTCGTCCCGCTGTGAGGAGTGCACCAGGACGCGGTTCGTGGAGATGCACATCTGCCCGCTGTTGCGCAGTGAGGAGTCGACGAGCGACTGCAGGTACGGGCGCATGTCGACGCCCTCGGCGACGAGCGCCGCGGATTTGCCGCCGAGTTCCAGGGTGACCGGGCGCAGCAGCCGCGCGCAGGTCTCGGCGATCGCCTTGCCGCCGCCGACGCTGCCGGTGAAGGTGACGAGGTCGACGTCCGGGTGCCCGACGAGGTACGCGCCCACCTCGACCCCGCCGTTGACGATGCTGAGGACGCCCGGCGGGAGGCCGGCCTCGACGGCCGCCTCAGCGAGGACGTAGCAGGAGAGCGGGGACTCGGGCGCGGGCTTGACGACGATCGGGCAGCCCATCAGCAGCGACGGGAGCACCTTCGACAGGACCACCATCACCGGGGCGTTCCACGGAGTGACGGCAGCCGTGACGCCGACGGGCTCCCGCAGGACGAGGACCTTGCCGACCGCGCCGTCGCGCACGTCGCGGGTGGAGATGCGGTGGGCGTCGGCAACGGCCGCCTCGAGGAACGGGCGGACCGACGCCATCGTGACGGTGGTGAACGTCCGGGTCGCGCCCATCTCCAGGATCTGCAGGTCGATCGCGCGGGCGCGCTTCGCGTCCAGGCACTCGACGAACTTGCGGAGCAGCGCCGCCCGCTCGTCCAGGCTCAGCCGCGGCCACGGGCCGGAGTCGAACGCCGCGCGCGCGGCGGCGACGGCCTCGTCGACCTCGCCCGGCGTGGCCACGGGAACGCGACCGACAACCTCCTCGGTCGTGGGCGACACGACCTCGAGAACCGCGTCGCCGGCCGCCGCTACCCAGCGGCCCCCGAGAAACTGGTTGCTCCGGACGAACATGCAGCACTCCTCACGCGCGTACGACGACTGTGGCAGCCGTCACCCGTGCTGTCAACTCGACTGTTGACTACACGCCGGGGATTTCGACCGCTTCTCTGAGCGCTTTCAACAATTGGCCCAGCTGATCCAAATCGAGACCGTAGTAATTCAGCGGAACGTTGAAATGCGTGATTCCCAGCGGAACGAGCCGCCGGACCCGCGCGACCGACGCCTCGACGAGGTCGTCGAAGCTCTGCGCCTTGTTCCAGTCCTCGGTCGCGGTCAGCGAGACGCGCATCCCGACGGTCGCGGGGTCGCGGCCGTACTGCTCGCAGGCCGCGCGGATGCCGGCGGCCGAGGCCTCGATCTCGGCCTCGGGGGCGGCCTCGCGGGCGAGCCAGCCGTGGCCCAGCGTGACGACGCGTCGCGCCGTCACCCGGTGCGAGGCGTCGCCGGCCCACCAGACCGGCGGTCCGCCGGGCGTGAACGGCGCCGGTTCGGTGATCACGCCGGAGAAGGAGATGTGCTCGCTCTCGAACTCCGACAGCCCCGGCGCCCACAGTTCCCGGCAGGCGCGGAGGATCTCCTCCAGCCGCCGCCCGCGCTCCGCCGGCGGGATGCCCATTGCCGCGAACTCGTCGGCGTACCAGCCCGCCCCCACCCCGAGGGTGAAACGGCCGGCCGAGAGCTGGTCGAGCGTGGCCGCCTGGCGGGCGAGGATCGCGAAGTTGTGCGCGGCGGCGAGCAGGATGCCGGAGACGAACCGGATCCGTGTCGTCCGGGCGGCGCACGTGGCGAACATCAGCATCGAGTCGCAGCGGTCGGAGTGCTGCGTGTCCCGGCCGTGGACCATGTTCCCGGAGCCACCAGGGTGGTGCATGACGGGCGCGAACAGAATGTGCTCGCCGTCCATGACGTCGTCGAACCCGAGCCGCTCGAACTCGACGACGAGGTCGGGGACATCACGCAGGGTCGGCGCGTACCGGGGAACGAGACCCGGTAGCTTGACTCCGAACTGAGGCACCGTCACTGGTACTCGCCCCGGGCGCCCGCGGACAGCACCGAGGAGGTGCGCCGCCACCGGACCTGGCCGTCCACGAACGCGGCCTCGACCCGGTCGCCGACCGTGAGCGGCTCCTCGGTCTCGAGCCGGCCGACCATGTACGGGCCGTCGTCGAGCTTCACCATCGCGACCGTGTAGGGGACGTCCGCGGCGAGCTCCTTGGAGAACGCGCGCAGGTAGACGACGAAGCTCCACACCTCACCGTGGGGGCGGATCTCCGTCCATTCCGCCTCGGGGTGCAGACACTCCGGGCACCCGTCGAGCGGCGGCCACCGCAGCACCTGGCACTCCCGGCACCGCTGGACCACCAGGCGGCCGTCCCGCGCGGCCGCCCAGAACGGCGCGGTCAGGGGATCTTCGGTAGTAACCGCTGAGTTCGGCGTCACGCCGCCACCTCCGGATCGGTGGAGAGCACGGACGCGGCGGCCTTCACGAAGCCGTGGCTGGAGCAGTAGAGGGCGAGGCGAGGATCGTCGAGTTGACGTTCGCCGGCCTGTCCGCGCAGTTGGCGGACCGCCTCGACCAGGTGCATCCATCCCCAGCTGTAGCTCTCGGACAGCTGGCCGCCGTGGGTGTTCAGGGGAAGTCGGCCACCGGGGAGCGTGTGCCCCTCGCCGAGGAACGGCCCGCCCTCGCCGATGCCGCAGAAGCCGTAGTACTCCAACATCTGCAGGGACCACAGCGCCGTGGGGTCCTGGATGTAGAGCGCGTCGATGTCGTCGGGACCGAGCCCGGTGTTCGCCCAGATCGCCCCGGCCGCGTCGCGGAGCCAGGGGCGGAGCAGGTTCTCCGGGTTGTGCTCGCCGCGCACCCCCGCGTGCTCGGCGATGCCGGCGACGTACACCGGGCGGTTGGGAAGGTCCCGCGCCCGCTCGGCCGTGGTGACCACGAAGGCGACACCGCCGTCGCTGATCATCGTGACGTCGGCCCGCCGCAGCGGCGCGACCATGTACGGCTGGGCGAGGTAGTCGTCCATCGTCATTGGCGTGCGGAAGATGGCGTTCGGGTTGCGCTGCGCCCACTGCCGCTGGCCGACGGCGAGCATGCCGAACTGCTCGTCGGTGGTGCCGTAGATCGCCTTGTGCCGCTGCAGCGCCAGGCCGGCGCGGCCAGCGATGTGCACGAGGCCGTTGGCCTCGGCCATGTCGACGCCGTACACGGGCGCCCCGAAGTCGAACTTCCCGCTCCGCGCGTTCGCGCCGTAGGTGAGCAGGACCGTCTCGGCCATCCCCGACAGGATCGCCATCACCGCGAGGTGCAGCGAGAAGTTGCACGTCCCGTAGTCGAGGGTCTGGACGTAGGGGAGGTTGACGCCGAGCAGCTTGCCGGTCGCCACGTCCCCGCCGCCGCCCTGGACGGACTTGCACGCGATCAGGCCGTCGAGGTCCTTGCGGTCGATCCCGGCATCGGCGAGCGCGGCCGCTCCGGCCTCGACGGCGATCGACGAGACGGACCGTCCCGGAAGCTCGCCCTGGACCGTGTGCCCCAGGCCGACGATGGCGACCTGGCCACCGAGCCGACGCGGCATGCTGACGCTCCTTCACGACCCGACGGACGTTTCGAGGCTAAATGCCGCCGGGGCGTCAGTCAACTCTCGTGTTGACCGAGTTCGGAATTCCGCCGTAGGCTTCTCGTGTGATGGTGATCGTGGATGGTGCGGCCGACTCCGTGCGGATGGACGACGCCGAGAACCTGCGCGGGCTGAGTGTCGAACTCCGCTCGTGCACCCCCGCCGAGGCCCCTGCGCTGCTCGGGGACGTGGGGACGCTGGACGGCGAGCACGTCTGGCTCGACATCGCCGCGCTCAAGGCGTTGAGCCCGCTCGCCGCCGACCCGGCCTGGTCCGCGGGGTTCGACGACGTGATCACCTACGCCGGCACTCAGGGATGGATCGACGAGAGCGGCTCCCGCGTCCGGGCGCATCTGCGTTGAGCGCGACCCGCACCCTCGCCGATTTCGTCGCCGAAGCCCCCGCCGGTGTCGCCTCCCCGCGGGCGATTGAGGTCCTCTCCCGCGCGGTCCTCGACCTGGCCGGGTGCGTCGTCGCCGGCGCCGACGAGCCCGCCGGCCGCCTGGCTGCCGACTACGCCGTCGCCTCCGGCGCACCCGGAGCCGCCGCCCTGCTCGGCGCGGGCCGCGGCCGCCTGTCCCCCGCGCTCGCCGGAATGGCCAACGGCACCGCCGGCCACGCCCTCGACTTCGACGACATCGGGATCGGCGTCGGGCACGTCAGCGTCGCGATCCTGCCCGGCGTGCTGGCCCTCGCCGAGCACGTCGGCGCGGACGGCGCCGCCTTCCTCGACGCCCTCGTCCTCGGGTACGAACTGGCCTCGCGCCTGACGTCGATGTACCCCGACACCCGCCTCGGCCCCTACGCCGCCGGCTACCACAAGCCCGGCGTCTACGCCGCTCTCGGCGGCGCGGCTGCGTGCGGCCGTCTGCTCGGCCTGAACGCAGACGGCATCGCGTCCGCCCTGGGTATCGCGGCCTCGCAGGCCGGTGGCCTCCGCGCGAACTTCGGCACGATGACCAAGCCCCTGCACGCCGGCGTCGCCAACCGGACCGCGGTGGAGTCGGCGCTGCTCGCCGCGTCCGGATTCACCGCGAGCACCGAGATCCTCGAGCAGCGTTTCGGCTGGCACGACGTGATCTGCCGCGGCGAGGGCGACCTGGACGGGATCGTCGCCGGTCTCGGCGACGGCTTCGCCGTCGAGGAGGGCCTGGTGTTCAAGGCCTACCCCTGCTGCGGGGCCAATCACCATGCGATCAGCGCCCTGCTCGGCCTGCTCAACGACGAGGGCGTGGACGCGGCCGACGTCGACTCCGTCGACGTCGAGATCGAGGCCCGCAACCTCTCCGAGGTGCTGGTCTACGACTGGCCGCGCTCGCCCCTGGAGGGCAAGTTCTGCCTCGCCTACAACGTCGCCGCCGCGCTGGCCGACCGGGCCGTCACCGTCGACACCTTCACCGACGCCGCGCTCGAGCGGCTGACCGCTCACCGCGATCGCATCCACGTCCACCCGGTGACCCACCTGCCGCAGCACGGCGCCCGCGTCGCCGTTAATCTGACGGACGGTCGCACGCTGAACCGCGAGCAGCTGACGCTCCGTGGGAGTCTCGCCGACCCGATGTCGACCGAAGAGCTCGTGACCAAGTTCCGCGGCTGCGTGGCGGGTCACCTCGCCGACCGCCGCCTGGCGCCCGACGGGGTGGAGGACTTCCTCTCCCGCGTCACCACCCTGGAGAAGCAGCCCGACCTGCGTTCGCTCACCGAGCCGCTTCTCGGCTAGTTTCGGCGCCATGACCGAGGTCGGGCGCATCACGCAGATCTGGCGGTTCCCGGTGAAGTCGATGGCCGGGGAGCGACTCTCCGCCGTCGACGTCGACGCGCGCGGCGTCCACGCGGACCGCATGTGGGCGGTGCGCGACGTGGAACTGAAGGCGACGACGAGCGCGAAGCGCCTGCCGTCGTTGATGCTGCTCTCGGCCCGGTACGCCACGCCCCCACCGGCGGACGCGGGGCCGGGCAACGCACCCGAGGCCGTCATCACCTTCCCCGACGGCAGCGAGATCGCGACGACGGACCCCGGCGTGCACAAGGCGCTGTCGACGTTCCTCGACCGCGACGTCGAGCTGCGCCCGCTGCCCGCGGTGACGGACAAGAAGGGCTACCGCGGTCCGCTGCTGACGAAGGCCGACATCCGGACCGTGATGGGCCTCGACCCGGACGAGCCGCTGCCGGACCTGTCGATGTTCCCGGTCAGGACGCTCGCGGAGCTCACCCGTTACGTCACCCCCGTCGGTACCTACGCCGACGTCTATCCGCTGCACCTGCTCACCGAGCAGAGCATGGCCACGATGGAGAAGCTGACGCCGACGTCGACGTGGGACGTCCGCCGGTTCCGCCCCAGCCTGCTCGCCGAGGCCAGGTCGTCCGCGGACCATCCGGAGTGGCAGTGGTGCGGTTCGACCGTGCGCGCCGGCACCGCGAACCTGGAGTGGCTGTTCCCGACGATCCGGTGCCGGATGCCCGGGCACGAGCAGCTGGGCCTCCCCCAGGATCGCGACGTCGTCCGCACCATCTCGGCCCACGCCCGTCGCTGTCTCGGCGTCTACGGGACCGTTGCGCAGCCGGGTCGTGTCGCGGAGGGCGACGCCCTCACGGTGGTGGCGACCGAGCGTCCGCCGCTGGGAGCGCGTCCCGACGCCCTGGCCGCCCGGGTCAAGCGCCGGGCGCTGAAGGCGGGTCAGATCGCGATCCCGCGCGGCCGCGCCCGCTGAGACTCCGGCCCGACCAAGTCAGCCCCGGATCAGTCAGCTCCGGATCAGTCAGCTCCGGATCAGTCAGCTCCGGATCAGTCCGCCCCGGATCAGTCGCCGGGTCGCGGCGATCGCGGCGCGGTCGCCGATCAGCAGGTCCGCGACCACGGACTCGACGGCCCCGTCGAGCAGTTCCGGCGGCGCGGTGTGGGCGACGAGTCCGAACGAGGCGGCCTCCGCGGCGTCGAACTGCCGGCCGCTGAGGAAAAGGTCGAGCAGTGCGCCTTCGGGAACCCGACGGCGGCAGGCCGCGATCGCGGGTTCGGCGACCATGCCGAAGCGCACCTCGGGGAAGCCGAAGCGGGCACCGTCGGCGGCGACCGCGATGTCGGCGGCCGCCACGAGCGCCAGGCCGGAGCCGAACGCCGCGCCGTTGACGCGGGCGACGACGGGGACCTCGAGCGAGTCGAGGCGGGCAAGCAGGTCGAGGACCAGCTTGCCCGCCCGCTCGATGTTGGCGGGGTCGGCGATCTCGCCGCGGTCCGCGCCGGAGCTGAACGTCGTGCCGGCTCCGGTGAGCACGACGACCCGGCAGTCCCCGCCGACCAGGTACAGCCGGTCGAGGAGATTGCTCAGGACGTCCAGGCTGAGCGCGTTGCGCGTGCGGGGATCGTCGAACGTGAGGGTCAGGACGCCACGGGCGTCCTGATCAGACCCAAGTCCCATCCGCGTCCTTGGTCGAGAACCGCGGCGCCACCTTGTCGATGAACATCTGCAGCTCCTCCTCGTTCTCCTCCGGGTCGAGGTGACCCTGGCCGAACTGGAGCCACATCTCGTTGAAGCCGAGGCGCTTGTGCGCGTCCTCGATCGCGTAGGAGATCTGGTCGGCGTTGCCGATCAGGCAGTTCGCGTAGCCCTGGCCGAACGGGAGGAAGAACTCGTTCCAGTACCAGTCGTGCTCGGCCTTGATCTCCTGCAGCCGGTCGGGGTTGTTGCCCAGCATGAGCACGCCACCCCAGGCCGCGGCGTCCTCGCGCTTGACCTCACGGCCGGCCTCGGCGGCGGTGGCGATGTAGCGGTCCCAGAGCTTCTCGCAGAAGTCCATCTGGTTCGCCATCACGATCGGCTTGCCGCCCTCACGTGCCCACATGTCGATGGTGCGCATCGAGTGCGCGAACGCCCCGTACAACGGGGGGTGCGGGTCCTGGTAGCAGCGGGGCGCGATGCCGATCTCCTGGACCATCCCGTCCGGCCCCATGCCCGCGCCGTACTTCTCGTACGCGGGGTGGCCGGTCAGGCCGCTCTCCGGCGGGAACTGCCAGTACTTGCCCTTGTGCGAGAAGGTCGAGTTCAGCCAGGCCTTCTTCACGATGCCGACGCACTCTTCGAAGATCTCGCGGTTCATCGTGTCGACCTCGCCGCGCGCCTTCGCGTCCTGCGGCGTGGTCGCGTTCGCACCCGGCACCGCGGCGTAGGAGCCGACCCAGCGCGACTGGTACCCGCGCGTGAACCCGACGTTCAGCCGACCCTGCAACATGTGGTCGAGCGTCGCGATCTCCTCGGCCGCGCGGACCGGGTTGTGCGTCGTGAGCACGTAACCGAGGGTCGAGACCCGCATCCGCTTCGAGTGCAGACCCACGAACAGGCTGAACATGCCCGGGTGGTTCGTGATCTCGAAGCCCTCGATCTGCAGGTGGTGCTCGTTGTGCCCGTAGGACGCGTACCCGAGTTCGTCCGCGAGGCGGATGTAGCCGCGGATCTCCTCCAGATAACGCTGGTAGAGCTCCTTGTTCTGGCCCGCCATGCCCTGCTTGATCTCGTGCTGACGCCCGATCATGCCCGGCTGGATCAGGTGGAACTTCATGCGGCCCTCCGTGGGAGCACGATCGAGATGAGTTGTCTTCCCAGAGATTGCCTCGAAAGCAATTCCCTGTCAACTCACGTGTTGAAAATGCCTACGTCGGCGTTGATCGCGGCGAGCCGCGGGGCTAGGCTGAGAGGCGATGACAGCGACGCGCGCTCCCCACTTCCCCCCGCCGACCGGTGTCGTGGACGCCTGGATCAACCCCAATCTCGGTGCCACCGCCGGCGACGTCTCGTACCTGTTCCCCGACCTCGCCGAGCGCCTCGAACGCGGCACCACGCTCGAGCAGCTGATCGACGAGATGGACGCCGCCGGCGTCGCGAAGGGCGTGCTCTGCTCCGGGTTCTTCGGTGACGACCGGGAGTGGTGCGTGAAGGCCCGCGACACCCATCCAGACCGGTTCGCGCTCTCCCACGTCGTCGATCCACGGGACGGCATGGCCGCGGTCCGCCTCGTCGAAGACCTTGTGGCACAGGACAATTACCGCCTGATCCGCATGATGGGACTGCAGACGCAACTGGCCTACAACGAGGCCGCGTACTACCCCGTGTACGCCAAATGTGTGGAGTTGGGGATCCCCGTCAGCCTCAACGTCGGCTTCCCCGGGCCGCAGGTTCCGAGCAAGTACCAGGACCCGCTGCCGGTCGACGACGTCTGCGCGTTCTTCCCCGACCTGAAGATCGTCCTCGCCCACGGCGGGGAGCCGTGGGTCGACGTCTGCGTGAAGCTGATGGTCAAGTGGCCCAACGTGTCCTACATGACCTCGGCCATTGCCCCGAAGCACATTCCGCCCGCGATCCTGCAGTACGCCAACACCCGGGGCGCAGATCGCGTCATGTTCGCGAGCGACTACCCACTCCTTACACACGAGCGTTGCCTGGGGGAAGTGGTGAATCTGGAGTTCCGGGACGGGGAGAAGCTCCAGAAGTACGTCGCCGGGAACGCCGAGGCCCTCTTCTTCTCCTAATTCACCGTCCATGATGCGATAATTCGCGCCATGGCGAGCAGTGGAATTGAGGCGCGGCGCCAGGCCGCGATGGAAGAGGGCAGTGCGGCCTACATCGCACGCCGCAAGGAGATCGTCCGCGCCGCGGCGCACGTGTTCCGGGACAAGGGGTACGAGGCCACGCTGAAGGACGTCGCGCAAGCCCTCGGCACCGAGCGCGCCTCCATCTACTACTACTTCGGCAGCAAGGAAGAACTGCTGCAGGAGATCGTGCGCGAGGCCCTCGCCCGCGACATGGAGGCCGCGCACGCCATCCGCAAGAGCAAGGACACGACGCCGGCGAAGATCCGCGCGCTGATCGAGTCGATGGTGATCTCCTACGCGGAGAACTACCCCCACATGAACGTCTACATCGAGGACCTCGGCCGCATCGCCCGCCAGGACAGCGAATGGGCGATCGACGTCATCGAGGAGACACGCCAGTACGAGGCGCTGGTCCGCTCGATCCTCCGCCAGGGCCAGGAGGAAGGGACACTGCGCGACGACATCCCGATCAACGTGGCCTCGATGGCGCTCTTCGGCACGGTCAACTGGATGTACCGCTGGTACCGCCCGACCTACCCCGTCCCGCCGGAGGAGATCGCCGACGGGTTCGCGCGCATCTTCCTCTCCGGCTTCGCGGTCCCCGGGGCCGAGGAGGCCGCGGGGACCGCGAAGGGAAAGCAGTAGCTACAGGCAGGTCGGCTTCAGACCCTTCGGCGCGTTGAACGTGCCGTCGGAGTTGAACCGGATCCCGAAGTAGCAGAGGTTCTCCGGCTGGGGTCCGGTGGCCTTGTACGTCGTGGCCGGGATGATCCCGTCGAGCGTCTCGTTCTTGATCTTGCCTGCGCCGACGAAGATGTCCTCCTTCGTCAGCGGCCGCGTCTGCGCCTCGGGCCCGAGCTTCTCGACGATCTTCGCGAGCATCTGACCAGCGGCCCAAGTGCCCGAACCGGAGGTGTCGACCGCCGCGCCGGGGGCGTACTTCTGCATCGCCTCGTGGTACGCCTTCGTCGCCGGCGTGTTGTTGACCAGGTACGGGAACGACAGGCTGGACAGGAACGCCCCGGACTTACGGAGGTTCGGGTCCTTCGGGTCGAAGCTCCCCTGCAGCGCGATCAACGGCAGCTTCGGGAAGTACCCGATGGCCGCGCAGGACTTCGCGGCTCGCTGCAGACCCGCACGGTCGAGGCCCCAGGCGACGACGTCGGCACCGGCGTTCTTCGCGTTCTGGCACTGCGCGGTGTAGTCGGGCTGCGTGATCGAGACCGACCCGGAGTACACGACCTCCATGCCGAACTTCTTCGCGTAGCCGTCCTTGATGATCGTGTCGTTGAAGTTCGACCCGCACGGCGATGCCTCGACGCAGTACAGGACGGCGATCTTCTTGCCGCCGGCCTCGGCGGCCTGCTGGACCGAGCCCGCGATGCCGGCGCGCGGCGTCCCACCGACCGGGTACATGTACTGGTTGGAGTTCCACTCCGGCGCGGCCTGGTCACCGCCGATCGCCGCGACCTTCATCTTGTTCAGTCCGGCCTGGAAGCCCGCGACGTCCAGCGGCACGAAGGCCGCGAAGATCGCGATCGCACCTTCCTTGGAGACCAGGCGTTCGACCGCGGCCTGGCTCAGCGCCGGGTTCGACTGGTCGTCGATCTGGATGAACCGGATCGGGTGGCAGCCCAGGCCGCCCTTGGCGTTCATGTAGTTGACCCACACGTACGAGGTCTTGATGGCGCCGGCGAAGTTCGCGCCGACGAGACCGCTGAACGTGCCCACCTGACCGATGACGACCGGCGGGCCCTGCTGCTTGCAGCCGGCCGCGACGGGGGTCTGCGCGGTGTTGCCGCCCGACGCCTTGGTCCCGGCCGTGTTGCCCTTGGTCCCGGACGAGTTGTTCGTCGTCGCGGTGTTCCCACCGGCGGCGGCGTTCGGCGCGGTGTTCGTCGTCGTGGTGCCCGGGGCGACCGCACCCGGTACGGCGCCGGTGCCGGCGCCAGGCACGACTCCGCCGGCCGGGTCGGTGCCGGGAGTCACGGCGCCGGTGCCGACGTCGGAGGTGACCCCGGCCGGCGCGGCCTCCGCGACCTCTTCGTCGACCCGCGAACCGCACCCGGCGAGGACGAGACCGACGGCCACGGCGACCGCTGCGATGCGTCCGGCGGACGGGCCCGTGCGAGCCCGCGTCGATCGGAACGGACTAGGCGTTCGCATGGGAACGGACCTCCTGGAGACGGGAACCGGTCAGGTTCGGGGTGGCGTCGCCGAAGCGACGCAGGGAGCGTGCGGGGGCGGCACCCTCGGGGCCGCGGTTGCGGGTGAGTTGGCCGAGCAGGGCCGACCCACCGCCCTCCGCGAGCATCGCCGTGGCGATCGCCGCGACGCCGTACCCGAGTTGCAGGTACAGCGCGGCGTCCGGGTTGTCGATGTACACCGGGGCCACGACCGAGAGCAGGGGGGCGACGATCGCCGCGACGATCGTCGACGTGCCGGAGATGACCAGCACGGAGAGGAAGATCAGCGAGTACACGTAGGAGTACGAGTCCTGCGTGATTCCGCCGAAGACCGAGGCGTTGAGCGCACCGGACATCGCCGCCATGGACGCCGACAGGCAGAACACCAGGACCAGCGTGACGTTGGCCGACAGGCCGAGCGTCGTCAGGCCGACCGGGGAGTCCGCCATGCCGCGCAGCAGGCGGCCGAGGCGCGCCCGCTCGATGAGCGCGACGAGCACGATGCCCGCGATCGCGATCCCCAGCAGCAGGAAGTAGTAGGCCTTGTCGCTCTCGAACCAGCCCGGTCGCCCGGTCTGCAGACCGACGCGGCTGCCGAAGAAGTAGCTGCGCGGGTAGAAGTAGTTCGCGAGCAGGACGCCGAAGCCGAGCGTCGCGAGCGCGAGGTACAGACCGGAGAGCCGGATGGCCGGGATCGCGATCAGCGCACCGACGGGGATCGCGACCGCGCCGGCCCACAGGACCGCCATCAGCCACGGGGTGCCGCTGCCGAGCGCGTGCCCGAATGCCGCGGCGCCGATGGCGAAGAAGCCCATCTGGCACAGCGAGATCTGACCCGACGTCCGAACCAGCAGACCGAGGGAGAGGAACAGCAGCACCTGCGAGAGCGCGACGTTCCAGGTGACCAGCTTCTCCTCGACGACGAACGGGACGACGCACGCGCCGGCCAGCACGACGACGGCCGCGGAGGAGCGGAACTGCACCGGCAGCGGCTCGCGCACCGAGCTGCGCGCCTTCACGGTCTGGCCGAGCTCGACGAGCCGCTTCTTCGGGATGAGGAGGAGCAGGAGGAACAGGATGATGAACGGCGCGTTGGTGTCGAGGCCCTGCAGCGAGACGTTGCTGCTGGCCTCCTTGGAGATCAGCGCCTGCACGACGCCGACGATGATGCCCCCGGCGAAGCTCATCGGGAGGTTGGTGAACGCGCCGATCGCGGCAGCACCGAGCGCCTGGACCACGAGCAGCGAGAGCAGGGTGACGTCGAGCTGCTGCTGCTGCGAGGCGAGCAGGACGCCGGAGACGGCGGCGAACCCGCAGCCGATCATCCACGCGGTGCGCCGGACCTTCGTCGGCGAGACACCGGTCATGTCGAGCAGCTCGGGGTTGTCGACGACCGCGCGCATCGCACGTCCGGTTCGCGTCGCGCGGAAGAACGCGTACAGGGCGATCGCCGACACGACACCGAAGACCGTGACCAGGACCTGTTCGTAGGTGACCTGAACACCGGAGAGCGTGAAGGCCCGCTTCTGCGACAGGGCCGGGCTCACCGACATCGGAACGACGCCGTAGATGAGCTGCACGAGCGCCTGCACCGCGACGATCAGACCGACCGTCGCCACGACCTTGTACGTCGTGGACACCTGCGCGAGGCGTCGGGCGATCGGTTCGAACGCGGCGCCGACGACGATGCCGAAGATGACGATCGCGAGGAAGGCCGCGATCCACGGCGGCAGCCCGCCGTCGTCGCGCAGCTTGTAGAAGATGACGGCCGCGCCGGCGCCGATCGCGCCGTGGCCGAAGTTGAAGACACCGGTCGTCTTGTAGGTCAGCACCAGGCCCATCGCCGACAGGCCGTAGACGGTGCCGACGGTGACGCCGATGACCAGGAAGGTCACGTACTCGCTCACGGCTCACACATCCCGCACTGGTCGAGGCCGGCCGGCGAGGGCGCGGCCGCCACGGCCTTGCCGGCCACCAACAGGCAGTCGGCGCGATGGACGAGGGTGGTCCCCGGGACGGTGACGAGGTCGCTCGACCGGCTCTCCGCCGCGACGTCGGCGCGGATCGCACCCGCTGCCCCGGCGAACTGCGCGCGGGCGGTGCCGAGCATGAGGCGCTCGAGGTGACGCAGGTTCCGCAGCCCGACCCGGATCCAGCCCGCCACACCCGACAGCGACACGATCAGCGCGATGCTGCCGACTGCCATCCAGACGGTCTGGTCGGTCCACTCCAGCGTGCCGCTGCACCCGAAGTAGGCGACCCAGATCCCGAGCAGGCCGGCGCCGATGCGCACGCTCGGCCAGACGACCTCGCGGCGTTGCCACGGGCCGTCGAGCACCCAGCTCATGCCTCGTTCACCGCCGTGCTGCGGCGACGGTGGGAAGAGGACGAGCCGTTCGACGCGGAGACCGGGTGCAGCTGACCACCCGCCAGCACCGCGGCCGCCTCCTCGTGCTCCTCCGGCGTCAGGGCGAAGGCCGAGTTCTCGACGTTGCCGCCCTGCCCCGCCGCGATCTTCACGAGCGCGTCGCGGATGCTCCACAGTTCGCGCCACTCGTCACGCAGGTCGGCCGAGACCCAGAGCAGGCCGCCGAGGCCGAGCAGGAAGACGCCGAACAGACCACCGGAGATGATGTAGGGCAGCTGTCGCCCGACGCTGGTGGTGCCACTGATCCCCCACCAGCCCAGGAGCAGCACGATCGCTCCACCGGCGATGCAGACCCAGGCGCCCACCCGGTCCCACTGTGCGCGCAGGAATGTCATCGGGTTCATCGAGATCGCGCTCCCAAGAGTCGGAGAGTCGGAATGGAGAACGTGGCGATCACACCGGCCGCCACCAGGACCCAGTAGAGGTTCGACAGGGCGTCGATGCTCAACGTGGTGGTCGCGGCCTGAACCCGGTCCGCGGCGGGCACGAGGTTCGCGGTCGGCACGCCGCCTGACATCGCGTCAGTTCCGGGGAGAGCGCCCGCACCGTCGAGGCCGCCGGGCAGCAGTCCGGCACCGTCGACCGCGCCGGGCAGGACACCGCCGGTCCCGGCGCCGTCGACGCCCGGAGCTGCCGAGCCGCCGAGCGCCCCGTCCGTGGAACCCGGTACCGGCGAGAACGCGGTGCTGCCCTCGCTGCTGATCGAGGCGTTCGCGCGGCCGAAGACCAGCGTGAAGTCGGTGGGGCCCGTGTACAGCGGGTTGTCCGGCGGGGCCGGCGCCTTCCAGTGCAGCGCGAAGGTCGCGCCGGTGATCCCGGTGGGGGTCTCGACGGCCTTGATGTAACTGATGCGCATGCCCTGCGCCTCGAACGCCTTCTCGACGGCGGCGTTGTCGACCGCGTACTGCTGCGGGCCCGCGCCCGGCAGTTGCACGGTGAACTGGCCGTCGTAGAAGCCGAAGGTCGGGGCGTGGAAGGTCATGCCCGCGAACGGCAATGGGATCTGCGGGAACGGCGGGGTGTTCGGCACCGGCGCCGGCGCCGGGCTGTTCGCCGGGACCGTGAACTCCAGGCCCGGGAAGCGGATGCCGCTGATCGACAGGCTCGACGTCTTCGTCACCTTGCCGTCGTAGCCGCGGAGCACCGAGGCCTTCGAGATGACCTGGCCGATCTCGCCCTGGTCGCCGATCGAGAGCGCCGCGTGCCGCGCGACGGCGTCAGCACTGACCCGCTCGCCGCTGACGCGCACGACCGCGTCGGACACCGACCCACTGCCCTCGGTCCCGAAGACGGCGTGCGAACTCGCGTCGGTCTCCTCGGTCTGGGCGCGCATCGAGATGCCGGGCTGATTGATCTCCTGCTTGCCCTGTCCCAGGCCCGAGGTGACCATGAAGGGGTAGGCCGGCGTCTGCGGCAGGCCCTGCACGATACTCGGGATCAGGCCGGGCACACCCGCGGCGACCTCACCCGGGTAGGGCAGCGACGCGAACGAGGTGCCCGACGGCAGCGAGGTCAGTGCCGCCTGCGCGACCGGACCCGCGAACTGCGGCGAGACTCCGGCCGCGATGGAGGCGTTCTCCATGAGGTAGTCGAAGCCGTACGCGGCCGCGGTGGCGTCGAACGTGCCGGCCGCCGTGGCGTGCCCGGACCACACGAGCGGTGCGCCGGCCAGGATCGCGAACGCGCCGGTGGCGCACAGCGCCCGCCGTCGACGCACGGAACGGTTGCTCATCGGGGGTCGACCTCTCGGATGTGGGGACAGACGGACTGGCCGGGCTCGCCGGAACGGGTGGCTCAGGCGAGGTAGTTGGCCGTCGTGTCGATCTTCATGACCTTGGTCTGGGTCCATTCGAGGTAGCCCTCAAGACCCATCTCGCGGCCGAGGCCGGAGCGCTTGTACCCGCCGAACGGCTGGCCGAGCACGCCGCCGGTGGAGTTGCGGGTGAACGAGCCGGCGCGCACGCGGCGGCCGACGTTGCGGGCGAGTTCGGCGTCGTGCGTGAAGATCGCACCGGTCAGGCCGTACGGGGAGTCGTTCGCGATCTTCACCGCGTCGTCCATGTCGTCGTACGTGAGCACGGTGAAGACCGGACCGAAGACCTCCTCCTGCGCGATCTGCATCCCGTTGTCGACGTCGACCAGCAGCGTCGGCTCGTAGTACCAGCCGCGGTCGAGGTGCGCGGGACGCTTGCCGCCGGCCACGACCGTCGCGCCCTCGGCGACGGCTTCGGCGACGAACTTCTCGCAGCGGTCACGGGTGCGGGCGACCGCGACCGGGCCGAACTCGGTCCCCGGGTCCATCGCGTCGCCGATCTTCAGCGAGCCGAACACCTGCGCGAGCGCACCGGCGATCTCGTCGCGGCGAGCGGTCGGCACGAGGAGGCGGGTGAGCGCGACGCAGACCTGGCCCTGGAACGGCAGCAGCCCGGGCAGCACCATCGGGAGCAGGTCCTCGGTGGAGACGTCCGGGGCGACGATCCCCGCGGACTTGCCGCCGAGCTCGAGCATGGTCTTGACGATCCGGTCGGCGGTGCCGTGCAGCACCTTCGAACCGACCTCAGTGCCGCCGGTGAAGCTGACGACGTCGACGCCCGGGTGCGAGACGAGGTAGGAGCTGGCCTCGCGGTCGGCGGCGAGCAGGCTCAGCACGCCCGGCGGGAGGTCGGCCTCCTCGGCGGCCTCGGCGAAGAGCTGGCCGGTCAGCCGGGTCTCGACGGGCAGCTTGACGATGACGACGTTGCCGGTGAGCAGCGCGGGCAGCACCTTCATGCCGACGTAGGACATCGGGCCGTTGTAGGTCAGGATCGAGACCGCGACGCCGTACGGCTCGCGGTGGATCTCGACCGGGCCGGCGAACCCGTCGCGGCGCTCGAACTCGGGCAGCGACTCGGCGAGCGCGAAGGCGTCGGAGTAGACGGTCGGCGCGACCAGGTTGTTGATCGCGTCGCGGAACGGGGCGGTCGGGCCGCACTCCAGGCCCCAGGCGTCGCCGATCTCGGCGGACCGCTTCATCAGGGCCTCGGTGAACCGGCGGACGTGCGCGATGCGGGCCGCGACCGTCATCGTCGGCCAGGGGCCGTCGTCGAAGGCCCGGCGCGCGGCCTCGACGGCGAGGTCGACGTCGCGGGTCGAGGGCTCGGCGACGTAGGCGAGAACATCCTCGTTGCTGGGGTTGACCACCGCGGCGCGCTCGTCCGTCGCAGCCGGAATCCAGCTGCCACCGACGAAGAACTCGTTCAGATGGCGAAGTGCAGCCGGATCAAAAGTGGTCTCAGACATTTATGTCCCCAAATCGGAATTGGTGTGAGCGTAGCCACAGCCGGGGCCCTCGTCAACACCCGCGTAGACAACACGCGTGTAGATCACCGAGGCGCGGAAACGAGCCGCCACGAGCGATCTCCATGAGACCGTCCGGTGGCACCCGAAACCGCTGCTGAGCTGGGCTTCAGCCGGCGGCGTGCGGTGGGGCGGACGGGACGCGGAGCGGGAAGCGACTGGTCACGCCGCCGTCCAACCGGAGCGTCTGGCCGGTGATGTAACTCGATGCGGGTGAGGCCAGGAACGCCACGGCGTTCGCGGCTTCCTCGGGCGTTCCGAGACGCCCGAGCGGGATCGAATCCGCCATTCCGAGAGCCGCGCTGTTGACCGCCTTGGCGGCGTCGGAAATGACCACACCGATCGCCACGATGTTCATGCGGATGTCGTCGCGGGCGTATTCGAGCGCGACGGAAGTCGCGAGATTCGCGAGCCCGGCCTTCGCGGCGCCGTACGACGCGGCGTAGGGGCTGGAGACGGCCCCGGCGATCGAGCCGATCGACACGATCGAGCCGCCGGTCCCCTGACTCTGCATCTGGCGCAGGGCGGCCTGGACGACCTTGCGGACGTACCCCAGGTTCATCCACTGGATGAGGTCCCAGTTCTCGTCGGTCATCTCGTCGAGCCGGACCCAGGGCGCGAACAGCGTCTGGCCGCCGACGACCGTCACGAGGACGTCGATGCCGCCCAGCGCCGCGACCGTGTCGGCGACGACGCGCTCCAGGGCCGCGGCGTCGCGGACGTCGACCGACAGACCGACGCACTTGGCGCCGGTGCCGCTGAGCTCGGCCGCGAGGGCCTCGGCCTTGTCGCCGGCGAAGTCCGCGATCGCGACCGCCGCCCCGTGCGCGGCGAGCGCCCGCGAGGTCGCGCCACCGTTGCCGGGTCCGGCGCCGCCGATGACGAGGGCGCGCTTGCCTTCGAGGCCCAGCGTCGCGGTCACGACTGCGACTGCTTCAGCAGAGCGCGGTTGACCTTGCCGGTCGGCGTCATCGGCAGCTCCGCGACGAACTCGACGATCCGGGGTTTCTTGTACGAGGCCAGTTCGGCGCCCACGTAGTCGCGGACGTCGTCGGCGCTGAGGTTCGCACCGGCCCGCTGGACGACGACGGCCTTGACGACCTCGCCCCAGTCCGGGTGCGGGACGCCGACGACGACGACCTCCGCGATGCCGGGGTGGTTGCCGAGGGTCCGCTCGATCTCCGAGGGGAAGATGTTCTCCCCGCCGGAGATGATCATGCTCTTGATGCGGTCGAGGATGAACACGTGGCCGTCGGGGGTCCACGCCGCGCCGTCACCGGTGTGGATCCAGCCGTCCCGGATCGTCTCGGCGGTCTCCTCGGGCTGGTTCCAGTACCCGACCATGTTGTTCGGGCCGCGGTGGCACAACTCGCCCATCGTGACGCCGTCCTTCGGCACGAGGTTGCCGTCCTCGTCGAGGATCGCGAGCTCGCTGAACAGCGCCGGGGTGCCGCACGCCTTGAGCAGCTCCGGGTTCTCGCCGGACAGGGCCCGCCGGTGCGAACTGGGGCTCAGGTAGGTGCCGGGACCGAACTCGGTCATGCCCCAGGCCTGCATCATGTCGCAGCCGAAGACCTCGATGGCGTCGCGGATGACCTCTTCCGCCGTCGGGGCGCCGCCGTACTCGACCTGGCGGACCGAAGTGGCCTTGAACTTCCGCTCGCGGGCTGCGTTCACGAGCCGGGGCAGCATCGTCGCGATCGCGAAGAAGCCGGTGACCTGCTCCGCCTCGATGATGTCGAGGCAGGCGTCGGCGTCGAACTCGGCGATGACGACCGGCCGACCCATCGCCAGGTAGGCCAGGCTCATGTAGCCGACGACGTGGAAGAGCTGACCCAGCATCAGGTACTTGTCGTCGGCGTTGATCCGGGCGGCGGACAGGTAGTCCAGGGTGCAGGCCCCGTAGGAGTACTGCGTGTGGACCGCGCTCTTCGGGATGCCCGTGGTGCCACCGGTGGAGATCGCCAGGTACGGCTCGTGGAGCAGCGAGTCCGGGTCGGGCAGCGCCACGTCGGAGTTCGCCTTCGCGAGCACGTCCTCGTACTCCGACGACGAGCCGGGGTTCCACTCGATCCACTGCGCCACGTCCACCGTGCCGCGCACCTGCTCGACCACGTCGGCGAACTCGCTCGCGTAGAACACGACCGACGGGGTCGAGTCCGCAAGCGCCTGGGTCACCTGCGCCGGCGAGAAGCGCCAGTTCAACGGGAACAGCAGCGCACCGGCCTTCGCCGTCGCCAGGTAGAGCTCCATGAGCTCGACGCAGTTCCGCGACAGCGCGGCGACGCGCTGCCCTTGCCCGGCGTCCAGCGTCCCGACCATCGCCTTGGCGAGGAGATCCGTGCGGGTCGCGAGTTCACCGAAGGTGCGGCGGACGCCGACCTCCGGCGCGATCAGTGCCTCGCGGTCGGGGGCGCTGATCGCGGTCTTCGTCGCGAGCCGGCCGATGTTGATCATGCGTCAGGTCTCCTCGCCTCGGATGAGCGAAATCAGAACGCCGTGGCCAGCGGCTTGTGCACGTCGCCCCGGGGGAAGAAGTCGTAGTCGTTCGGGGTGAGCAGCGCGTCCATCTTGAGGCCGATCTCGTCGGCGACCGGCCGGAGCTTGTCCAGGTCGAAGCCCCAGAGCTTGGCGGCGTTCTCACTCAGCATCTTGCGCGCGTCCTCGGGCGAGGCGCCGGCGGCACCGAGGGTGGACCGCAGCCAGTCGAGCGTGCCCGGCCCCGCGCCCCACGTGCCCTCGTGGTGCGGGTAGTCCATGCCGATCTGGATCTTGTCGATGCCGATCTCGTGACGTGCGATCGCCTCGGCGCGGGAGAACAGCGAGCTGCCCATGTGGCACTGGCGCTGGAAGTAGAACGACGGCTTCTCCTTCACGACCTCGCGGACGTCGCGGCGCAGGTAGGACTTCTCCCACGTGTAGTCCATCGACTGCAGGGCGCTGATCACCCAGCCCGAGCCCTGCTCGGTCATCACCAGGTTCAGCCCCGGGAAACGCTCGAACACCCCGCCCCAGATCATGTGCGTGAGGATCTGCTGCGTCGAGAAGAACGCCTGCGCGGTCATCATCGGTACTGCGCACGCCGGGTGCGGAACCGCCATCAGCGTCCCGGTGGCCATGTGGGTGCTGATCGAGGAGATCGCCGTGTGGCTGTTGATCGGCATCTCCAGCTCCTGCAGCACCTCCCAGATCGGGTCGTGCCGGGAGTGGAAGAACGGCGTCGACTCGTCCAGGCTCGGCAGCGCGATGCCGATCAGGCCGTTCTCCTTGGCCCAGCGGATCTCCGCGATCGTGTCGTCGACGTCGGCGAAGCTGACGACGGCGAGCCCGCCGAAGCGGTCGGGGTACGCGGAGCAGAAGTCCGCGAGCCAGCGGTTGTGCGCCTTGTTCGCGACCTCGACCTTCTCCGGGCTGCGCTTGTAGCCGATCAGCGCGGCCTTGAGCGGCGGGTGCAGCTCCCACGGCAGGCCGAAGTCCGGGAACAGGATCTCCCCGGCGATGCCCTCGTGGTTGAGCTCCTTGATCCGCTTGTGCGGGTCGCCCTGGCCCTCGAGCCGGCCGGGCTCGATGACGGTCTCGATCCACTCCTCGACCAGGTACTCATCCATCCGGTTCCGGAGGCTGGCCGGGTCCGTGGTGCGCGCACCGACCTTCTCGAACTCGACGCAGAACTCGGCGAAGTCCTCCTGGTACGCGGCCGGGATGTACTTCGCGTAGTCCTTCATCGGCGCGGTCGCGTGACCGTCCGAGGAGATGATGATCGCCCGCTCACCGGGGCCGGAATTCAGTTCCGCGTTGGTCGGGAAGGTGGAGGACACGTGAGAACTCCCGGGGTCGACGGGGGCGCAATGACAGCGAAATAACCGTAGACGCTGGAAATAGAGCCAGTCAACACCGAGGTTGATTGAGGGCGGATCCGCTGCTACGTTCTCCACCAATCAGGGAGGAGACCCACGCATGCTGCTGGACCGTTTCCCCGGCTTCCCGGAAGAGCTCGCCGGACTCAAGGTCATCGACGCGGACACTCACTACTCGGAACCGCACGACTTGTGGACGTCCCGCGTCCCGGCGAAGTTCCGGACGCAGGTTCCCCACATCGCCGACAACGGCATGGGCGGCCAGTGCTGGAAGTTCAACGGCGACGACCTGCTGTTCTCGTCCGCGGGCAGCGCGAGCGTGATCCGCAAGGACGGCACCAAGTCCGCGCTGCTGGACTGGGACATCCAGAACGGCACGATGCCGATCCACGAGATCCACCCCGCGTCGTACGACCCGGTCGCGCGCCTCGAGGAGATGGACCGGCAGGGCGTCTGGGCGCACATCATCTACCCGAACGTCGTCGGCTTCGGCGCGCACAAGCTGATCAAGCACAGCAACCAGGAACTGGCCCTGGAGATCCTCAAGATCTACAACGACGCGTGCGGCGAGATGCAGGCGACGTCCGGCGGCCGGCTCTACCCGCAGGCCCTCGTGCCCTTCTGGGACCTCGACGCCGCGCTTCAGGAGATCCAGCGCTGCAAGGAGGAGCTCAAGCTCACCGGGATCACGATGAGCAGCGCGCCCCACGCCGCGGGGCTGCCGCCGATCATCGACAAGCACTGGGACCCGATGTGGGAGCTCTGCACGGCGCTGAAGATCCCGATCAACTTCCACGTCGGCAGTTCCGAGTTCGACCGTGAGGCCTTCACCTCCGGGGTGTGGCCGGGGCAGGACCCGATCCGCACGCACGTGATCGGCTGCGTGCTGCTCGAGATGAACAACGCGAAGATGCTCGCGAACCTGCTGACGTCGGACCTGCTCGTCCGCTGGCCGGACCTGAAGTTCGTCTCGGTGGAGTCCGGCATCGGCTGGATCCCCTACGTCCTCGAGCGCCTGGACTACCAGCTGCTGGAGACCTCGCTCGACGGTCGCGTGTGGGAGCAGCCCACCGCGAAGGAGTTGTTCCGCCGCTCGGTGTACGGCTGCTTCTGGTTCGAGGAGGCCGCGCCGTCCCGCGTCCTCGACTTCATCGGGTTCGACAACGTCCTGTTCGAGTCGGACTTCCCGCACCCGACCTGCCTCTACCCCTCCCCGGTCGAGCACGCGCTCAAGGTGCTCGAGCCCTGGGGCCCGGACGTGATCCGCAAGGTCATGTCGACCAACGCCGCCAACCTGTACGGCATCCCGGTCGACTGATCACCTGATCGACATCAGAACGGCCCCCGGAGTTCGCTCCGGGGGCCGTTTCGCTTGTCCAGCAGGGCATCCGCCTCAGCGGGAGACCGGCGGTTCCTTGTCGTGCCGACCCGGCATCTCGGCGCCCTTGAGCGTGAGGAACCGGCGCAGCGCGGCGTACGTCTCGACCGGCGCCTCCTCGGGGAGGAAGTGCGCGCTCGGCAGCGCCTCGCCGCGGACGTCCTCCGCTTTCTTCTGCCACTCGGCGACGACGTCGTGCTTGCGCCCGACGTACCCGTGCTCGCCCCAGAGCGCGAGCAGCGGGGCGGTGATCTTCTGGTCGAGGTCGGCCTCGTCGTGCTCGAGGTCGATCCCCGCGCCGGCGCGGTAGTCCTCGCACGCGGCGTGGATGGTGGCCGGGTCCGAGAACGCCGCGATGTACTCGTCGAGCGCGGGCTGACTGAACGCCTGCATGTCCGTGCTCCAGCTGCGCAAGCACCAGCGCAGGTAGAACTCCGGGTCCGCGCCGATCATCCGCTCGGGCAGGTCGTACGGCTGGCTCAGGAAGAACCAGTGGTAGTACGACCGCGCGAGGTCGGAGTTCGCGTTCCGGAACACCGTGTGCGTCGGGAGAATGTCGAGCACCGCGACCTGCTCGATGCGCTCCGCGTGGTCGAGCGCCATCCGGTGCGCCACCCGTCCCCCGCGGTCATGGCCGACGACGGTGAACGTCCCGAAGCCGAGCGCCTCCATCACCTCGACCATGTCCTGCGCCATCGCGCGCTTGGAGTACAGCTCGCCCCCGGGCTTGCCGTCGGGCTTCCCGCTCGCCCCGTAGCCCCGCAGGTCCGCGACCACGACCGTGTAGTCCGTCGACAGCGCGGGTGCGATCCGGTGCCACATCGCCCCGGTCTGCGGGAACCCGTGCAGCAACAACAACCCCGGCCCCGACCCCGCGACCCGCACCGAGATCGGCACCTCAGCCGTCGAAACCGTCGCCTTGCGGAAGAAAGAAAGAATGGGAAGCACGCGCCAATTCTTCCCTATCGCTTTCTATTTCCACCAGGTGGGTCTACGTCCGTGTTGACGGGAGCCGCGGACGGCGGTCCCCAGTGGGTGACAGGGTTGCAACGGATGGGGCGCCGGAGCGCGGTGATGGCGCCTCAGGTGTTGCAACTGTGTCGCTCACTGGGGAGACCACGCGCCCGAGCGCCACGGCGGCCCCAGGCGCCACACGCGCTCGATCTGGGCGAGCACGCCAGGGAGGCGGAACCGCACGTCCTCGAAGGAAAAGCGGAGCACGACCGTCCCGCGTTCGATGAGCAGGTTCCCGCGACGGCGGTCCTCCCGGTACTGCTGTCGAGTCGAGTGAAACTCGAACCCGTCCGCCTCGATGACCAGCCAGCCGTCGAGCACGATGTCGACCCTGCCGACGCCACGGAAGCGAACCTGGATCGCGACGTCCGCCCCCAGCAGGACGACCAGCAACCGCAGCACAGTCTCCAGGGGTGACTCCGCGAGGTCGTCGACGAAGCGGACGGCCTGCCGCAGCGCCGCGGCGCCGTGACCCCGCGCGGCATCCGCAGCCGTCCGAAGGGTCGCCAGCGACACCCCGCCGCCGTGCGTTGCGGAGTCGAGTACGACGTCGGCGTCGAGCAGCGGCATCGTCCGCCCGCAGTCCAGCGCGGTCCGCAGCGGCGCGGTGAGCGGCCGAAAGCCGGGCAGGTCCGCCGCGCGAAGTCGAGCGCGATGGAAACGACCCCCGCCGCCCGCTCCCGGCACGAGGGGACGGTGATGTGCACGGCGGCAGGGGGATTCCAGAGCGCGAACCCGTGCATCGCCGCCGCGCTCGCATGGGACAAGGCTCCGCCGTTCCGCACTGCCAGCACCAGCGCCGGATCCGCGGTGGGCAGGGCGTAGGTGCCGTGGCTGATCGACAGCGGACCTTCTCTCGCGGCGCGCAACTCGGCGTCCGACACCCCCATCGCTCGCAGCTGTTCCCATCGCGCGGCACCACCGCACGCCACCAACACCGCCCCTAGTTCCATCCGCGCAGCGTGGCCGTCTTTTCCGGCCGCGGTTCCGGAGTTGTGGACAGATTCGGGGGTGTGGCGGGCTGTGGAAATCCGGCTCCGCCCCAGTGAGCGACAGAGTTGCAACGCCTGAGGCGACTTTCGACCGCCAAGGCGCCGCATCCGTTTCAACCCTGTCGCTCAGTGGGGCCGGTCGCTCACTGGGGAATCCGGCGGGCGGGAGAATCGGGGACATGGAGACGCGAGGGACAGCGCTGGTCACCGGTGGGGCGTCGGGGATCGGGAGGGCGACGGCGGAGCGGTTGGCGGCCGAGGGGTACGAGGTCGTGATCGGGGACGTCGATCCGCGGGCGGAGGTGGTCGCGGCGGAGATCGGGGGGACGGCGCGGGTCCTCGACGTCACCGACCTCGGCGCGTGGGAGCGGGTCGCGGCGAACCTGCAGCAGGACGGCCGGCAGCTGAGCGCCCTCGTGCTCAACGCCGGGATCGCGGGCGGGGGCACGGACCTCGGGAGCCTCGACCTCGACCGGTACGCCCAACTGATGCGGGTCAATGTCGACGGGGTGGTCTACGGGCTCCGGACGATGCTCCCCCACCTCGCGCGGCCGGGGGTCGTGACGGTCACCGCCTCGCTCGCGGGGCTGATGGGCGTCCCGGCCGACCCGGTCTACGCGATGACCAAGCACGCGGTGATCGGGCTGGTGCGCAGCACCGCGGCGGGGCTCGCGACCGAGGGGGTGCGGATCCATGCCGTCTGCCCCGGGTTCGTCCAGACGCCGCTGCTGGGAGCGGCGCAGCAGCAGTTCGAGGCGGCCGAGTTCCCGCTGCTGACGGCCGACCAGATCGCCGCCGCACTGGCGGACCTCGTCACCGGCCGGTCCCGGGCCCTGGTGACGGTGCTGCAGCCGGGCCGCGACCCGGTCGACTACGCGTTCGCCGGGATCCCCGGCCCGCGCCTGCTCGACGGGTCGAAGGCGCCGGACCTGCCGGACGACCTGCGCCTGGAGCCGTCCGACCCGCCGGCCTAGTTTCCGCAGGCCGCGGTCGGGCAGTCGGCAGACGTGCTGTTCCTCGAGACACCGGCCCGCGCCCTCCGCACCGCGGCGGGACTGCCCGGCCGCGTCGTCCGACTGGTCGAGGACGCGGAGGACCTGCTCGCCCGCACGCGCAGCGTCCTGGCCGCGGCGGAGGCGACCACCGAGGACGCCGCGGAGACCCTGGGCTCCGCCCGCACCCTGACGCAGGACGCCGCCGGGATGGTCACGCAGGTGCAGCCCGAGCTGCAGAAGGTCCTGCCGCTGCTGGAGAAGTTCGCCAACGGACTCTCGCCCACGGAGGTCGAGGCCGCGATCCGGCTCGTCGACGAACTCCCGACCCTGACGCGGTCACTGCGGGAGGACGTCCTCCCGATCCTCGGCACGCTGGACCGGGTCGGACCGGACATCAACGAACTGCTGCACGTCATGGACGACGTACGCCGCGCGGTGCTCGGAATCCCGGGCTTCTCGTTCTTCAAGAAGCGCGGCGAGGAGATCATCGAGGAGCACCCGGACCTCGAGACACACCCGCGCGACGACAGCCCGCGCGACCACACCCCGCGCAACGACAAGCCGGCCGAACCGAACGTGCGCCGCGACGGCTTGGCCCTCGCGGCGACGTTCCGTCCCTGACGGTCCCTCAGGTAGGCCGTCTACTTCGGCTGCGGCACGATCCGGATGTAGGGCTTCGGCTCCTTCCAGGTGCCGAAGATCTCCTTGGCCTGGTCGTTGTTCACCGAGCCGGCGATGATGACGTCGTCGCCGGGCTGCCACTGGGCGGGGGTCGCGACCTTGTGGTTCGCGGTCAGCTGCAGGGAGTCGATGACCCGCAGGACCTCGTCGAAATTGCGGCCGGTGGTCATCGGGTAGACGAGGATCAGCTTGATCTTCTTGTCCGGACCGATGACGAAGACGTTCCGGACGGTGAAGTTGTCCATCGCGGTGCGGCCCTTGGCCTCACCCTCGGTCTCGGCCGGGAGCATCCCGTACGCCTTCGCGACGACGTAGTCCTTGTCGCCGATCAGCGGGTAGTTCGGCGCGGTGCCCTGGGTCTCCTCGATGTCCCGGGCCCAACCCTCGTGGTCCTCGGTGGAGTCGACGGAGATGCCGATGATCTTGGTGTTGCGCTTGTCGAACTCGGGCTTGATGCGCGCCATGTAGCCGAGCTCGGTCGTGCAGACCGGGGTGAAGTCCTTCGGGTGGGAGAACAGCACCGCCCAGGAGTCGCCGATCCACTCGTGGAACTTGATGGTGCCCTGGGTGCTCTCGACCTCGAAGTCGGGGGCGGTGTCACCGATACGCAGGCCCATGTCCATCTCCATCCGGTCGGGGTCCTCTACTACCACTATCCAATGTCGAGCAACCGTATAGCGATTCCCGACTTCCTGCCGCCCGGGGGGCGGACTTGCGGGGCACGTCACTCTCAGCGAGACTCCACTCGGTCGACGCGACCGCCCCAACGGTCCGGAGCTCGCTTACCGATGAACGATCAGCCCCGGCTGCAGCGTGACCTTGCCGCCGTGCCGTGGGCGCAGACCGCGCTCGGCCCTCCGGAGACCTGGCCCCAGAGCCTCCAGACCGCGGTCCGAACGATGCTCGGGTCCCGGTTCTCGATGTGGATGGCCTGGGGGCCGGAGCTCACCTTCTTCTGCAACGACGCCTACCGCCGCGACACGCTCGGCACGAAGTACCCCTGGGCGCTCGGCCGGCCCGCCCGCGAGGTCTGGGCCGAGATCTGGCCCGAGATCGGGCCCCGGATCGAGAGCGTCATCACCACCGGCGAGGCCACCTGGGACGAGGCCCTGCTGCTCTACCTGGAGCGCTCGGGCTACCCCGAGGAGACGTACCACACCTTCTCCTACAGCCCGCTCGCCGACGACGAGGGCACGGTCGCCGGGATGCTCTGCGTCGTCAGTGAGGACACCGCCCGGGTCGTCGCCACCCGGCGCATGGCGACGCTCCGCGACCTCGGGGCCGCCACCGCCGGTCTGCTCGACGTGGCCGAGATCCGCACCGCGGTCGCCGGCGCGCTCGACCGCAACCGCTTCGACTTCCCCTTCGCCGCGCTCTACACGGCGGTCGGCGACAAGACGTCCGAGGCTCGGCTCGACGCTCTCGTCGGCCTCACCGAGGAACCGGCGGTCGAGATGCCGCTGCCCGAGCGGGACCCGGTCGTCGTGGAGCTCCCCGAGAAGTTCGGGACGCTGACGCCCGGCGGCCCGCCGAACCCGCCGACGCGGATGAAGGTCCTGCCGCTGACGTCGGCCGGGGCCGCGCCGCACGGCTGGCTCGCCGTCGGGCTGACGCCGCACCGTCCGTTCGACGACCCGTACCGCGGCTTCCTGCACGTGGTGGCCCGTCAGATCAGCGGTGCGCTCAACGTCGGGACGATCTACGCCCAGCAGCGCCGCCGCGCGGAGGAGCTGGCCGAGCTCGACCGCGCGAAGACGCAGTTCTTCACGAACATCAGCCACGAACTCCGCACTCCGCTGACGCTGATGCTCGGGCCGCTCGGGGACGCGCTGGGCGACGCCGCGCATCCGCTGGCCGCGGTCCACCGCGACCGTGTCGAGGTCGCGCTGCGCAACGCCGAGCGGCTGCTCGGCCTGGTCAACACGCTGCTCGACTTCTCACGCCTCGAGGCCGGGCGCGTGACTCCGACGCTCGAACCGCTGGACCTCGCCTCCTACACGGCCGACCTGGTGCGGATGTTCGACTCGGTCGCCCTGGCCGCGGGGCTGGCGCTCGACACCGAGCTGCCCCCGGCCGGACGTCCGGTCCCGATGGACCGCGACATGTGGGCGAAGATCGTCCTCAACCTGCTCTCGAACGCCGTGAAGTTCACCTTCGCCGGCGGCATCTCGGTCGCATTGCGCATGCCGGACTCCCACGCGGGTTCGTCCCTCGAACTCACGGTTCGCGACACCGGCATCGGAATCGAGCCCGCCGACCAGGCACGGCTCTTCGAGCGGTTCACGCGGGTCGAGGGCGCGCGTTCGCGGTCGCACGAGGGCTCCGGCATCGGGCTCGCGCTCGTGGCCGAACTGGTGGACCTGCTCGGCGGCACGGTGGAGTTGGAGAGCGCTCCGGGCGTCGGGTCCGTGTTCACCGTGCGGGTCCCGATCGCGCCGCCCGCAGCCACGCCGCCGGAGGGCGAGGCCACCGACCCGCAGATCCGCACCGACGTCCGCCGCTTCCTCGACGAGGCCGCCCGGTGGGTCGGCACGACCGCAACGACGACGATGGCGCCGAGCGGGACCGGCGACGAGTCGCACGGCCGGATCCTCGTCGTCGACGACAACGCCGACATGCGGGCGTACCTGGCCTCGCTGCTCGGGGGCACCTACACGGTCGACCTGGCCGTCGACGGCCTGGACGCCCTGGAGCACGTCACCACGAGCCTGCCCGACCTCGTGCTCACCGACGTGATGATGCCCGGACTCGACGGCTTCGGTCTGGTCGCGCGACTGCGCGCGGACCCGGCGACCGCGGACCTGCCGGTGATCATGATCTCCGCGCGTGCCGGGGAGGACGGCGTCGCCGATGGACTCGAGGCCGGCGCGGACGACTACCTCACCAAGCCCTTCACCGCGAGGGAACTGCTCGCCCGCATCCGCGCGAACCTCGGGCTCAAGCAGGCGACGCGTGAGCGCGCCGCCCTTGAGGACAGTCGTGCCCTCCTCGACCAGGCGCAGCGATTGGCACGGGTCGGCTCGTGGGCCGTGGATCTGAGGACGTATCAGATCACTACGTCCACGCAGTTCGCACGCATGCTGGGCGCCACGGCCGAGGATTTCGCCGACCTTGACATGGAACAGGCGGCCGAGACCTACCTGTTCCCCGAGTCCCGCCAGGAGGTCATCGACGCCCTCCTCGCGGGTCGGAACGGAGGACGGATCTCCGTCGAGGCGACGTTCCGGCGGGCGGACGGCTCACCGGTACGGATGCAGATCGACGGCGAGGTCGAGCGCGACGCCGACGGCATCCCCGTGCGGTTGCTGGGCTCGATCCAGGACATCGAGGAGCGGACCCTCGCCGTCGAGCAGGCGGCGGCGGAAGCGGCGGCGCGCGAGGCTGCGGTCCGGGAGCACCGGATCGCCGAGGAGCTGCAGGCCAGCCTGCTTCCGGGCTTGGACTTCGACCCCGACTACCTGCAGGTCGCCGCTTTCTACCGTGCCGGCGTCGAGGGCACACAGGTCGGCGGCGACTGGTACGACGTCATCGAACTGGGCGCCGGCCGGACCGCTCTGGTCATCGGCGACGTCATGGGCCGCGGGGTGCGCGCGGCGGCGGTGATGGGGCAGCTGCGCTCGGCGATCCGCGCCTACGCGCGTCTCGACCTCCCGCCGGCGGACATCCTCGAGCTCGTCGACGGCGCGGTGCGCGAGCTCGGCGAGGACCAGATCGTCACCTGTGTCTACGCGGTGTTCGATCCGGTCGAGCGGACGCTGTCCTTCGCCAACGCAGGGCACCTGCCGCCCCTGCTCGCCTCCCCCGGCCGCCCCGTTCGCGTGCTGGCGGACGGCGCCGGTCCGCCGATGGGGAGCGGCCCGATCGCGATGTCCGGCGAGTCCGTCGAACTGCACGCCGGCGACACGCTCGTCCTCTACACGGACGGACTCGTCGAGCGCCGGTCCCGCGACATCGACATCGGCGTCGAGTCCCTCGCCGCGGGTCTGCGCGAGCTGCCGGAGGACCTCAACGAGGGACCGCCGGCCCTGGTCGCACGGATGCTGCCCGACGGCCCGGATGACGACATCGCGATCCTGCTCGCCCGGATCCCGCACACGGATTCCGCCCTGCGGTCCGCGATCCTCCCGGTGCCACCGGACCTCGGGGGGATCGGCGCCGTGCGCGATTTCGTCACCGGCACCCTCACCGAGTGGGGCATCAGCGGCACGCCGATCGAAGACATCACCCTGCTGGCGAACGAACTGACCACGAACGCCCTGACGCACGGTCAGGGCGAGGTCGACCTGCGGCTGCGCCTGGCGCGCGACGCGGTGATGGTCGAGGTCAGCGACGAGGCGACTGTCCTCCCCCGGCGGCTGCGCTCCGGCCTGGAGCACGAGCACGGCCGCGGGTTGCTGCTCGTCACGCACCTCGCCGAGCGGTGGGGCGTCCGCCCGACCCCGAACGGCAAGTGCGTGTGGTGCGTCGTGTCGTTGCGCCGGACCTGACCGGGGCGCCGAATCTGACGGAGATTCAGGCGCGTTTGAGCGCCGACGGCTTGTGCACCGCTTCGCCGCTGCCGGACTCGCTCCGCACGAGGTACTGCGGGTTGCCCCGGGACGCGCGGACGGTGCGGCCCGCCGCCTCGGTGTCGGAGGTGATCTTGCGGAGCATCACCCCGGTCGCGCTGCCGCCGTGGGACTGCCAGGTCACCTTGTCGCCCTTGCGGAACGTCTTCTTCGCCATGAGGCGGCGCTACCCGTTCTCGTCCGTCCGGATGCGGACGAGGCTCTGGGCGAGGACGTCGGCGAGCGCGCGGACGTAGCGGGTCTGCGCGGGGGCGTCGTAGCGGCTGCTCGGCGGGAAGGCCATCCCGAGCACCCCGAGGCGGCGTTCGCCGACCTGGAGCGGAACGACGTGCAGCGCGCGCTCGGTCGGGAACAGCCCGCGGAGCGGCGGGTAACGCTCGGCCAGCTCGGCCAGGGAGTGCACCACGATCGGCCGGCCGGTGCGGTAGACGATCGCCGACGGGATGCCGGCGTGGACCGGGACGTCGTCGTAGTCCGCGGACCCGGCCTCGGGGGCCACGTCCTGGCCGAGGGCGTGCAGGTGGTCGCCCTCGCGCACGTACACCCGGGCGACGAGGGCCCCGAGCTCGCGCACCCCCGCGGCGATGACCGTCCGCGCCATGTCCTCGGCGTCCGAGACCTCGGCGAGCGCGGCGTTGATGCGCTGCAGCAGGTCGAGGCGGGCGGCCGCCTCCCGCAGCACGGAGAGGTCCTCGACCTCCTGGACGAGCACCTCCGCGAACGGCACCGGCTCCTCCGGCCGGTCGCCGCGGGCGTACGCGCGCAGTTGCGAGATCAGGCCGCCCACGTACCAGCGCCGGAACAGCTGGTGCACCGCCGGGGTCTCGAGGTTGAGGATGCGCGCACTGCGGGCGTACTGGTCGACCTGCTCGAGCGCGGTGAGGTACCGCTCGCCCGCCTCGATGGCCGTGAGCGGCAGGGCGAAGACGAGGTCGGTGTGCCGGGTCCCGCACGCGGCGGACGCGGCGGCCTGCTCCTTGAGCGCGGTCCGCGCCTGGGCGAAGTCGGCGGTGACGACGTCGACGAGGGCGTCGAGGTCGGACGGCAGCGGGGAGGCCGCCTCGCCCCGGGCGAGGGTGAGCTCACGGACGACGTTGTCGATGTGCTGCTTGGCCTCGAGCAGCAGGCGCGTCGGCACGGCGCCGAGGGAGACGGTGAAGGCCTCCTCGGTCTCGTCCTCCCAGGCGTCGAGGAACGCGTCGAGATCGACCTCGGGCGGTTCGGGCCGGTCCGCGGAGCCCGGGCGCAGCACCGCCCAGACGACCTTCCCGCCGTTCTCGTCGGGGTCCACGCCCCACGACTCGGCCAGGGCGGCGACCACTGCCAGTCCACGCCCGGTCATCGCGTCGTCGCTCTGGGCGGGCAGGACGAGACGGCGCCGGCCGGCGTCGGCGACCTGGACGCGCGCGGCGCCGGCCCCGAGGGCGGTGAGCCCGACCAGGATCGGCGGTTCGCCGTGCAGCTGGGCGTTGGTGACGAGCTCGGTGAGGACGAGCTGGGCGTCGGCGATGAGGTCCTCCGGGAGCCCGGCGAGCTCCTCGGCGGCCAGGGCGCGGCACCGGGCAGCGGCGTCGGGGCCCTCGATCGGCCGCAGCACCGGCTGCGCCGTATCCATCCCGAAGCCTCCTGTGGACGTGGCAGCCCCCGGCCGTCAGGGCCGCACACACCGCCGAGGACGTTACCGGAGTACGGGTCGGGTTCTGTGTCCGCCGAATGGCTGTCTTTGTGCGACGAAATTTGTACGCAGCGTAAACAAAGTGACGAGCGCCACGTGCGCCGCCGCCACGCCATCCATATCTGACCGAGCGTCAGGGTTGCCTACCCAGCAAATTCTCAGGTGGTTCGCGGTCTGCCTGGGGATCTTCTCCCTCGCGCTCCGCCAGGCCGCGCGCATCGCCGTGGTCGTGCTCGGCGAGGGATCCGGTACGCCGACCGGGAAACTCGACCGAGCACCCCGCGGGCTACCTTGACCGGGTGACGAGCCGGTTCCAGATCGCTGCGCGGGCCAATGTCCCGCCGTTCCACGTGATGGACCTGTGGGCGGCGGCGGGCCGGCGGCAGGCCGAGCACGGGGACGTCGTCAACCTCGTCGCCGGACAGCCGATGACGCCGGCCCCGGCACCCGTGCGCCGCGCGGCGGCGGCCGCCCTCGAGAACGACCTGCTGACCTACACGGTCTCGCCGGGCATCCCGGAGCTCCGCGCGGCGATCGCGGAGCACCACGGCCGCTGGCACGGGATCGGCGTCACCGCCGACGACGTCCTCGTCACGACCGGGTCGAGCGGCGGGTTCCTGCTCGCGTTCCTCGCGGCGTTCGAGGCCGGTGACCGCGTCGCGATCGCGCGGCCCGGCTACCCCTGCTACCGCAACGTGCTGACCGCGCTCGGGTGCGAGGTCGTCGAGCTGCCGACGGGTCCGGCGGACCGGTTCCAGCCGACGGTCGCGATGCTCGAAGCCCTCGCCGAGCCGGTCAAGGGTCTCGTCGTCGCGTCGCCCGCGAACCCGACGGGGACGATGCTGCTGCCGGCCGAGCTCGCCGCGCTGGCGAGCTGGTGCGAGGCGAACGGCGTGCAGCTGATCAGCGACGAGATCTACCACGGCATCTCGTTCGGGGACGCGCCCGAGTACAGCAGCGCGTGGGCGACGAGCCGCGAGGCGATCGTCTTCAACTCGTTCTCCAAGTACTTCTCGATGACGGGCTGGCGCATCGGCTGGATGCTCGTGCCGGAGCGGCTGCGCCGGACCGTGGACGGGCTCAACGGCAACTTCACGATCTGCGCGCCGGCGCTCTCGCAGCTCGCGGCGATCGCGGCGCTGACCGAGGAGTCCTACGCCGAGTGCGAGGCGAACGTCGCGCGGTACGCGGGGAACCGGGCGCTGCTCCTGGACGGGCTGCCGAAGCTGGGCCTGGAACGGCTCGCGCCGGCGGACGGCGCCTTCTACGTCTACGCCGACGTCGGGCACGTCACCGAGGACTCGATGGCGTTCTGCCACCGGATGCTCGCCGAGACCGGCGTCGCGACGGCGCCGGGAATCGACTTCGACGTCGTCGAGGGCCACCGCTTCCTGCGGCTGTCGTTCGCGGGGACGCCCGACGACGTCCGCACCGCGCTGGACCGGTTGGCGGGCTGGTTGTAAGTGGGTTCGTTGGCGAGTGTTGCCGAGATCGAGGCGGCGCTGGCGGCCGTCGGGGACCCGGTCCGCGCGGACCACGAGCGTCGGTACCTCAAGAGCACGCGCGAGCACTACGGCACCGGCATGCCGGCCGTCCATCGCATCGCGAAGGGCGTGGGACGACTGGACCACGCGGCGCTCGTCGACCTGGTCGAGGCGTTGTGGGCGCACCCGGCGTTCGAGTGCTCCGCGGTGGCGGTGGATCTGCTCGTTCACCACGTCCGGACGCTCGGCCCGACGGACCTGCCGCTGATCGAGCGGATGATCCGCACCGCGGGCACGTGGGCGCTGGTGGACGGCCTCGCGGGCAACGTCGTCGGCCCGATCGCGGACACGCACGCGGAGACCGCGACGGTGCTGGACCGGTGGGCGGGCGACGACGACTTCTGGGTGCGGCGCTCGGCCCTGTTGGCACATCTCGTGCCGCTCCGCCGCGGGGGCGGGGACTTCGCGCGCTTCGTCCGTTACGCCGACGCGATGCTCGACGAGCGTGAGTTCTTCATCCGCAAGGCGATCGGGTGGGTGCTCCGCGACGCGGCCCGGAACCGGCCGGAGATGGTCTTCGACTGGCTGTTGCCGCGCGCGGCACGGGCCTCGGGGGTGACGATCCGCGAGGCAGTCAAGCACCTGACGGAGGATCAGCGCGCGGCAGTGCTCGCGGCGCATCGGGGGTCGTGAGGCGCCCCGGAGCAGGCGTCAGCGGGCGATGCTCGCGGTGCAGCGTCCCGGCTCGACGAACGCGCGGAGCTCGGTGACCTGCAGGCCGGAGTCGAGGCCGTTGAGCACGCACTGGATCAGTGCGCGGTGCATGCCGCAGACCAGGCCCGGCTGCTCGCGGGCGACTTCGAGGAACGGGCAGTGGCGCAGGTCGACGTGCAGCCCGTCGTCGGCGACGGCGACCTCGGGGGCGAAGCCGATCGAGTCCAGGATCTCCCTGAGGTGGCCGGCCACCGTGGCGGCGTCGCCGGCGTTGGCGCGCGTGCTCGGGCGCGCGCCGGTCTCGGCGAGGAGGGCCTGGCCCCAGGCGTCGCCGGTGCGCTCGGCGAGGGCGACGTCGCCGGACTCGGCGGTCGCGTGCGCGAGCATGCGCGAGAGCAGCAGGTAGTTGCGGCTGTCCCGATGCGTCACCGGCCGGAACAGCTGCCGGGGCCGACCGCGGCCGCCCCGGGAGTCGGTCGCCTGCTCGGCGAGGCCGTCCGCGACCAGGCGGCGCAGATGGAAGCGCACCGTGTTCGGGTGCAGGTCGAGCTGCGCCGCGATCTCCTCGATCGCAACGGCCCGGCCGAAGCCACGCAAAGCGGACAGAACAGCCCCGCGCCGGTCAGAGACCACCGTGCTCCCTTGATCGCAAATGTTCCACCAGGCACCCGGGCCTCAATTTTTCCAATTATCCTCGTAGAAAATCACGCCCGCTCCAATCGCAGGTGAGGGATGGCCGAAGACCTGATCAAGGACAGTTTCGCGGTTGTCGAGCCCGAGGCCGACCGCGTGGCGTCGTACTTCTACGCGCGGCTGTTCATGGAGGCCCCCGAGCTGCGTGAGTTGTTCCCGGTCGCCATGGACCTCCAGCGCGACCGGCTGTTCGGCGCGCTCGTGCGCATCGTGCAGGGATCGGACCAGCCGGAGTTTCTGGACGGCTTCCTCGCGGGCCTCGGCCGCGACCACCGCAAGTTCGGTGTGAAGGCCGCGCACTACGAGGCGCTCGGCCGGTCGCTGCTCGCCGCGATCGCGCGCTACGCGGGCCCGGCGTGGACGCCCGAGGTGCAGAACGCGTGGGTCGAGGCGTACGCGCGGGTCGCGCGCACGATGATCGAGGCCGCGCGGCGCGCGGCGCTCGACACGCCCGACTGGTGGCTCGCGGAAATCGTCGAGCACGAGGAGCGCGGGTCGGACATCGCCGTCGTACGGCTGCGTCCGGATCAGCCGTTCCCGTACGAGGCCGGGCAGTACTGCTCGGTCGAGACTCCGTGGTGGCCGCGGGTGTGGCGCAACTACTCGATGGCGACGGCACCGAACAAGGACAACCTGCTCGAGTTCCACGTCCGCAAGGTGGACGCGGGCTGGGTCAGCACGGCGCTGGTGCGCAAGGCGCGGCCGGGCGACGTGGTGCGGATCGGGCACGCGACAGGGACGATGACCGCGGACCGCACGTCGGACCGGGATCTGGTTTGCATCGCCGGCGGCACCGGGCTCGCGCCGATGAAGGCGATCATCGAGGACATGGGCCGGTGGAACTGGTACCGCCGGGTGCACCTGTTCGTCGGGGCGCGGACGGTCGAGGAGCTCTACGACCTGTCCGCGATCAACGGTCTGGCGCGGGCGTACGAATGGCTGAATGTCGTGCCCGCGATCTCCGACCAGCCGGACTTCCCCGGTGAGCAAGGGGTCGCCGTGGACGTCGCGCTCCGGCACGGCGACTGGCGCAATCACGACGTCTTCATCTCCGGCTCGGCACCGATGGTGCGCAATTCCATCGACCGCCTGCTGATCAGCGGCGTCTCGCTGTCGCGCATCCGCTTCGACTCCTTCGGTGACTGACGTCCCCCCGGTGAGGGCGCGCCGATCCGGGTAGGGGGTCGACGAGGCAAATCGACGCCGAAGGAGGCCACGCCCGTGCCGTCCCTGCCCACGTCCGCGGCGATCCGTGACGCGCTGAACGCCGCCGACTTCCCCGCGAGCAAGGAGCGACTGGTCGAGTACGCACAGACCGCCGGCGCCGAGATCGAGGTCGTCCGCGCGTTGCGCGCACTCCCCCTGGCCAACTACGGGAGCACCGACGAGGTGATCCGGTCGGTCGGAACGTCAGATCCGTTCTGACGACCGCCCGCTGACCGTCAGTCATTTGATGTGACGGGCATCACATCAGTTTGGTCTGTCGTGCGGGGTAGTTCCCCGCCATGCATGCGCGCCACCAGCCACGAGCGGTCGCGGTCGCCCAGGGGCTCAATCACCTGGTGATCGTGGTCGGCGCGTTCTTCTTCGCGCTCGCCATGGCGGCGGTCGCGGTGCAGGGCACCGGGCCGCGGACGGTCGAGGTCAACTTCCCGCACCGGGCCGAGCTGCAGACCGGGCCGACCGCCCCACTGGACGCGGCCCCGCCCCGCTGATCACGCCGGCCTGCTGAGCCGGAAGAATCCCGTTCGAGCGGAGAGGACGGGGTGGTCATGCGTGCCGTGCAGGTGACGAAGCTGGAAGGGCCGGAGTCGGTCGAGATCGTCGAGATCGCCGAGCCGACACCGGAGCCCGGTGAGGTCGTCATCGAGGTGCACGCCGCCGGGTTCGCGTTCCCGGACGTGCTGCAGACCCGCGGGATGTACCAGTACCAGCCCGATCTGCCGTTCACGCTCGGGAGCGAGATGGCGGGCGTCGTGCGCACCGCGCCCGCCGACAGCGGGCTCGCGGCGGGCGATCGCGTGGTCGCACTCGGCATCAATCGCGGGATGGCGGAGGTCGCGTGCATCCCGTCCTCGCAGGTGTTTCGGCTTCCGGACTCGGTGCCGATGGAGCAGGCCGCCGGACTGCTGTTCAACGACCTGACGGTCCATTTCGTCCTGACGAAGCGCGCCGGCATGGTCCGGGGCGAGACCGTGCTCGTCCACGGCGCGGCCGGCGGCATCGGCGTCTCGGCGCTCCGGCTCGCCCCGGCGCTCGGCGCCGGGCGCGTTCTCGCGGTCGTCAGCGACGAGGCGAAGGCCGCCGTCGCCCGCGAGGCCGGCGCGGACGACGTCGTGCTCGTCGACGGCTGGCTGAACCGGGTCCGCGAGCTGACCGGGTCCGGCGTCGACGTCGTCGTCGACCCCGTCGGCGGCGACCGCTTCACCGACAGCCTGCGTTCCCTCCGCCCCGGCGGCCGGCTGATCGTCGTCGGCTTCACCGCCGGCGAGATCCCCACGGTCAAGGTCAATCGCCTGCTGCTGAACAACATCGACGTCCGCGGCGCCGGCTGGGGTGCGTGGTGGATGACCCACCCGGGCTATCTCCACGAGCAGTGGGCCGAGCTCGAACCCCTCTACGCCAACGGCGCGATCAAGCCCCTACCCCTTACCGTCCTCCCGTTCGACCAAGCCCTCGACGGCCTGCTCGCCATCGACCGGCGCCAGGTCACGGGGAAGATCGTGCTGAAGGTGCGCTGACCCGCCCTGCACTGGAGATGTCACCAACGCAGTCACAACGTCAGCGGGATCGAGCGCTATAGCGCGCGATCTCGCTGACGTTACGGGGCGTCAGAACCCAGCGCCGAGCGGAGGAAGGTCCCGACGGAGGTGAGGGCGTCGCGGGCGGCGGGGACGGGGCCGGCGAGGCTGAGGAAGCCGTGGACCATGCCGTCGTACCGGGTGGTGGCCGCCTCGACGCCCGCATCGACGAGCGCGGCGGCGTAGGCCTCGGCGTCGTCGCGGAACGGGTCGTGCTCGGCGGTCACGACGAGCGTCGGTGGCAGGCCCGCGAGGTCCGTCCGCGGCGGGACGAGGCCCTCACCGCCGGAGGGGGCGTACATCGACCACCCTGAGCGGACGAGGTCCGCGCTCACCAGCGGGACCCCCGAGACGTCCGGGACCTCCGCGGTCAGCACCGGGTACAACAGCGTCTGCGCGCGCAGCGACGGCCCACCCTGGTCCCGGGCCCGCCGGGCCGTCAGCGCCGCCAGGGTCCCGCCCGCGCCGTCGCCGGCGATCGCGATCGCGGTCGGGTCGATCCCCAGATCCTCGGCGTGGTCGGCGATCCAGGTCAGGGTCTCGAAGCAGTCGTCCGGGGCCGCGGGGAACGGGTGCTCCGGCCCGCGGCGGTAGTGCACGGCGATTACGGCGCAGCCCGACGCCGCGGCGAGCGAGCGACACAGGGTGTCGTGGCTCTCGAGATCGCCGAAGAAGAACCACCCGCCGTGGACGAACAACACCGCCGGCAACGTCCCCGGCGCCGGACGGTAGACCCGCAGCCCGATCCCCCCGAGGCGCCGCGGGATCGTCACGTTCCGGACCTCGTGCAGCTCCGGCGCCGCGCCGGCGAGCCGGTCCGCGAACCGTGCGAACACCCGCCAGCTCGGGACGTCGGTCGGGCGCACCTCGGCCGCGATCGAGGCGAGTTCGGCCAGCGCGGCCTCGACGCCCTCCCCGACCTCGACGGTGCACGCCAGCGGCAGACCGGTCACGTCGAGCTCTCCTCCCGGTTCGAGCTCGCCAGCCACAGCGAGTCCAGGTGGGTGTCCGTGCCCGGCACGGTACCGACGAAGGCCGAGCGCCAGCGGACATCGGCACCCGCGGCCGTCACCGCCTCGTCGTGAACGACGCCGAACTCCGCCGCCGCCTCGGCGGACGTGAGGAACCACAGCCCCAGCACGACGTCCAGGGCCGCGGCGGGACCGTGGCGGAAGTTCACCGCTCGCGGCACGTCGCCGACGACGAGCCCGACGCCCGGCCGCTCGCACAGCGTCCGCGCGACCCCCCGGTACGTATCCGCGTCACCGGAGACGAGCGCGAGCACCACCGCCGGGTACCGGCGGTCCAGCGCCAACGCCGGCGGGACCCCGTCAACCGCGGAGGCCTCGGCCCACGGCGCCGGGAGCCACCACACCCGCTTCACCTTGCCGGGCGCAGTCATCCGGCCGGCCGCGATGAGGACCGGGATCTGCTCCACGCACCAGGGCCAGAAGGTCGAGCCGTCGTCGGCGAGCCAGTACGCGTTGAGCAGCGTGCCGACGTCGGGGTCGTCGGCGACGCGGTGGCGCTTCTCGACCGCCCTCGCCACGAACCGCCCGCCCGCGAGAACGCCCGGCCCGAGCAGCGCGCCGCCGTAGAAGTGGTCGCGCTCGTACCAGCGGTTGAACTCGACCTCGGCCCCACGGTCGGGGTCGATCAGCGTCAGCACCGCGCTCCCGAGCGGCGTCACGTAACCGGTCATGCCGCCACTCTGGCGGACCTACGCCGGCGCCGGAGGCTCCGGGGGGTCCGTCGCGGCGCGGACCTTCTCCACCACCTCGCGCACCAGCGGCCGGTGCTCGAGCTGCGCGAGGTCGACCGGCAGCGGGACCGACCAGTTGGGCCGCCCACCGTCGGCGCCGGGGATGTTCGGACGGTCGGCCGCTCCGGCGACGTCGTCGAGCGCGACCGTGAGCAGCAGGCTCGGGGTCTCGGCGAGCAGACCGTAGGCCCCGGCCACCGCGTCCTCGACTGACGCATCGTCAGCCAGACCTGCGCCCGCGGCGAGGCGGTCGCGGATCTCCGTCGTCCCCTCCTCGTTCGGGTCCATTCCGAGCTGACGTTGCTCGTCGAGGTCGGACCCGGTCCACAACCCCGCGACGGTCGGGAGGTCGTGCGTGGTGACCGCAGCCATCGCCTGCTCCGGCCAGGACGCCGGCTCGTCGGACTCGAACCACAGCAGCCGGTAGGACAGGATGCCGCGCTCGGCCATCGCCTCCCGGACGCCGGGCTCGACGGTCCCGAGGTCCTCGCCCACGACGAGTGCCTGCGCACGCCAGCTCTCCAGCGCGACGATGTCGAGCAGGTCCTCGGACGGGTACCGCACGTACGCGCCGTCGGTCGGCGAGGCACCGCCCGGCACCCACCACAGCCGGAACAGGCCCATGACGTGGTCGACCCGCAGCCCACCGCCCGCGGTCATCGACGCGCGCACGGTCTCGATGAACGGCTGGTACGCGGCGTCGACCAGGCGCCACGGCACGAACGGGGGCAGCCCCCAGTCCTGGCCCTTGGTGTTGAACTCGTCCGGGGGTGCACCGACACTAAGGTCCTCCGCGAGCAGTTCCTGCCACGCCCACGCGTCGAACCCGCCCGGGTCGACGCCGATCGGCATGTCCTGAATCAGCGCGATCCCCCGGCTGGCGTCCTTGAGCTGACGCTGCGTCAGCCACTGCAGCCAGCAGTAGAACTCGATGCGGTCGGCGTGCCCGGCCGCGAACGCCGTCACCGCGGAGGATTTCGGCGTCCGCAGCGGGGTCGGCCACGACCGCCAGCCCGGCCCGAACTCCTCGCACAGCACGCACCACGTCGCGAACTCGTGCAGCGACGGGCCGGACGTCCGCATCCACGCCTCGAAGTCCGGGCACGGGTCGCGGCGTCGGATCGCCCAGACCTGCACGAGCGCGCCGAGCTTGAGCCGCCACACCTCGTCCCGGTTCAGGTGCGGGTCCGCGTTCAGCGCACGGCCGGCCTGCGCGGCGTGCTCGACCTCGGGCACCGCCGCCGCTCCCGGCACGTTCTCGACCGCGAGGTACAGCGGGTTCAGGAACCGCCGGCTCGCGGGGTAGTACGGGCTCGACTGCTGCGGCGTCGTCGGGGAGACGGCCTGCACCGGGTTGACGAGGACGAACCCGGCCCCGAGCTCACGGCTCGACCACCGCGCCAGGCGGCGCAGGTCCTCCAGGTCGCCCATCCCCCAGCTGCGCGCGGACCGCATCGCGTAGACCTGCGCGGCCCAGCCCCACATCCGCCGCTCGGGCAGGTGCGCCCGGCCCGGGCCGAGGATGAGCCGCCGCGCGCGGCCGGCGGAGCCGATCATCGCGTGGTACCCGTACGGCAGGTCGGCGGGGAAGAAGTCCGCCACCTCGCGCGTCGAGCCGTCCTCGAGGACGAGGTAGGCGTGGCCGTCCGGCACCGGCTCACCGGGACGGGTGACCAGCGGCCGCGGCGGACGGTCGTCCGGCGGCGTGCCGATGCGTTCCCGGATCGTCTCGAGGACCTCGGGCGCGATCGTGCGCAGAGTGCCGCTCGCGTCCAGGAACCGGTCGTCGATCCCCCACGCGTCGGTCACCGGAGCGGACTTGTCGTCGGAGGACATGTCGTTGGGGGCAGCCACCCGAACCTCACAGACCTGGAGCAGGTGAGCAAGAACTCCCACCGAACCGGGGCCGGAAACCCCCAGCGCCGCGGAATTGCGCCGGAAGCGGCGCCGGCGTCATCGGCGCAGCGTCGCCGCGTGCAGGACAGCCCGCTCCCGGGCCAGGCGGACCTTGCGGGGATGAAGTCGCCGCCGCAGGGCGCGGGCCTCGGCCAGCTCGGCGAGGAGAATCTCGCGGCGGCGCAGCCGCAGCTCCTGCTGGGCGGCCGCTTCACGCCCCTGCGGATCCGGCTCGGCGGCCTCCTCGGGGGCCTGGCGGTCGGCGTCGGAAATGGTTAAACCCTGCCCGGCCCCTCGGGGTTACACCCCGAGGCGAAGAATTAAGCCGATTCAAAGGTCGTGGCGGGTCCTAAATCGGCAAAACCGGGGTACACCTGTATTCGGGATAGGAAGCCCGCAACCCACCCGCAGCTCGGGCAGCAGGTCCGCCAGCCGGTGACTTGTAGCTGTGGGTTAAGGCACCCACCACGTTGTGGGTGCCTTTGCGTGTCCGGACCCGGGCGCCGGCGACCGTCATTGCGCGGCGAACCAGGTCTCCCAGTCGGGCCCGCGCAGGAGCGCGCCGGGACCGGCGAGCATCGACCCGCCGGCCATGCTCGCCGGCGCGGGCACCGCCTCCACGCGCACCTGCTCGCCGGTGCGGGCGACGACCCGCTCGACCAGGGCGACCAGTCGCTCGACCTTCGGCCCGGCGAGGTCGACGTCGCCGTCGACCTGCCCGGTCGCGGCTTCGAGCAAAAGCTTCACGATCTCGTCGGTCGCGACCGGTTGGGTCGGGACGTCGATGATCCGGGTGACGTCCCCGTCCCGGAACCAGCCGAGCATCTGGCCGGCGAACTCGTGGAACTGCGTCGCCCGGACGATCAGCGCACCCGGGGCGGTGGCGCGCGTGGCCTCCTCCTGCGCCACCTTGGCGACGTAGTAGCCGTAGTCGGGGCTGCGGTCGGCCCCGACGATCGAGAGCACGACGGTGCGCGGCACGCCGGCCTCGCTCGCGGCCTTGCCGAGGTTCTCCGCGACCGTCACGAAGAACTCGGTCGACTCCTGCTCGTCCAGGGTGGGGCTCTGGGTCACGTTGACGACGGCGTCGACGCCGGCGAGCGCCTCGACCAGCCCCGCGGGCTGCAGCAGGTCGTACCCGGTGCTCGGGGAGAGCCCGACGACCTCGTGGCCCTGCGCCGTCGCCAGCGCGACGACCTGGCGACCGATCAGACCGGTGGACCCGGCGACGGCGATCCTCATGACTGCTCCTCGGTTCGGGCGACGGCCCGGGCGTGAACTCGGATATTTGCTGTCTGCGTTTCCATCTAAACACGGACAGAACAAATCCGCGATACCCTCGCGTGTGTGAAGTTGGCCGCCGGGGTGGAGTGGGCGATCCACTGCTGCGTCGTCCTGAGCCGCGCCGACGGACCGGTGCCGGCGCCACGCCTGGCGGAGTTCCACGGCGTCTCGCGGACGTACCTCGCGAAGAGCCTGCAGGCACTCTCCCGCGCGGGGCTGGTCTCGTCCACCGAGGGCCGGGTCGGCGGTTACGTCCTGAACCGGCTCCCGACGGAGATCACGGTGCTCGACGTCGTCCTCGCGGTCGAGGGGGACGCCCCCGCGTTCCGCTGCACGGAGATCCGGCAGAACGGCCCGTTCGCCGCCTCGCCCGAGCAGTGCGTGCGCCCCTGCGGCATCGCGGCGGTGATGGCGAAGGCCGAGCAGGCCTGGCGGGACTCGCTCGCGGCGACGACGATCGCCGACCTCGCCGCCTCCCTCGCTGACCTCGTCACCCCCGACGAGGCCCGCGCGGTCAGGGAGTGGTTGGCGCAGTAGGGGTCAGGACGGCGCCGGGCCGCCCGGGCCGGGCAGCGTCGGCCGGGAGCCGGTGAACAGCCAGGTGTCGAAGAACCGGCCGAGATCACGGCCGGACACCTTCTCGGCGTGGGCGACGAACTCGGAGATGGTCACCGCGTCGCCGGCGCGCTTGGTCGCCCAGCTGCGGAGGATCCGGAAGAAGGTCGAATCCCCCACCACCTGGCGCAACTGATGGAGCGTCATGGCCCCGCGGACGTAGACGGCCCCGTTGAACAGGTTCTCCGCGCCGGGGTCGCCGATGCGGACCGACCAGAACTCGAGGTCGTCCGCGTACGCCTCCCACGTCTCGGCGAACCGCTTCGCCGCGGACTGCCCGCCGGTGCGCTCGGTGTACAGCCACTGCGCGTAGGAGGCGAAGCCCTCGTTCACCCAGATGTTGCGCCAGTCCGCGAGGCGGACGTTGTCCCCGAACCACTGGTGGGCGAGCTCGTGCACGACGACACCGACACCCGAACCGCCGGGCGCGAAGAACTTCGGCGCGTACACCGGGCGGGTCTGCGTCTCGAGCGCGAACTCCGCGGCGGCGGCGTGCACGATCGCGCCGCCGATGTCGTACGGGTACGGCCCGAACATCTCGGCCAGGGTCGCGATCACCGTGGACTGCTGGGCGAGCGCGTCGCGCGCGAAGTTCGGGCCGAGGATGCGGTCGACGGCGTCCCAGTACCGGATGCCGTCCTTCGTGTACGCCGTCAGCTCGAGGTCGCCGACCGCCAGCACGACGAGGTAGGACGCCATCGGGTCGTCGGCGCGCCAGGTCCACACCGTCCGCCCGGCCGCGCTGCGTTGCTCGGCGAGGACGCCGTTGCTGACCGCCGTCAGCCCGGCCGGGACGTCGACCTCGACGGTGTACGTCGCGCGGTCGGTCGGGTGGTCGTTGACGGGGAACCAGGTCGTCGCGACGTGCGGCTGCCCGGTGAACACCGCCCCGGTGAGGGTGCGATGGAAACCGCGGGCCTCGGTGCCGGACAGGGTCGGGTCGGGGATGCCGGCGTAGGTGACGACGACGGTGAACGTGCGCCCCTTGGTGAGACCGGCGGCCGGGGTGATCTCCAGCTCCTGCCCGGTACGCGCGAAGCGGGCCGCGGCCCCGTCGACGGTGACCTTGCGGACGTTCAGCCCGACCAGGTCGAGGTTGAACCGCGCGAGGTTCTGCGTGGCCCTCGCCGAGATCGTCGCGACCCCGGCGAGGTGGCCGGGCAGCGGGTCGTACCGCACGGCGAGGTCGTAGTTCTGGACGTCGTACCCGCCGTTGCCGTCGCCCGGGAAGTACGAGTCCCCGACGCCGGCGGCCCCGGGGACGAAGGCGTCCTGCGCCTGCGCGTTCCCCGGGGCCGTGAGCGCCGCTCCGACGAGGGAGGCGGCCGCGAGGGCGAGCCCGGACCGCAGCGGCAGGCGAAATCGGCGCATACCGCTCAGAGTGCCATGCCGATCGCCGCGCTGCGGGCCCGTCAGCTCGCTCCCGCTCAGTCCTGCGGCTCGAGGAACTCGGTCAGGGCTTTCCACTCCTTGCCGGTGTACTGCGCGATCCGGGCGCCCTTGGTGCCACTGTGGCCGCCGGGGAGCGGGCCGAACGTCACCGGCGGGATGAGGCCGGTCTCGAAGCCGGACAGCTTCTCGGCCTCGGAGCGGAACTTCGCCCAGCAGACGTCGTCGCCGAGTCGCTTTACGATCTCGAAGAAGACCTGCGCGGAGGCGTAGTTCTGGAGTGCGAAGGAGTTGTCGGCCTCGGCGCCGCCGCCGGCCTTCATCGCGTCGCGGTACTTCTTCACCGCCGGGGCGTCCGAGCTCGGGAACTCGAGGATCGCGGAGGAGAAGAAGCCCTCCGCCGCCGGGCCGGCCGGGCCGACGGTGCTCGGGCTGCCCGGGCCCCCGGAGGACGAGTTGCCGACGACCAGCGTCGACCACTTCAGGTCCCGGACCTCCTTGAGCAGCAGTGCGGTCTGCGCGTTGTCGGTGCCGGAGATGACGGCGTCGGGGTTCTTGGCCTTCAGCTTGAGGATGGCTGAGTCGACGTCGGTCGAGTTCGGCTCCAGCTTCTCGTTGGCGACGAGCTTGATGTCGTGCTTGGGCGCCTGCTCGTCGACGGCCTCGGCGAACGCCTCACCGAGGTCGTTGTCCTGCGTCAGCAGCGCGACGGTCTGAACCTTCTTCTCCTGAGCCAGCCAGTCGAGAATCACGCGCACCTGGTCCTTGTGGCCGGTGCCGAGCAGCCACACCTCGCCCTTGTCCGGGTCCGGCGGGAGGACCGGGGCGAACATCGGCATGCCCTTGCGCTCCAGGTAGGAGAAGCTGCCGGGCAGGTTGGCGGTGCCGGCCGGGCCGAGGACGGCGAAGACCTTCTCCTCCTCGCCGAGTCGGCGGACGTTCGCGACGGACCGGGCGGCCTCGAAGCCGTCGTCGAGCACGACGAGCTCGACCTTGCGGCCGTTGACGCCGCCGGCGGCGTTGACCTCGGTGACCGCGGCCTTGAGGCCGGCCTCGAAGCCCTTGCCGGCCGTCGCCGCGCCGCCCGAGAGCGGCAGCGAGGTGCCGACCTTCAGCGCGGTGTCGGTGACACCCTGCGAGACGCCGTCGCACGAACCGTCCCCGCCGGCCTGCACCGCTGGCTTGTCGTCGCTCTGGGAACTGCAGCCGGCGGCGGCCAACAGGAGGACAGCCGCGGCGAGCGCGGTCCGGCGCGTGGTCATCGAGAACTCCTTGCTCGGGTGGGATCCAGACGGGGGCAACGGACGGGGCAACTTCCGGAACAGGGCATCAGTGCGCCCCGAGGTAGGCACGGATGAGCCGGTCGTCGCCGGCGAGCTCGGCGGCGGGCGCCTCGAGCACGGTCCGGCCACCGGCGAGCACGTAGGCGCGGTCGGCGATCGCGAGCGCCGCCGCGTGCTGCTCGACCATGAGGAAGGTCGTGCCCTCGCCCCGCAGCCGCTGCACGAGGCCGAGCAGTTCGTCCACGACGGAGGGCGCGAGACCGAACGACGGCTCGTCGAGCATGACCAGCCGCGGCCGGGCGAGCAGCGCACGGGCGAGCGCGAGCATCTGCTGCTGACCGCCCGACAGCGCCGCGGCCGACTCCTGAAGCCGCGGCTTGAGCATCGGGAACAGCTCGAGCAGGTTCGCGCGGTCGGCGGCCACGGCGGACGCGCCGTCCTTGCGCAGGACGGTGCCGAGGTCGAGGTTCTCGGCGACGGTCAGCCCGGCGAGGATCCCGCGGCCCTCGGGCACGTGGCCCAGCCCGCGCGCGGCTCGCGCCTCGGGCGGCCCGGAGAACACCTGGCCGTCGAAGCTGATCGACCCGGCGCGCGTCGCGACGACGCCGGAGATCGCCCGCAGGGTCGTGGTCTTGCCCGCGCCGTTCGCCCCGAGCAGCAGGACGATCTCGCCGGGGGCGACGTCGAGCGAGACCCCGCGCAGGACGTGGGCGCCGCCGTAGCCGGCTTCGAGATCACGGACCGACAGCAGCAAAGCCCGCTCCCAGGTAGGCGTCGACGACCTCCGGCTGCGCGAGGACCTCGGCCGGGGTGCCCAGGGCGATCACGCCGCCCTGGTGCAGCACCGCGAGACGCGGGCACAGCCGCGAGACCAGCGCGAGATCGTGCTCGATGATCACGACCGAGAGGTCGTTGTCCGCGGCGAGTTCGACCAGCGGCGCGACCATCGCCTCGACGTCCTCGGCCCCGAGCCCGGCGGCGGGTTCGTCGAGCAGGACGAGGCGCGGGCGGGCGATCAGCGCCCGCGCGACCTCGACGATCTTCTGCGTCGCGAGCGGGAGCGCCGAGGCCTCGGAGTTCGCGCGGTCCGCGATGCCGAAGCGCTCCAGCAGGTCGAGCGACTGCTCGCGCGCCGGGCGGGACTCGCGCCGTGACCCGAGTACGGCCCGAAGGTGCGCGAGCGGTCCCGCGCGCCCGTCGAGGCCGAGCATGACGTTCTCGACGACGCTGATCCCGGCCACCAGCTTCGGCGTCTGGAAGGTGCGGCCGACCCCGCGTCGGGCGATCGCGTCGGGCGCGACGCCGATCAGGGTCTCGCCGCCGAGCCGGACGTCGCCGCCGGCCGCGCGCACGTAACCGGACACGACGTTGAACACGGTCGTCTTGCCGGCACCGTTCGGGCCGACGAGGCCGGTGAAACCGGTCGGCACGTCGAGGTCGACCGACCGCAGGACGTGGTTGCCGCCGAAGCTGACCGCCAGTTCCCGCAGCGTCAGGACCGAGTCCGGAGTCGAGTCCGCCATCAGGCGTCACCTCCCGAGGAGGCCAGGGCGGGTTGTTCCTCCGCCGCCGGGGCCGCCGGCGCTGGCGCCGAACGCCGCGTCCGGAACTTGCGCCAGAGCTCGGGGAGGCCGGCCAGGCCGCTGGGCAGGAACCGCACGACGAGAATGAGCGCGATCGCGTAGGCGAGGCGCTGCCCGGCGCCGAGGTCCTGCAGCAGCTCGCGGGCGACGACGACGAAGATCGCGCCGAGCAGCGGGCCGACCAGGAACGTCACGCCGCCGACGAAGGCGACGACGAGGAACTGGATGAGCAGGCCGACGCCGAAGATCTCCGGCGTCAGGTACGCCTGCAGCTGGCCGTAGACCGCGCCGGCGAGTGCGCCCATCGCCGCGGACAGCGCGAACGCGACGAGCTTGTAGCGAGCCGCGGAGATGCTGACCGACGCCGTCGCGATCTCGGCGTCGCGGACCGCGAGCAGGCAGCGACCAAGGCTGGTGACGCGGATGCGCCACGCGACGAGCAGCGCGAACGCCGCGACGCTGAGCGCGAGGTACCACTGCGAGGCGGCGACGTCGAGGCCGCCGAACTGCACCGGCTCGACGTCGGTGCCGGCGATGCCGCCGGTGATCGAGTCCAGCTCGACGAACCCGCGCCGGACGAGCTCGGCGAAGGCGAGGGTGGCGATCGCGAGGTAGAAGCCGTGCAGGCGGACGGCCGGGAACCCGATCACCGCTCCGGCCGCCGCGGCCGCGAGGCAGGCGAGCGCGGCCGCGAAGGGCCACGGCATCCACTCGTGCCAGTAGGCGGTCAGATAGGCACCCATCCCGAAGAACGCGGCCTGCGCCAGGACGACCTGACCGGTCCAGCCCATGATGATCGTCAGACCCAGCCCGGCGACCATGTAGACGGCCACCAGGGAGACCAGGAACAGCCGGTACGGGTTGACCAGCGAGGGCAGCGTAAGAAGGACCATCACGACGGCCGTGACGGCCAGTGCCTTGACGACGGTCAGCGCCGAGATCGCGCGCGGCACGGGTCAGACCTCCCGTGTCCGTACCGTGCCGAACAGCCCCTGGGGCCGGAGCAGCAGCACGAGCAGGACGACCAGCAGCGCCACCGCCGGGCGGGCGGACGTCGAGATCCAGTAGCCCGCGAGGTTCTCGATGACGCCGAGACCGAGGCCCGCGGCGAGCGCTCCCCACACCGAGGTGAAGCCGCCGACGGTCGCCGCGACGAAGCCCTTCAGCACCATCGAGCCGGCGTTCTGGTCGGTCAGCAGCGTCGACTGACCCTGCAGGATCATCGCCAGCGTCGCGATGACGCCGGCGACGGCCCACGCGGTCCGAAAGACCCACGAGACGCTGACGCCGACCAGTCGCGGCGTCACGCGGTCCTCGGCGACGGCGCGCATCCGAACGCCGCCCGGGGAGCGGAAATACCTGGCCAGCGCGTATGTGACGGCAATGGCGAGCCCGAGCGAGACGAGCTGATTGGCCGTCACGCGGGTGCCGAGGACGTCCCAACTCGAGTCGAACGGCGAGTCGACCTCACGCGGCTGCGACCCCCAGAAGAGCTGGGTCAGCGCATTGAGTCCCACGAAGATGCCGATCGTCATGAGCACGCCGGCGAACTCGGACTCCGACAGCAGCGGTCGGATCAGCACCCGTTCGAGGACCACCGCCAGCAGCGCCCCACAGAGGAGCGCGATCGGGATCGCGACGAAGTACGGGACGCCCGCGTCCATCAGCGTCCAGAGCAGAAACGCGCCGAACAGGCCCATCTCCGCCATCGCGAAGTTCGGCACGTTGGTGGCCCGCATGACCAGCACGAGAGCCAGTGCCATGAGGGCGTACCAACTGCCTGACTCCAGGCCGTTGACGACCTGTTCGCTCACGGGCGCCCCTAGCGTCGTTGGATGGCTAGCGACTATAGGAGGGCCGCGGGAACCGTGACAAGGATTCGGCTCCGCCTGGGTGATCGGCCGGGTGACGCCGTCTCAGGCGTTGGTGACCCCGAGGCCGAGGCCGCCGTCGATGGTGAGGACCGCGCCGGTGTGCCACTCCGCCTGGGCGAGGTACTCGACGGACTCGGCGACCTCGTCCGCGGTGCCCGGCCGGCCGATGGCGTGCGCGGGACCGAGGGAGGCCATGCGCGCGGCCGCCGTGGCGTCGTCCATCAGGCCCGCGCGCTGGTTGATCTCCGTGAGCACGCCACCGGGGCGGACGCAGCTGACGCGCACACCCTGCGGGCCGAGCTCGGCGGCGAGGACGCCGGTCAGCGTCTCGAGCGCCCCCTTGGTCGCGGCGTAGGGCGAGGCGCCGGGGAACGCGCGCTGGGTGTGGACCGACCCGAAGAAGATCACCGCGCCGGCCCGTTCGCGCAGGTGGGGCAGGGCGAGGCCGGTCAGCAGCATCGGCGCGATGACGTTCGAGGCGAAGATGTCCGCCAGGCCCTGTTCGGTCAGCTCGTCCACCGACCCGCGGTACATGTTCGCGGCCGAGTTGACCAGGACCTCCAGCCCGCCACCGAACTCGACCGCGGCCTCGATCATCGCCGCGCGGTCCGCCGCGGAGGTCACGTCGCCGGGCACCGCGAGGGCGTTGGGGCCGGCCTTCTCCGCGACCGCCTGAACCTTGTCGGCCCGGCGCCCGGTGAGCGTGACCTTGGCGCCCCTGGCCGCCAGGCGGTACACCGTCGCCTCACCGATCCCCGAGCCACCGCCGGTGACCAGGACCGACATCCCTTCGAGCCGACGGCCCATGATCGAGTTCCCTTCGTTCGTCTGACGGATCTTCAGCGTGGTGCGGTGCGGATGCCGGAGGTTTCGGGTCAGCGACCCGTCGTCCACCGAATCGCCCGGCGCACGATCTCCCGGTGGGCCGGGATCTCGTACGAGGGCGGGTGGTGGCCGAGCGCGTCGTAGACGACGCGGCCGCCGCCGTACTCGCGCGACCAGAGCAACGGGCGGGCCGGGCCCTCGGTGCCGGGCGCCACGGCGGTCAGCAGTCCGTCGACGTCGGGCCGCAGGTCGAGCTCGCCGTAGACCTCGTCGACGAGGTCGAACGGGTCGATGTCGGCGATCAGTCCGTGCTCGTCCGCCGCCCGCTCGACGGGCCGCACCGTGATCTCCGGCCCGATCGGGGGGTGCCAGGAGGTGCCCCACACCCACGTGCCGCCGAGGATGTCGCCCCATTCGGGCCAGTCGTCGAAGCAGATCGAGGCGGTGTGCATCCCGAGCAGGCCGCCGCCGGCGGCCAGGTGGTTCGCGAGCGCCTCGCGCGCCGCGGGCGAGACCGTCCGGCCCTCGACCTCGGCGAGTACGCGGTAGCGCTCGGGCGTGGCGCCGGTCATCGTCCACCGCAGCGCGTTGACGACGAACAACCCCGCCCCGGGCAGCGCCGCGAAGGCGGCCTCGACGTCGGTGTGGACGTCCGCGGGAACGCCCTCGGAGGCGAGCAGGTCCGCCAGGCAGGCCGTCGTGGCGGGGAAGTCGTGGGTCAGACCACCGGACAGTACGACCGCTCGCACGAAGCAACTCCTGGAACTCTTACGGTGATGCCGAACGTTTCTCTCGATCAGCGCGCGGACGTCAGGATGACGCTAGCGACGACCCCGGACCGGGACAAGGAGCCCCCAAACCCGTCCAGGTTCAGCTCAGGGAAGGCTCAACCCTTGAGTGATGGGCCTCATAGTGGCTACCTTCGTAACGACTAGTCCAGCGGTACGGCGAAAGGCGGACGAATGAGCGTCACCGCAGAGGTGTCGCGGCCGATCGTGCTGAGCACGTACGCCGACGTGCGGGAGGCCCTGCGCTCCCGCGACCTCAAGCAGGCGCTCTACGACGCCGGCGGCGCGGTGATGTCGGGCGCGCTCATCACCCTGCACGGGGACGAGCACAAGCTGCGGCGCCGGGTCGAGAACCGGCTGTTCCGCCGGGGCACCTTCCGGTACTGGGAGCTGACGCTGGTCCCGGGGACGATCGAGCAGAGCTACGCGCCGGTCCTGGCCGCGGGCTCGACGGACCTGGTCCACCTCGGGCGGCGGACGATCATGTACCTGACCGCGCTGGTCGCCGGGATCGACCCGCCGGAGGACACCGACCGCGCCGACCGGCTCGAGGACCTCGCCCGGGTCTTCAGCGCCGGCGCGACCGCGATCCACTCCACCCGCGACCCGGCCGAACTCCACGCCGAGGTCACCGCGGCGATGGAGACCTTCGAGGCCGAGTTCCTCCGCCCGTCCCGCGAGCGCCGCGAGGCACTGCTCGCCGACCTCGCCGCCGGCCGCATCGCCGAGGAGGACCTCCCCCGCGACGTCCTCACCGCACTGCTGCGCAACCGCGCCGAGCTGGGCGTCGACGACGGCCAGATCCGCCGCGAGGTGGCGTTCTACCTGCAGGCCGGGTCGCACAGCACCGCGAACCTGTTCACGCACTCCGCGCACCAGGTCTTCACGCGGATCGACGACCCCGCGTTCGCCTCCCGGCTCGACGACCGCCGCTTCCTGCAGCGGTGCGTGCTGGAGACGCTGCGCCTGAACCCCGCGTCCCCCGTCGCCTGGCGGACCGCGGTCGAGGACATCACGCTGCGGAACGGGATGGAGATCCCGGCCGGGTCGCTCGTCGAGCTCGACCTCAGGTCCGCGAACACCGACCCCACCGTGTGGGGCACGAACGGCGAGCTCTTCGACCCGGACCGCGAGCTCCCCGACGGCGTCCCGCCGTGGGGCCACTCCTTCGGCGGCGGCATGCACGCCTGCATCGGCATGGAGCTCGACGGCGGCGTTCAGAACACCGGTGCGCCGGACGACCACGAGCCCGTCTTCGGCACCGTCACGCTCATGATCCACGCCCTGCTGCAGAACGGGGCCCGTCCGGACCCGGCGAACCCGCCGCGGCTGGACTCCGACTCCAAGCGTCACAACTTCGCCAGCTACCCGGTCGTGTTCGAGGAGGCCCTCCGATGACCGTCACCGCTCCGTCCACGCCCGAGGCCAAAGAGCCGCTGGTGGTGAGCACGTTCGCCGAGGCGAAGGAGGTCTACCGCGCCAAGGACCTGCGGCAGGCGCTCTACGACGAGGGCGAGGTCGTCATGGGCGACGTCCTCGTCAACCTCCACGGCGCCGAGCACCGCGCGCGCCGTCGCGCGGAGAACAAGATGTTCCGGCGCGAGGTCTTCGAGCGCTACGAGCGCGAGCTATTCCCGCAGGTCATCGAGCGCACCCTCGCCCCGTACGTCGAGGCCGGGCGCGTCGACCTGGTGAAGCTCGGTCACGAGCTCCTGCTGAACCTCGCCGCCCTGACCGCCGGCGTCGACCGGCCGAAGGGCACGGCCGAGGAGACGCACCACCTCTACAGCTACATGATGCTGTTCATCGAGGGCGCGACGCTGGCGCACTCGACCGGTGACAAGGACGAGCAGCGCAAGTGCATCTACGCCGGCCTGCTCGACTGGGACCGCGACTTCCTCGCGCCCTCGGTCGAGCGCCGGCGCGCACTGCTCGAGCGCAAGGCCGCGGGTGAGGACGTCGAACTCCCGCGCGACGTGCTCACGACGCTGCTGGAGAACTGGGACGAGCTCGAGCTCACGCACGAGGTGCTCCGCCGCGAGATCGCGTTCTTCCTCCTCGCCGGCGCCCACACGACCGCAACCGCGTTCGTGCGCTCGATCGACCACATCCTGAGCTGGGTCGAGAAGCACCCCGAGGACCTCGAGGTCATCCGGACCGACCAGCTGTTCGTGCAGCGCTGCATCCACGAGACCGTGCGGCTGAACCCGTCGAGCCCGATCGGCAAGCGCCGCGCGCTGGCACCGGTGTCGCTGTCCTCCGGCGAGGTGAACGAGGGCGACTTCGTCATCCTCGACCTGCAGAACATCAACCGCGACCCCGAGGTGTTCGGCGAGGACGCGGCCGAGTTCAACCCGCGCCGGCCGCTGCCTCCGGGCGTCGCGCCGTTCGGTCTGAGCTTCGGCGGCGGCATGCACGTGTGCATCGGCCAGGACCTCGCCGCCGGCGTCGTCCCCCGCGCGGACTTCGACGCCGACAACCACCTGTTCGGTCTGCTGACCGGCTCGATCCAGGCCGTGCTCACCGCGGGCGTCCGCCGCGACCCGGAGAACCCGCCGGAGCGCGACAAGAACACCCTGCGCCCGTACTGGGGCAGCTACCCGGTGCTGCTCGGCGACGCCGCGCCGGACGAGTCGGCGTGAGCGGGTTCCGGCACGTCGTGATGTTCCGGTGGCAGCCGGAGTCGACGACGGAGCAGCGCGAGGCGGCGATCTCCGCCCTCGCCCGCCTGAAGGACGAGGTCGCGGACCTCGGCCGCCTGTCCGTCGGGCTCGACGCCGGGCTGGCCGAGGGCAACGCGGACGTCGTCGTGGTCGGCGACTTCCCGAACTCCGAGGCCTACCTGGCGTACCAGTCGGACCCGCGGCACACCAAGGTCGTCACCGAGTACCTCCGCCCGATCATCGCGGAGCGCGTGGCGCTGCAGTACGAGCTCTGACGCTCCCCCGCGCTGCGCCCTTGCCGGCGGCCTGCCGCACCAGCGGCAGGACCCGCCGTGGGATGCGCTGGGTCAGCGCGACCTGCGAGCGCGTCCGCACGACGCCCGGGATCGCGATGATGCGCTGCACCACGTGCTCGAGCTCCGGGGTGTCGCGCGCGACGACCTGGCAGAGCAGATCGCCGTCCCCGGTGACGGTGTGCGCCTCGATGACCTCACCGATCTCGGTGAGCGCCTCGACCACCGAGTCGAGGTGACCCTGCGCCAGGTCGAGCTGCACGAACGCCGCGACGGGGTAGCCGAGCGCGCGCGTGGAGACCTGCGGCGCCAGGTCGGAAATCACCCCGGTCTCCTGCAGCCGCAGGAACCGTGCGGCCACCGTGCCGCGCGCGACGCCCAGCACCCGCGCGTACTCGCGCAGCCCGGCGCGGGGGCGCTCCAGCAGTTCCAGCAGCAGGGCGCGGTCGAGGTCGTCGACGGACATGGACAGGTGCTCCGTTCGGCACGGTCGGCGCGGGCGCGGACTGAGCCATTGGCCCAGTACAAAAAACTGTATCTGGACGAGTGCCCGGCCGGTGCCTAGCGTCCGGAGCACGATGTCGAAACTCGCCCTCTCCGACCGGTACGTCGCCACGCGGAACGTCGTCCACCTGACGGGCATCGCGGCCCTGGTCCGGATGCTGCTCGACCAGCGTCGCGCCGACCGCGCCCGTGGTCTGAACACGCAGACCTTCGTCTCGGGCTACGAGGGGTCGCCGCTCGCCGGCTTCGACCTCGAACTCGGTCGCCGGCGCGAGCTCCTCGACGCGCACGACGTCGTCTTCACCCCCGGACTGAACGAGGAGGCCGCGGCCACCGCGGTGCAGGGGAGCCAGCTCGCCGCCGTCGCCGGCGGGATGCGCCCCGACGGGGTCGTCGGGGTCTGGTACGGCAAGGCCCCCGGCCTCGACCGCGCGACCGACGCGATCCGCCACGCGAATCTGATGGGTACTCACTCCACGGGAGGTGTCCTCGCGGTGGTCGGTGACGACCCGGCGGCGAAGTCCTCCAGCGTCCCGTGCGCGTCGGAGTTCGCCCTCGCCGACCTCGCGATCCCGACGCTCTACCCCGCCGACCCGGGCGAGGTGATCACCTTCGGCCTGCACGGCATCGAGCTCTCCCGCGCCTCCGGGCTGTGGGCCGCACTGAAGATGGCCACCGCCGTCGCGGACGGCTCGGCCACGGTCGCGGTCGAGCCGTTCCGCTTCGTCGCACCGGACCGGACGATCGACGGCCGGCCGTTCACCCACACCGTCACCGGCCGGCTTCTGCAGCCCACACTCGGCCCGCTCGAGCGTGACCTGCACCGGGCCCGGCTGGAGATCGCCCGTCGGTACGCCGCGGCCAACCGGATCAACGAGATCGTCGTGCGCTCCACCGACGACACGATCGGGTTGGTCGCGGCGGGCAAGACCTGGCTCGACCTCCGCCACGCCCTCGCCCGGCTCGGTCTCGACGAGACCGACCTGCGCCGTCGCGGGATCCGACTGCTCAAGCTCGGCATGGTCCACCCGCTCGAGCCGGGCACCGTGCGGACGTTCGCGCAGGGGCTGCGGGAGATCGTCGTGGTCGAGGAGAAGCGTGCGTTCCTCGAGTCCGCGATCAAGGACGTGCTCTACGGCGTCCCGAACGCCCCGGCGGTCTCGGGCAAGACGACTCCGGACGGCGCGCCGCTGCTTCCGCCGCACGGCGAGCTCGACCCCGAGAGCATCGCGTCCGCACTCGCGGAGCGACTCCGCCTGACCGTGCCCGCCCCCGTGCGGACGAAGTCCGGCCCGACGCCGTTGCCGCTCCTGCCGCGCACGCCGTCGTTCTGCTCCGGGTGCCCGCACAACAGCTCGACGCGGCCGACGGAGGGCTCCCTGGTCGGCGCCGGCATTGGCTGCCACGCGATGGTCCTGCTCATGGACCCGCGCCAGGTCGGGGACGTCGTCGGCCTGACGCAGATGGGCGGCGAGGGCGCGCAGTGGATCGGGATGGCGCCCTTCGTCGACACCCCGCACCTGGTGCAGAACCTCGGCGACGGCACGTTCTTCCACTCCGGCAGCCTCGCGATCCGCGCGGCCGTCGCCGCGGGCGTCTCGATCACCTACAAGCTGCTCTACAACGGCACCGTCGCCATGACGGGGGGTCAGGACGCCGTCGGTCAGCTGTCGGTCCCCGCCCTGACGCGGCTGCTCGCGGCCGAGGGTGTCGCGCGCACGATCATCACGACCGAGAACCCGCGGCGGTACCGCCGCACCCGCCTCGCGCCGGGCGTCCAGGTCTGGAGCCGGAAGCGCCTCGACGAGGCGCAGCGGACGCTCGCGGCGACGCCGGGAGTCACCGTGCTCATCCACGACCAGGAGTGCGCGACCGAACTGCGCCGCGCCCGCAAGCGCGGACTCGCGCCGACGCCGGCGAAGCGCGTGGTCATCGACGAGCGGATCTGCGAGGGCTGCGGCGACTGCGGGGCGAAGTCCGGCTGCCTGTCGGTGCACCCGGTCCCGACGGAGTACGGTCGCAAGACCCGCATCCACCAGGGTTCGTGCAACCTCGACGCCACCTGCCTGGCCGGCGACTGCCCGTCGTTCGTGACGGTGGCACCCGACGCGGAGGCGAAGCCGCGCCGCGCCCCGGCGCTCGACGACGCCGACCTCCCCGCCCCGCCGGCGCAGCGGCCGGACGAGGTACGCGTCCGGCTCGCCGGGGTCGGCGGCGCCGGCGTGGTGACGGTGGCTCAGGTTCTCGCCACCGCCGCAGTGATCGACGGCCGCCACGTCCGCGGCCTCGACCAGACCGGCCTGGCCCAGAAGGGCGGCGCGGTCGTCTCCGACCTCACGCTGAGCACCGCGCCGATCGACGTCCCGGGCCGCCTCTGCGCGGGTGAGGCCGACGTCCTGATCGCGGCCGACCTGCTCGTCGCCGCGGACCCGGGGCGTCTGGCCGCCGCCGACCCGGCCCGGACCGCCGCCGTGGTCTCGACGGCTCAGATCCCGACCGGGTCGATGGTCGTCGACCCGACGGTGGAGTTCCCGGTCGTCGACGAGGTCCTGAGCCGGATCGCCGCCGCGACCCGGACGCAACTGACGCTCGACGCCCACGGCCTGTCCGCGCGGCTGCTCGGCAGCGACCAGTACGCCGCGATCCTGCTCGTCGGCGTCGCCTGCCAGTCCGGCGCGTTGCCGCTGCCGCCGGCGGCGATCGAGCGGGCCCTGGAACTGAACGGCGTCGCGGTCACGGCCAACGTCCAGGCGTTCCGCCGCGGCCGTCAGGCCGTCGCCGACCCGGCCGGTCTCACCCGAGCCCTGGGCGGCGCGCCGGAGACCGAACCGGAGACCGACGACCTCGACGCCCTGCTCGCCGTGCGAACCGCCGACCTGACCGGGTACTCGGGACCGGAGTACGCCGCGGAGTACGCGGCGGTCGTCGAACGGGTCCGCACCGCGGAGGCCGCGGTGGTCCCGGGCAGCACCGCCCTGGCGGCGGCCGTCGCCCGGAACCTGCACAAGCTGATGGCCTACAAGGACGAGTACGAGGTCGCGCGGCTCGCCCTCGACCCGGCGAACCGGGCTGCGCTGGCCCGCGAGTTCGGGCCCGGGGCCCGGGTCACCCGCCACCTGCACCCGCCGGCGTTACGGGCGCTCGGCCTGCAGCGGAAGATCCCCGTCCCCGAGCGCGTCGCCGACCCCGCGTTCCGGGCGCTGGTCCGCGCCCGCCGTCTGCGCGGCACCCGGTGGGACCCGTTCGGGCGGGCCGAGGTGCGCCGCGTCGAGCGCGAACTCGTCGCGGAGTACCGCACGGGAATCGAGCGGCTCCTGAGCGGACTCTCCCCCGCCGCGCTCGCCGCAGCGGTCGAGATCGCCGGCCTGCCCGACGAGGTCCGCGGCTACGAGGAGATCAAGCTCGCGAACGTCGCGCGCTACCGGGAGCGCCTCGCCGGTGCGCTCGCGGCCTACCCGCCCGCGGCCCCCGGGCCGGCCGGGGACGAGAGGACGTCCCCGAGCCGCTCCCGCCAGGTGGCCAGGTCCACGTAGTCGCGGAACGCCGTGATCAGCCCGGCCGCCGGGTCGATCTCGGCGACGCCGTTGCACTCGATCGCGTACTCGCGGCCGTCAATCCAGAACCGGTCGACGCGTTCGAGCCAGGCCCGGTCCGCGGCGTAGGACGCCGAGACCAGGTCCCAGCGGACACGTTCCGAACGATTCAAAATCGGCGCAAGCAGCCCCGCGACCCCCGCCGGACCCACCACGGGCGGGTGCGGCATGTTGGCGTACGTGGCCGTCGGCGCGAAGCAGGCTCCTGCCGCCGCCGCATCCCTCGCAGCTACGGCAGCCAGGAAGCGGGACACGGTCGCAAATGCGGGACCCGACTCGGCGGAAATTGTCATCGTCGCCACCCTTGAACACGAGGGGGAGTTGTGGTTCTAGCGACGCCCAGATTCCCTTGTCCTACGCTCCGATGCAAAACCCTGGCCCATATCGTCGCTAGAACCTTGACTCCGCCTTTTCCGCTCAGGCAGGGTCTTCGGTGAGAGACGTAGACCACAGGGGTGCTTTCGCCCGGCACACAGGAGAGTCGAGGTCATGGTCGACGCACAGAGCACCATCGGTGCTGCCCCCAGCAGTGCGCCCGCGGAACCCGCCGCCGGTGAGGTCCGGCTGGGCCGCCGCACGTTCCTGACCTTCCTCGTCGGTGTCCCCGCACTGTCACTGGCGACGTCGGTGACGCTGGACGGCTTCCTCGGGGACGTCGCGGAGGCGGCCACCGGCAGCACGCAGGCGGTTCCGTCCGGTCAGTCGATCGAGGAAACGTTCGACATCGCCGACGCCATCATCATGGCGGGCGCGCCCACCATGCCGCTGCTGCAACTGGACATCGGCACCGACGGCATCGTGCGCTTCGACATCCCGCGCATCGAGATGGGTCAGGGCATGACCACCGCGATGGCCATGCTCATCGCGGAGGAGCTCGACTGCCCGCTGGAGCAGGTCAAGGTCACCTGCGCCGACGCCCGCCCGGAGCTCGCCTGCAACCAGATGACCGCCGGCTCCTGCAGCCACCGGCAGTTCCACGACCCGCTCCGCGTGCTCGCCGCCACCGCCAAGATGCGGATGACGGCCGCCGCCGCGCAGCAGTGGGGCGTCGACCCCTCGACGCTGTCGGTCCACGACGGCGTGATCGTCTCCGGTGACGGCCGCACCGCCACCTTCGGTGAGCTGAGCCGCGCCGCCGCCGACCCGAACCTCAAGATCGGCGCGGTCCGCCTCAAGGAGGCGAGCCAGTACAAGATCGTCGGCAAGCCGACCCGACGCGTCGACGCGCTCGACATCGTCACCGGGCGCAAGAAGTTCACGATGGACCTGCAGGTCCCCGGCGCGCTGCCGACCATGGTGCGCCGGGCCCCGACGCTGAACGCCGAACTCCAGGAGTTTCGGAACAAGGCGCAGGTCGAGAAGATGCCGGGCGTGATCGCCACGGCCCTGCTCAAGAACGGCGTCGCGGTCGTCGCCGAGACGTTCGAGCAGGCCCGCGCCGGCGCCGCCGCGGTCGAGGCCGTGTTCGACTCCGGCCCGGTCGCGAACGAGTCGAACGAGACCGTCGGGCAGAAGCTGCGCGCCAGCATGCTGCCGTTCATGGCCCCGCCGGCCGGCGCCAACACCGTCGAGGCCGAGTACGAGTGGGCGCCCGCCGCCCACGGCTTCCTCGAGGTCGAGTGCGCGATCGCCGACGTCCGCTCCGACGGCGCCGACCTGTGGAGCGGCTTCCAGGCCCCGATCGTCGCGGGCCAGCAGGTCGCGTTGGCGCTCGGCCTTCCGATCGACTCCGTGAAGGCGCACGTCGTCCCCGTCGGCGGTGGTTTCGGCCGGCGCGTGTTCTTCGACGCCGCGATGGAGGCGGCGCTGGTCTCTCAGCAGGTCGGCCGCCCGATCAAGCTGATGTGGACCCGCACCGACGACTTCCGGCACGGCCGGCACCGTCCGCAGAACGTGCACCGGTTCCGCGCGACGATCCTCGACAACAAGGTCGTGTCGTCCGAGCAGCGGGTCGCCGGTGTCTCCACCGACTACCGGCACGGCCTCGGCGAGATCTTCTCCGCGATCATCACGGAGATGCCGCAGGGCGCGAAGCAGGCGATCGTCAACGACGGGTTCGGCCAGGGCGTCTTCACGACGATGGTGTCCTCGCCGTACAACCTCGGCGCCCAGGACAAGCGTCAGCTCGAGGTCTCGCTCGGCATGCCGACGTCCTCCTACCGCAGCGTCCCCTGCCAGACGGCGCGCGGCAGCGAGGAGATGTTCATCGACGAGCTCGCCGAGAAGCTCAAGGTCGACCCGTACGAGTTCCGGCGGGTCCTGCTCAAGTCCGACCGCTCGCGCGCCGTCCTCGACGCCGTCGCCGAGCGCGGGCAGTGGGGCAAGAAGATGCCGGAGGGCCACGCCCAGGGCATCGCCTTCCACTCGGAGAGCCGCTCGCACACCGCGGCGCTCATCGAGCTGGACGCCCGCAACCCGAAGATCCCGCGGGTGACCAAGGCCGTCATCGCCATCGACTGCGGCAAGCCGATCAACCCGCTCGGCATCATCGCGCAGATGGAGGGTGGTCTCGCCGAGGCGATCTCGCTGACGCTCAAGGCCGGTCTGCACATCGTCGACGGCCTGCCGCTGGAGGGCAGCTTCTCCCAGTACAAGTGGCTGCGGATGCGGGACATGCCCTCCGACATCCAGGTCATCGTCATGCCCGACAAGGGTGACCCGATCGGTGGGACCGGCGAGGTCGGCATGGCCGCCCCGACCGGCGCGATCGCCCAGGCCTACACCAAGGTGACCGGCATCCGCCCCCGGAAGTTCCCGATCGTCCACCCGGTCGACTTCGAACCGTTCGCGCCCGGCCAGCTGCCCCCGCCGGCGTTCTCGTAGAGAAAGGGTGTTCCGTGCCCAAGTACACCTTCCGGCTGAACGGCAAGAACGTCACCGTGGACACCCCGAGGGACCTCCCTCTGCTGTGGGTGCTGCGGGACAAGCTCGCCATCACGGGCCCGAAGTACGGCTGCGGCATCAATGACTGCAAGGCCTGCACCTCTCTGCTCGACGGCCAGGCGATCACGCCGTGCTCGGTCAAGGTCTCGGAGGTCGCCGGCAAGTCCGTGACGACGATCGAAGGCCTGGCCAAGGGCGGCAAGCTGCACCCGGTTCAGGAGGCCTGGATCGAGCAGGACGTCCCGCAGTGCGGGTTCTGCCAGCCCGGCCAGATCATGAACGCGGTCGCGCTGCTCAAGCGGACGAAGAAGCCGACCGACGCGCAGATCCGGTCGATCCAGAACGTCTGCCGCTGCGGCACCTACTTTCGCATCCGCAAGGCGATCGAGTCGGCAGCGCGAAAGATGGCCGCCAAGTCGTGACGCAAGGACTGTCGCAAGGATCCAGCACCACTCTGCTCGTCGGCGGAACTCTGATCGACGGGACGGGGGCGGCGGCCCGCCCGGGCGAGTCGGTCCTCATCCGGGACGGACGGATCGCCGCCCTCGGACGGGCCGCGGACGACGAGGCCGCCGCGAACGGTGTGGACGTCCGCATCGACGCGACCGGCCGCACCGTCATGCCCGGCCTCATCGACGCGCACACGCACCTCACGTTCGGCGAGCCGACCGGCAACGACGAGCTGTTCCACCACCGCACCGAGGCCTACAGCTCGATGCTGTCGGCGTACAACGCGCGCAAGGTGCTTCGCGCCGGCGTGACGAGCGTCCTCGACGCCGACTGCCTGTGGAACATCGGCGTCGAGCTCCGGGACGCGATCGAGACCGGCATCGTCGAGGGCCCGCGCATGCGGGCCGGCGGCCAGGCGCTGATGACGATGCTCGGCGGCACCGCGGGCCGGATGATCAAGGACGAGGGGACCACCGGGTACGCGACCGTCGTCCACAACCGGGACATGATGGTCAACGAGATCCGGCGTCAGATCAAGTACGGCGTCGACTGGATCAAGATCATGGTCACCGGCCTGATCCCGTCGATGAAGGGCCCCGAGGTCAAGGTCTGGAGCTTCGACGAGCTCCGGACCGTCTGCGACGCCGCGCACGAGCTCAACACCAGGGTCGTCGCGCACTGCCGCAACTCCGAGAGCACGCGCGAGGCCGCGCTGGCCGGGGTCGACCTGATCTACCACGCGTCCTACATGGACGACCGTGCGCTCGACGCGGTGCTGGAGTCCGGCGCCGCGCTCTGCCCGACCTTCACGCTGCTCGGCAATCTCGCCGACTACGGGTTGAAGATCGGCACCGCACCCGAACTACTCGACGTGTTCCGCGCCGAGGTCGAGGTGACGGCCAATCAGATGGCCAAGGCCCACGAGCTCGGCGTCACGTTCCTCGCCGGGTCCGAGACCGGGTTCGCCGTCACGCCGGTCGGTGAGTGGCACGCCCGCGAGCTGGAGATGTTCGTCCAGTACATGGGCATGACCCCGATGGACGCGATCGTCGCGGCCACCCGCAACGGCGCCTTCGCCATGCGGATGGAGGGCCGGCTCGGCACGCTCGAGGTCGGCCGCATCGCCGACGTCCTCGTTCTCGACGGGAATCCGTTGGCCGACATCACGATCCTCCAGGACCGGTCGAAGATCGTCGAGGTGATCAAGGAGGGCCGGCGCATCGACCTCACGACGCCGATCCCCGAGCGGAAGATGCGCAGCAGCGACCAGGTCCGGATGCTCGCCTCCTGCCCCCTGACCCGTGGCCTCGCCCTCACCGAGGAGCAGCTCGAGAAGCTCGCCCGTGTCTGACGTCGCCTCAGATTCGCCGGCAGGGTCGGCTCCAAAGATCGTCGACGTCCACGCCCACGCGGTGCTCGAGGTCAGCCTCGGCGCCGCGGGGGCGGCGGGGCCGGAGCTCGGCGTCACCGAGGACGGCACGCCGTTCTACCGCGTCGGCGAGTACGTGCTCCGCGGCGTCCGCTACCGCGGCTCGCCGTTCATGGACGTCGACGTGCGGCTGGCGGCGATGGACGCCGCCGGCATCGACGTCCAGCTGCTCTCCCCCAACCCGCTGACGTACTTCGGCCGGCTCGACGCCGACGCGGCGATCGGGTTCGCGCGCACGCACAACGACGCGCTCGCCGCGCTCGTCGGCAAGCACTCCGACCGCCTGCTCGGCGCGGCCCAATTGCCGATGCAGGACGTCCCGGCCGCGATCGCCGAGCTGCGGCGCAGCGTTCGCGACCTCGGACTGCGCGCGGCGTACATCGACACCGACCCCGCCGGACGGACGCTCGACGACCCCGCGCTCGACCCGCTGTACGAGGCGCTGGTCGACCTCGACGTCCCGCTGTTCGTGCACCCCACGCCGCTCGGGGAGCAGGGCCCGCCGGACGACGTGCGGCTGCGCCGGTTCGACCTCGACCTGCTGTTCGGCTTCGCCCGCGACGAGACGCTCGCCGTCGCGGCGCTCGTGTGCGGCGGCATCCTGGAGCGGCACCCCGGTCTCGACGTGTGCATCAGCCACGGCGGCGGGGCCGCCGCCTTCCTCGCCGGCCGCCTCGCCCGCGCCGTGGAGGTCCGGCCGTGGGCCTCGAAAGCCCTGCGGGAGAACGGTTTCGCGCACTACTACCGGCAGCTGTGGTTCGACACCCACGTCCACGACGCGGGCTCGCTCGAGCTCCTCGCCTCCCACGCCGGCACCGAGCGCCTGGTGTTCGGCACCAACTTCGCGGGTTGGGACTCCGGCGCGCACGACGGCCCCGGCCCCCTCGCCCCCACCCTCGCCGCCAACGCGGCCCGGCTCCTCCGCCTCCCCTGACCCACCCCTGCAGTGGAGATGACATCTCTTGTGCAGGGCCGGCCGAAACCATTGGAGGGCGCGGTTGGCGCCGCCGCTGCCTCGGTGCCCGCGGGCCGAGGTGCACCGAGTGCGCAGTTGAGCACGGGTGCCCGCGCCTCGGCTGGTGCTGATCTGCGCACTCGGCGCAGGTGGGCACCCCCAGGGGGCCCGGAGGTGCTGTCTTGCGCTTTGGGGAGAAGGAAGCACGCCGAACGGCCGTTCCCGCGTGCTGTGCTGCGCTTTCGGGAGAAGGAAGTACCTCGACCGGCCGCGCGCCGCGTCCCCGTCGCCCGCGCGGGCCGATCTGCACCGAGTGCGCAGTTGAGCACGGGTGCCGGCGCCCCGGCTGGTGCTGATCTGCGCACTCGGCGCAGGCGGGCCCGCGAGCTGCCGCCCCGCACCACTGCACTGGAGATGACATCTCTTGTGCAGGGTGGGTGGGGACTACTGCAGGGCGCGGTTGGCGCCGCCGTCGACGGGGATCGCGGCGCCGGTGACGTACGCGGCGAGGTTCGAGCACAGGAACGCGACGAGCGCGCCGAACTCGGCCGGTTCGCCGAGCCGGCCGGCGGGGACCCCCGCGAGCTGGGCGGCGAGGGCCTTGTCGTCGAACACGCGGCGGACGCGGTCGGTGGCGTGAACGCCGGGCTGGACCGAGTTCACGGTGACGCCGTCGGCCGCGACCTCGGTGGCGAGGGTGCGCAGGAAGCCGGTCGCGCCGGCGCGGGCGGCGTTGGAGAGCGCGAGGTTCGCGTAGGGCTGGCGGACCCCGAGCGAGGTGATCGCGACGATCCGGCCCCACTGCTGCGCGCGCATGTCGGGCACGACCGCGAGGCACTGGCGCACGACCGCGAGCAGGCTGCGGTCGAGCGCCGCCTGGTACGCGTCGGCCGGGGTGTCGAGCGCGGTGCCCGCCGCGGGGCCGGGGCCGTTGACGACGAGGACGTCGAGCCCGCCGAGCCGGTCCCGAGCCTCGAGCACGAAGCGCTCGGCCCCGAGCGGGTCGGCGAGATCGGCGACGAGCCACTGCGTCCCGCCGCCGAGCTTGTTCGCGGCGGCCTCGGCGCGGCCGGCGTCCGACCCGCAGATCACGACCTCCGCGCCCTCGGCGACGAGGGCCTCGGCGCAGGCGTACCCGAGTCCGGCGCTCGCGGCGCCGACGGCCGCTCGGCGGCCGGAGAGTCCGAGATCCATGACGTCAGGCTTCCACCTCGACGCCGTTCTGCTGCAGGTGGATCGCGCCGGCCGGGCAGTTGCGCACGGCGGCGACCAGCCGGTCGCGGTGCGCCTCGAACTCGGCGTCGATCTCCGCGTCGGGGACGAGTTCGGCGATCTCCTCGTCGTCGAAGCGGAACACGCGGGGCAGGTCGGCGACGCAGCGACCCGAGCTCATGCAGATGTCGGAGTCGATCCAGAGCTTCGCGCTCATTCCACGCACCTCCTCGGGGGCGGACGGTCGGGGGCGGCGAGCTCGCACTGTAATCGCTCCGCGCGGTGGCGGGCTAGGCCGCCGGGCGGGGTAGTAGCTAGAGGCTTAGCGTCTTTGAACGCGCAACCCATCCGCACGCCAAGATTCCGCGTTACACGCATGTATCAGCGGACAAATGCGGGGGACGACGCTGGACGATCGGTCGGCGAGGAAGTAGCGTCGTTACAAGAACAACGTCGCATGGGCGCCGTCCGGACCGGTCGCGGTCCCACGGGGTGAGGAGGGGCTCGCATGACCGAGAAGTGGGCGGTGGTCACCGGCGCCGGGAACGGCATCGGCACCGTCATCGCGCGGTCGGCGGCGAAGCTCGGCTACCGCATCGCGGCGTGGGACGTGAACGCCGCCGGCGTGGAGGAACTGGCCGCCGAGCTCGGCGAGATCTGCGTGCCCCGCCAGGTCGATGTCGTCGACGAGGCGGCCGTCGAGGCGGCCGTCGCCTCCCTGCCCGACGCCCCCTCCCTGCTCGTCAACAGCGCCGGCATCGTGCGGTTCGGCCCGCTGCTCGAGGTCTCGCTCGCCGACTGGGAGCAGGCCCTGCGCGTCAACCTGACCGGCACGTTCCTCGTCGGCCGCACCGTCGCCCGCCGCATGGCGACCGTCGGCGACGGCGCGATCGTCAACATCGCCTCGGTCAACGGCGTCGCGGCCGCCCCCAACGCCGGCGCCTACTCGGCCTCGAAGGCCGGCGTCATCCGGCTGTCCGAGCACCAGGCGATGGAGTGGGCGCCGCTCGGCATCCGCGTCAACTGCGTCGCGCCCGGCCTCATCGACGCCGGGATGTCGGACGCGATCTACGCCGACCCCGAGGTGCGCCGCCTGCGCCAGGCACGGGTCCCGCTGGGCCGTCTGGGGTCGAGCGAGGACATCGCCGACACCGTCCTGTTCCTCGCCTCGGAGAAGGCCACGTACATCACCGGCCAGGTCCTGGCCGTCGACGGCGGCCTGCTCAAGAGCACCCTCGCCAGCCTGCCCCGGCCGAAGTCGGTCGACTCGGTGGGCCCGGGCGACGACTCCCTGGCCTAGGGCAGCCGGTGTCCGTCTCCCCGTGGGCCGCGGGGCGCGTCCCGCGGCACGCGTTCGCGGGGTGGAATGATGGCGGAATGTCGCAGCAGAACGTCATCGAGGAGCTGCAGCGACTCGGCATGTCCGGCTACGAGGCGAAGGCGTACGTCGCCCTCGTCGCGGCCGGCGCCCCGCTCAACGGCTACGAGGTGGCGAAGCGCTCCGGCGTCCCCCGCAGCACGGTCTACGAGACGCTCGCGAAGCTCGTCGCCCGGGGCGCCGCGTACGAGGTTCGCGCCGGTGAGGACAACGTCGGCTACATCTCGCTGCCGCCGTCCGCGCTGCTCGACCGGATGCGCCGCGAGTTCGACCAGTCGATGGACACCCTGCGCGAGGCCCTCCCGGAGATCGCCTCGCCGACGCAGGTCCGCCTGGTCCACAGCCTCTCCGACCGCTCCTCCCTGCTCGCCCGCGCCGAGGACGTCATCGCCGCCGCGCGCACCGACGTCTTCCTCTCCGGTTTCCCGGCCGAGCTCGACCCGCTGAAGCCCGCGGCCCGCCGCGCCGAGGCCGACGGCGTCGACGTCTCCGTCGTCACCTTCGGCGAGGACAAGGACCCGGTCGGCAACACGACCCCGCACCGCTTCTCCTCGCCCGAGGTCGTCCTCGAGAACCTCGGCTGCCGGCTGCTGGTCGTCTCCGGCGACCGGGAGCAGGCCGTCATCGGCGGCGTCGTCAACGGCGACGCCTGGGGCGTCTACACCGACGACCCGGCCGTCGTCCTCGTCGCCGTCGAGTACGTCCGGCACGACATCGCGATGCATCTGATCGCCGAGCGCTTCGCCCCGGACGAGTTCGAGTCGTTCTGGACCGAGAACCCCCGGCTCCGCCGCCTCCGCGCCGACCACGGCGCCCCCGCCGCGATCCTCAAGCGCGGCGCCGGCACCGGCACCCCGCCGCGCCGCCCCCGCCGCTAGACCGATCCCGATGTCAAGAAAGGGTGACACCCCTTACTGCGCAGTAAGGGGTGTCACCCTTTTTTGACAGGGGCGGCGTCAGACCAGGCCGTGGGCGTGGACGGCCTCGGCGACCTGGAGGAAGCCGGCGACGTTGGCGCCGAGGACGAGGTTGCCGGGGTCGCCGTACTCCGTGGAGGTGGCGTGACAGCGGTGGTGGATGTCGCGCATGATCTCCTCCAGTCGGGTCTCGGTGCGCTCGAAGCTCCAGCGGTCGCGGGAGGCGTTCTGCTGCATCTCGAGGGCTGAGGTCGCAACGCCGCCGGCGTTCGCGGCCTTGCCGGGGCCGAAGCCGACGCCGGCCTCCTGGAGCACCCGGACCGCCTTCGGGGTCGTGGGCATGTTCGCGCCCTCGACGACGATCCGGCACCCGTTGCGGACCAGCGCGACGGCGCCGTCCTCGGGGAGCTCGTTCTGGCTCGCGCTCGGGATCGCGACGTCGCACGGGACGTCCCAGATGCTGCCGCCGGCGGCGGGCACGAACACCGCGCCCGGGCGGCGGGCGGCGTACTCGCTGATGCGGGCGCGCTCGACCAGCTTCACCTGCTTGAGCAGGTCGAGGTCGATGCCCTTCTCGTCGACGACGTAGCCGCTGGAGTCCGACACGGTCACGACGTGCGCGCCGAACTGCTGCGCCTTCTCGACCGCGTAGATCGCGACGTTCCCGGAGCCGGAGACGCTGACGGTCTTGCCCTCGAACTCCTCGCCGCGGACCGCGAGCATCTCGGACGCGAAGAACACCGCGCCGTAGCCGGTGGCCTCGGTGCGGACGAGCGCGCCGCCGTAGGAGAGGCCCTTGCCGGTCAGGACACCCGCCTCGTAGCGGTTGGTGATGCGCTTGTACTGGCCGAACAGGAACCCGATCTCCCGGGCCCCGACGCCGATGTCGCCGGCCGGGACGTCGGTGTACTCGCCGAGGTGCCGGTAGAGCTCGGTCATGAACGACTGGCAGAACCGCATGACCTCGGAGTCCGAGCGGCCCTTGGGGTCGAAGTCCGACCCGCCCTTGCCACCACCGATGGGCATGCCGGTCAGGGCGTTCTTGAAGATCTGCTCGAACCCGAGGAACTTCACGATCCCGAGGTTCACCGACGGATGGAAGCGCAGGCCGCCCTTGTAGGGGCCGAGCGCGCTGTTGTACTCGACGCGGAAGCCGCGGGCGATGTGGACCTCGCCGCGGTCGTCCTGCCACGGGACGCGGAAGATGATCTGCCGCTCGGGCTCGCAGATCCGCTCGACGGTCTTGTGCGCGGTGAACTCCGGGTGGCGGCCCAGCACCACCGCCAGGGACTCCAGAACCTCGCGGACGGCCTGGTGGAACTCCGGCTCGGCGGGGTTGCGACGAATCACGTCGGCGTAGATGCGTGCGACCTCAGCGTCGACGTCGACCTTCACGAACTCTCCTGATGCCGGTGGTGGGGGCCCCTCAACGGTAAACACCGTGTTTCCGGACCCGCACTCCGGCTGGTCAGACGACCGCGACGGGCGCCTCCGCCCCGTGGACGACGGCCATGCTCACCGAGCCCGCGATCATCCCGGTGAAGGCCCCGCGGCCCCGCGAGCCGACGACGACCATGCCCGCGTCGGCCGACGCGGCGAGCAGGGCCTCGGCGGCCGGCCCCTCGGTGCAGTGGGTGCGGACCTCGACGACCGGGTGGGCCACGGCGACGGCCGCCTCGGCGAGGGCCAGGATCTGCCGGGCGGCCTCGTGCGGGTCCATGGTCGTGACGCCGTAGAGCGGGGGCTCCCCCGTGGAGCAGAGCACCTCCAGCGGCGCCCCGCGGCGCTCGGCGACTCCGGCGGCGAACTCCACGGCGGCCGCCGCGTGCTCGGAGCCGTCGGTGCCGACGACGACCCGCCGGGCCGGGCCGGGACGCGTCTGCGCGCACGCCGGCTTCACGACGACGACCGGGCACGCCGCCTTGGCCGGGACGATCAGCGAGATCGAGCCGAGCAGCGACCCGAGCACCGGGCCGTACCCCCGGGACCCGATGACGAGCAGCGACGCGTCCTCCGAGGCCTCCATCAGCGCCCGGGCCGGGCTGGTGATCTCGGTCCGGCCGGAGACCGCCAGGCCGGGCTGCAGGACGAGGGCCTCGGCGACGCCCCGGGTGGTGACCTCGTTCGCGGCGTCCAGCGCGCCGGGCTCCAGCTCGATGCTCGAACCGGGCGGGGTGATCATGCCGGGATAATTGGCCGCGAACAGGACCTGGAGCGGCAGTCCACTCGCCGATGCCTCGTCCGCCGCCCAGGCAAGGGCCTCACGGGAGTCCTTGCGGTCGTGGTACCCGACGACCACTGGCCGTGCGTCCATGCGCTTCCCTTCGCCCGCCTAGGCTGATCATGTCCGTCCGGCTATCGAAGGCGTACCCCTTTGCTCGCGATTATTGCTGCGCACTTCGCCGTCGCAGCGGTCGCGCCGTGGCTCGTGCACCTGCTGCGCCGCCGGGCCTTCGTCGTCCTCGCCGTGGTGCCGCTGATCTCCTTCGTGTGGTTGCTCACACAGGCCGACGCAGTGCACGACAGCCACCCGCCGACGGAGACGTACGACTGGGTGCCGAGCCTCAGCATCGACATCGCGTTGCGCATGGACACCCTCGCCTGGGTCCTGGCGCTCGTCGTGACCGGCGTCGGTGCGCTCGTGCTCGCGTACTGCGCCTGGTACTTCGACGACGACCACCCCGGCCTCACCCTGTTCACCGGCACGTTCACCGCGTTCGCGGGGTCGATGCTCGGTCTGGTCCTGTGCGACGACCTGCTGGTCCTCTACGTCTTCTGGGAACTGACGACGGTCTTCTCGTTCCTGCTGATCGGGACCGACCCGACCAAACGCGCCGGCCGGCAGGCCGCGATGCAGGCGCTGATGGTGACGACGTTCGGCGGCCTGGCGATGTTCGTCGGGATGCTGCTGCTCGGCCGGGAGGCGGACACCTTCCGCATCAGCGAGATCCTCGCCGACCCGCCGTCGGGGACGCCGACGACCGTCGCGGTGTTCCTGCTCCTCGTCGGGGCGTTGAGCAAGTCCGCCCTGATCCCCTTCCACTTCTGGCTCCCGGGCGCGATGGCCGCCCCGACCCCGGTCAGCGCGTACCTGCACGCGGCCTCGATGGTGAAGGCCGGCGTCTTCCTCGTCGCCCTGCTCGCGCCGGCGTTCGCGGGGACGCCGTGGTGGCACGAAACCGTGCTGACCCTCGGCGTCGGGACGATGATCCTCGGCGGCTGGCGGGCGCTCCGGCAGCAGGACGCAAAGCTCCTGCTCGCCTACGGGACCGTGAGCCAACTTGGCTTCCTGATCGTCGTCTTCGGCGTCGGGACGCGGGCGAGCGCCCTCGCCGGCCTCGGTCTCCTGCTCGCCCACGCCCTGTTCAAGGCGACGCTGTTCCTCGTCGTCGGCATCGTCGACCACCAGGCGAGGACGCGGGACATCCGCGTGCTCTCGGGAGTCGGACGCAGCGCCCCGGCGCTGTTCGTCGTCGCGCTCATCGGCGGGGTCTCGATGGCCGGGCTGCCGCCGCTGCTCGGCTTCGTCGGGAAGGAGAGCGTGTTCGCCGCGCTGCTCGACGTCGCCCGGGACGGCGACCGCGCGGACCTGAGCTCGACCGCCGGCTGGCTGGTGATCGTCGGCGTGATCGTCGGCTCCGCGCTCACCGTCGCGTACACCGCCCGGTTCCTCTGGGGCGTGTTCGCGACCAAGCCCGAGGTGGAGCCGACGGACTTCCCGGCGGTCCCGCTCGGTTTCATCGGCGCCCCGCTGGTGCTCAGCGGCCTGACGGTCGCGCTCGGGTTCGCGGGGCACCCGTTGACGACAGCGTTCGAGCCCCACGCCGAGCAGTTCCCCGAGGGCGTGCACCACGCGGAACTCGCGCTCTGGCACGGGCTCGGCCTGCCGCTGGCGTTCTCCGCGATCACCGTCGGCGTCGGCCTCGTGCTGTTCACGTTGCGCCGCCCGATGGCCCGGTTCCAGCACCGGGTGCGCTTCCGCTGGACCGCGGACGGCGCCTACCGCTTCGGGATGCGGACCGTCGACCGCTGGGCGGTCGAGGTCACCAGTGCCGTGCAGCGCGGCTCGGTCGCCGAGTACCTCGTCGTCATCCTGCTCGTGGTGCTGCTCCTGCCCGGCGTCGCGGTGATGACCGCCCTCGACGACGCCGTCGACGTCGAGCTGTGGGACACGCCCGCGCAGGCGCTGGTCGGTCTCGTCACCTGCCTCGCCGCCCTCGCCGCGGCGCGGTCGCGGCGCCGGCTCCGCGCGGTGATGCTCGTCGGCGTCACCGGCTACGGGACGGCAGTGATGTTCGTGCTCCACGGCGCCCCGGATCTGGCGCTCACTCAGGTTCTGGTCGAGACCTCGAGCCTGGTCGTCTTCGTGCTCGTGCTGCGCCGACTGCCCCCGTACTTCACCGACCGGCCGCTGTCCCCGCGCCGCTACCTGCGCATGGTGCTCGGCGTGCTCGTCGGCGCGACCGTCGCGGTCGTCATGTTCGTGACCACCGGCGCCCGGACGGCGGAGCCGGTCTCGGCGACGTACCCGACCGAGGCCGTCGAGTTCGGCGGGGGCTACAACATCGTGAACGTCATCCTCGTCGACATCCGCGCCTGGGACACGATCGGAGAGATCTCCGTGCTGGTCGCCGCCGCGACCGGTGTCGCGAGCCTGTTGTTCCTCAACACCCGGCGCTCCGGGATCCGCCGCATGGTCGATGCGGACACCGAGGTCGTCGCGCGCGTGCGCGACGCCACCGGCACGCACATCTGGCTGCCCGGCCCGCGGACGCTGCCGCCCGACCGCCGCTCGATCCTGTTCGAGGTCGTCGCGCGGTTGCTGTTCCCGATCGTGGTTGTGTTCTCGATCTACCTGCTGTTCGCCGGCCACAACTTCCCCGGCGGCGGCTTCGCCGCCGGCATGGTCACCGGCCTCGCCCTGATGGTCCGCTACCTCGCGGGCGGCCGGTACGAGCTCGACGAGGCCGCGCCCATCGACGCCGGTGTCCTCATGGGCCTGGGTCTCTCGGTCGCGGCCGCGTCCGCCCTCGCCCCGCTGGCGTTCGACGGCGCGATCCTGCAGAGCGCGATCGTCGACCTGCACGTCCCGGCGGTCGGCGACATCCACTTCGTCACGTCGACGTTCTTCGACATCGGGGTCTACCTGGTGGTCGTCGGCCTGATCCTCGACCTGCTGCGCACGGTCGGCGCCCGCATCGACACCCAGATCCTCGCCGAGGAGCAGGAGGCGGCCCTGCGATGAGCGGCAACCTCACGCTGATCCTCACCGCGTCGGTCCTCATCGGCTGCGGCGTCTACCTGATCCTCGAGCGCAGCCTGACGCGGGTGCTCGTCGGTCTGCTCGTGATGGGCAACGGCGTCAACATGCTGTTCCTGGTCGCGGGCGGTCGCGCCGGGAAGGCGCCGATCGCCAACGAGTACGCCCCGGCGGAGATCTCCGATCCGGTCCCGCAGGCGCTCGTGCTCACGGCAATCGTCATCGCCCTCGGCACGACGGCCTTCGTGCTCGCGATGGCCCACCGCAGCTGGCAGCTCTACGGCAACGACGACGTCCAGGACGACGTCGAGGACGCCGCGATCCGCCGCCTCGCCGCGGCGGACGAGGCCTCGGACAGCCACGACCTCATGACGCAGGGCGTCGACCTGCCCGAGGACGATCTCGAACGACTGCGCGAGGAGGAGACGGCGTGAACGTCCTCGTGCCCCTGCCGGTCCTGCTGCCGCTGTTCGGCGCCGGGGCCGCGCTCGCGCTCTCGCGGCACCCGAAGATTCAGCGGGCGATCACCGTCGTCGTGCTGTCGGCGATCGTCGTCCTCGCCGCGGCCCTGATGGTCCGCGCCGACCAGGAGGGCCCGCAGGTCGCCTGGATCGGTGCGTGGACCCCGCCGTTGGGGATCAACCTCGTCGCAGACCGGCTCTCGGCGCTGATGCTGCTCGTCTCGGCGGTCGTGACCCTCGCCGTTCTCCTGTACTCGATCGGACAGGGCCTCACCGACGACGACTCCGAGTCACCGGTCTCGATCTACCACCCGACGTTCCTGGTCCTCGTCGCCGGCGTCTCCAACGCGTTCCTCGCCGGCGACCTGTTCAACCTGTTCGTCAGCTTCGAGATGCTGCTGTTCGCGAGCTACGTGTTGCTCACGCTCGGCGGCACGGCGACGCGGATCCGCGCCGGGACGATCTACGTCGTCGTGAACATGTTGTCCTCGACGCTGTTCCTGATCTCGATCGCGGCCGTGTACGCCGCGACGGGGAGCCTGAACTTCGCGCAGCTCGCCGGACGGCTCGACGACCTGCCCGACGGCGTGAGCCTGACGCTGCAGTTGCTGCTGCTCACGACGTTCGCCATCAAGGCGGCGGTGTTCCCGCTCTCGCTCTGGCTGCCCGACAGCTACCCGACGGCGCCCGCCCCCGTCACCGCGGTCTTCGCCGGGTTGCTGACGAAGGTCGGCGTCTACGCGATCCTGCGGACGCAGACGCTGTTGTTCCCCGAGAACCCGCTCTCCGACCTGTTGATGTGGGCCGCGCTGGTGACGATGGTCGTCGGCATCCTCGGCGCGATCGCGCAGTCGGACATCAAGCGAATGCTGTCCTTCACGCTGGTCAGCCACATCGGCTACATGATCTTCGGCATCGGGCTCGCGACCGAGGCCGGCGTCTCCGGCGCGATTTTCTACGTCGCGCACCACATCACGATCCAGACCGCGTTGTTCCTCGTCGTCGGTCTCATCGAACGAAGAGCCGGCAGCACCGCCCTGCTCCGGCTCGGCGGGCTGGCGCGGCTCGCGCCCCTGCTCGGGATCCTGTTCTTCGTGCCCGCGATGAACCTCGCGGGCATCCCGCCGATGTCCGGGTTCCTCGGCAAGGTCGGCCTCCTGCAGGCCGGGCTCGACGTCGGCGGCTGGCTCGCGGTCACGCTCGTGATCGGCGGGACCGTGACGAGCCTGCTGACGCTGTACGCGGTCGCGAAGACCTGGTCGGCCGCGTTCTGGCGGACGCCGGAGCAGGCACACGACATCGCGCAGTCGCTCGCCGCGCCCGACCCGGAGCAGGACGCGGGCGACTCCGGCGCTCGGATCATCCGCCACCGCGGCCACATCCACGTCGGCGCCACGGCGTTCGGGGACCGGGAGATCGCGGCCGCGCGGCGCGTCGTCGACGACGAGTCCTCCGACCGCGACCTCCACCAGATGCTCCGCGACGGCGACCTGCCCTCCCGGCTGCCGGCGGCGATGGTCGGGCCCGCCGCGGCGCTGGTCGGGGTGAGCCTGGTCTTCACGTTCCTCGCCGGGCCGTTGTTCTCCTACACCGACCGCGCCGCCGAGGACCTGCTTTTGCGCTCGCCCTATCTCGACGCGGCCCTGAACCCGGACGACACCCCCGGTGACCCCGACTCCGGGGCTCGCGGCATCGGGGACGACTCGTGATGCCCGCTCAGGCCCCGGCGCGACGGGCGACGAAGATCCGCGCGCGCTTCGGCCTGCTGGAGTGGCCGATGCTGCTCTGGCTCACGGTCGTCTGGATGATCCTGTGGGGACAGCTCTCGGTGCTCACCGCACTGGGCGGTCTCGCCGTCGCGGTCGTCGCATCGATCGTGTTCCCCCTGCCGCCGGTGCGGCTGAACCTGCGGGTCCGGCCGCTCGCACTGCTCCGGCTCGTCACGAAATTCTTCACCGACGTCGTCCGCTCCAGCATCCAGGTCGCGGGGGTGGTGCTGCGTCCGCAGCGGCCGCTGCGCAACGCGATCGTCGAGGTCAACCTCAAGACGCCCTCGGAGTTCGTGCTCACGATCGTCGCGGAGATGACCTGCCTGATCCCGGGCAGCCTCGTCGTCGAGGCGCGCCGCTCGACGCACACGCTGTTCCTGCACGTGCTCGACGTCGGGGACGCCGAGGGCGCGGAGCGGTTCCGGCAGAGCGTGCTCGCCCAGGAGGACCGGGTCGTCCGCGCGCTCGGCGCGGAGATCGCGCACCTCGACGACCTCTCCAGCGGCGTCCCCAGCTCCTCCCCCGACTTCCCCGTCTCGCCCGACGACCCCGCCGGAGGGAAGCGATGACCGCCGTCCTGTCCGTGTGCCTGGCGATGCTCGCCGTGGCCGCGGTGTGCGTGCTCGCCCGCATCGTGCGGGGGCCGACCGTCCTCGACCGCGCGGTGGCACTCGACATGTTGGTCGCGATCGGGATCTGCTCCCTCGCGATCGAGGCCGCCTGGAACCGGCACTCGCACACGCTGCCGATCCTGCTCGTCCTGACGCTGCTGGGCTTCGTCGGCTCGGTCAGTGTCGCCCGCTTCACCCGCGGCAGCGACGACATCGAGGTGGAGCGGTCATGAGCTGGACCGACGTCGCCGACGTTCTCGCCGCCGCCTGTCTGCTGACCGGAGCGACCCTCGCGCTGATCGCGGCCATCGGCGTCCTGCGCCTGCCCGACCTCCTCAGCCGGATGCACGCCGCCACCAAACCGCAGGTGCTGGGCCTGGTCCTCGTGCTGATCGGGCTGGGCTTTCGGCTCCTCGAGCCGGGCGCGATCGGCGTCCTCGTGCTGATCGGGGTCTGCCAGATGATGACGTCCCCGATCGGGAACCACATGGTCGGCCGCGCCTCGGTTCGCGCCGGTCAGGTCCGCGAGGACCTGCTGGTGGTCAACGACCTCCGCGCGGTCCTCCCCGCCCCCGGCCCGGACCCGGACCGGCCGGTCTAACACGGCTCTGCGTCAGCGGTTCTGCAGAGCGTCGGTCAGCAGCGAGACCAGCGCCTCCAGCTGGACGTCGACCGAGGACGAGACCTCGTCGTCGGAGCCGTCGAGCGCGCGGGCGGCGAGGCCGGCCTTGCTGTCGATGAGCTCCGCGATGCGGGCGTCGAGGGTCTGCGCGGCGATGATGCGCCACGCGGTGACGGGTTCGGTCTGGCCGATGCGGTGGCAGCGGTCGATCGCCTGCGTCTGCTCCGCGTCGGTCCAGGACAGCTCGGCGAGGACGATGTTCGACGCGACCTGCAGGTTGATGCCGACACCGGCCGCGGTCAGGGAGCAGACCGCGATCGAGACCTCGGGGTCGTTGGTGAACGCGTCGACCTGCTTCTGTCGCGCCGCGGAGGTCTGGTCGCCGCGGATCGACGCGAAGGTGATGCCGGCCTTGGTGAACGTCTCCTCGGCGGCGTCCATGACGTCGATGTGCTTGGCGAAGAACACCACCTTGCCGGCGCTGCGGGCCAGCTGGGCGGCGTAGTCGGCGGCGAGGACGGCCTTGGACTGGCCGATCTTGCGCATCAGGCCGAACACGTTGCCCTCGGTCTTGCTGTTCGTCGCCTCCTTGCGCTCACGCGTCGCGATGAGGCGGACCAGGTCGTGGTCGATGCCGTCGGCGATGTGGCCGCTCGTGCGCGCCTCGAGCGCGGCCTCGTAACGCGAGACCATCCGCTTCGCGAGACGCTGCTCGGCCTGCCGGATCGACTTGCCCAGCTTGTCCTCGAGCTCGACGGGCAGGTCGGCGATGCGGCGGGCCGGGATGTCGGCAGCGACGTCCACCTTGCGGCGGCGGACGATGCCCATGTCGATGACGCAGCGGCGGGCCGCGGGGTAGAACTCGCGATCGATCGGCGTCAGGCCGGTCTCCTCGAGGCGGGCCATCAGCTCGCTGCGCGGTTTCTTCGCGTCGATCCAGCCGAGGAACTCCCAGATCGCCTGGAAGTCCTCGATGTCGTTGATCAGCGGCGTCCCGGTCAGCGCCATCAGCAGCGGGCGGACCGAGCGGTTGCGGATCCGCTCGGCCAGCTCCAAGACGTGCTGGGAGCGCTGCGAGGTCTTGTTCTTGATGAAGTGGGCCTCGTCGACGACCATCCCGCGGAAGCCGAAGTCGCCGATCCAGCCGACGTGCCGGTCGAGCACCTCGTAGTTGACGATGACGACGTCGGCGAAGCCGTCGATGGTCTCGCCGTTGCCGTGGATCACGGTGGGCTTGCGGTTGGGCGTCCAGATCCCGACCTCACGCGCCCAGTTCGTCTTGACGACGTTCGGGACGACGCAGAGCAGCGGGAACGCGTTCGCGGCCTCGGCGGCGAGCAGCGCCTGGGCGGTCTTGCCGAGACCGGGTTCGTCGGCGAGCAGGAAGGTCCGGTGGCCGGCGGCCGCGGCGGCGATCAGTCGGGACTGGTGCGGCATCAGCTCGCGGCCGGAGAACACCCGCAGGTCGCCCGGTTCGGGCAGCGGCATGAGCGCCGAGTCCCCGCCCGTGGCTTCCTCGAACGAGCGGAAGAGCGGCTCGAGCAGCTCCCAGGTCGCGAGGTGACGGGTCCGCGGGGCGGTCGGCTGCGCCGCGGCCGCGGAGAAGTCGGGGGCGAGGAACGGGTTCGCCAGCTGCCGCTGCATCACCGACTGGGGCACGACGCGCTTCTCGGCGGCCGGCGTGGCGGGAGTGGGGGCGGGGCGGGGCTCCTCCTCCGGCGGGGCTTCGAGCCCGGCGTCGGTAAGCATCGACCGGACCATCGCCCGCGTGTCGGCGGGGACGACCGCGTCGTCGGCCAGCAGGGCGAGCAGCGAGGGTTCCCGGACCGAGGTCTGGGCGAGGATCATCGCGATCCCGTCCAGGCGCTTGAGCATCTCGGCCTTCTGGGCCTCGCCCGCCGAGCTGTCGCTCTTGACCCGCGCCCGCTCCTGGCGGACCAGCAGGGCCACGCTCTGGAACTTCGTGCGCACGGACGGCGAGATCGACCCGCGGTTCACCGACGCCTCGACGGCCCGTACGGCACGGGCCAGCACCGGGATGATGCCCTCGTCCGAGCGTGCTTTCGGCCGGCGGTCCGGCCGCGGGACGGGGCGACGAGCACCCGACGGTGCCTGCCGAGGTCGAGCCACGCGCTCCTCCTTGGCCCGGGCGCCCCGGGCACGATGCGCCAGCCGGCTCCCGGGCGATTCGGTCTGCCGGACCGACCCGCTCCCCAACTGGTGGAACTTCGGGCGAGTTCCGCGGCCCAAAATGCGGCGCACCGGATCATCAAGCCCGACGGTCCTGGTGGGGACCGTGTGCCCCCAGTATGACGCATCGGGGGGAGATCGCGCGCTGCGACCTGCGCTACGCGCGTCGGCCGACGTGCTGGAGGTGCCGGATCGTGATCCCGAACGAGCGCGCCAGCGGTTCCTCGGCGTAGGGAAGTCCGAGGTCAGAGCAGTGCGCGCGGACCAGCGGCCGCGCGGCGCGCAGGTTCGGGCGCGGCATGCCCGGAAACAGGTGGTGCTCGATCTGGTAGTTCAGTCCCCCGAGGAACCAGTCCGTGGCCGGCCCGCCCTGCACGTTGCGGGTGGTGAGGACCTGCTTACGCAGGAAGTCCCAGCGCGACCCGGGCGGCGGCATGACCATGCCCTTGTGCCCGGGCGCGAACGCGCAGCCGAGGTGGAGTCCCACGAGCGCCTGGTGCACGAGGAGGAACACGACCGCCTTGCCCGGTCCCATCGCCCACAGGAGCAGGCCGAGATAGGCGGCGACGTGCGCGCTGAGCATCGCGAGTTCCCGGGCACTGCGCGCTACCCGAGCGCTGCCGACGTGCAGGTTCAGCGCCTCCAGCATCAGCAGCGGGAAGAACAGCCGCCCCTGGTGCCGGCCCAGCCAGGTCATCAGGCGCGAGCGGCCCATCGCCTGGTCCGTCGTCCAGCACAGGGCGCCCGTCCCCACGTCGGGGTCCCGACCGACCTGATTCGGGTTCGCGTGGTGCCGGGAGTGCTTGTCGATCCACCAGCGGGCGCTCAGACCGAGCAGGACGTCCCCGACGAGGTATCCCGCGATCCGGTTCACCCGGGAGGTCCGCGCCACCTGCCGGTGGCCGACGTCGTGGGCCACGAAGATCATCCGGACGGTGAAGATCGCCAGCGGGAGCGTCAGGAAGAGTTGCCACCAGGTGTTGCCGACGACCTGAATGATCGCCCAGACCCCGGCCAGGGCCAGCAGGTCACCAGCGATCATCACGGCGTAGCGGCGGCGGCGCAGCCGCAGCAGGCCGCTGCGGCGCACCTGGTCGAGCAGCGGGGCGAAGTCGCTGGCGCTACGGGCGGTCGGTTCGATCAGGACGTCGGTCAACAGGGCACCGGGGTTCCATCGGTGTACAGCGACCGGGTGCCGCCAGAGCCGGACGTGGGCTGCCCGGTACCCCAGGGTAGTCGATCGGGCGGGATCCGGGCTGGCCGTCGCTCAGCGGTGCTCAGCGGTGCTCAGCGGTGCTCAGCGGTGCCAGGTCGACCACGACAGATCCTCCAGGTTTCAGGGCTTGGCTTCGAGGATGAGGTTGAACGGGGTCTCCGTCGCCCGACGAACGCGAGTGAAGCCGGCGGCGTGCAGGACCTCGGTGAGTCGCGCTTCCCCGGCCTGGGCCCCGAGCGCGGCACGCGGCGGTGCGGTGAGGGAGTGCGGGACGCAGATGACCGTCGACGCGGTGTAGAACAGCCGGCCCACGGGGTGCTGGTTGTCGGTCAGGTCGTCGCCGGCCATGGGCTCGACGAGCAGGAACGTCCCGTCCGGGACGAGCGACTGCCGGATGTGCGTCGCGGCTCCGACCGGGTCGGGCATGTCGTGCAGGGCGTCGAAGATCGCCACCAGGTCGTAGCTCTCGCCGGGGAAGTCCGCGGCGGCGGCCTCGACGAACGCGACGTCGACCCCCGCCTCGGCGGCGAGCGTGCGAGCCCGCTCGACCGACGGCCCGTGGTAGTCGAAGCCGGTGATCTGCGAATTCGGGTACGACTGCCCGAGCAGGATCGTCGAGGCGCCGTGACCGCAGCCCACGTCGGCGACCTTCGCGCCGGCGCGCAGCTTCTCCTCGACGCCGTCGAGCGCCGGGATCCACGAGGACACGAGGTTCATCACGTAGCCGGGGCGGAAGAAGCGCTCGGTCCCCTCGAACAGCCCGGCGTCGTGCTGGTGCCAGCCGAAGCCCTCGTCGTGGGCGATCGCCTCGGCGATCGTGTCGATGTTCTTCGTCACCGCGACCGGCAGCGCGAACGCCGACGCGATCTGCATCCCGCCGGGGTCGGCGAGGGCGAAGTGCTGCTCCGGGGTGAGGGAGAACTTCTCCGTCCCGGCGTCGTAGGTGACGTAGCCGCCGGCGGTCTGGCCGCGCAGCCACTCCAGGACGTAGCGCTCGCCGACGTTCGCGCGCTTCGCGACGTCGGCGGCGGTGGCGGGCATGGTCTCGGCGAGCGCCGCGTACAGGCCGAGGCGATCGCCGATAACGGCACTGATGGCGTGGAAGCTTCCGCCGAGGTCGGTCACGAAGCTGCCGAGCAGGTCGTGGAGCTTGGTCTCGTCGATGTGCATTTCCGGCCTCCGATCCGTGTGGTTCGTCTGGCGGTGCACGAACGGGACGACTCTCCTCCCGCGGGTGGACGGCCACAAGACGGTGGCCCATTACCAGGTTCTGACGGCCCGTTGCCTGCCGGGTTCGACGGTGCGTCAGATGCCTCGGACGTGGGTAACGTGACGCGCATGCGCGTGCTGGTCACCGGCGGGGCCGGGTTCATCGGGTCCCACGTCGTCGAGGCGTTGCTGACCGCCGGTCACGAGGTGCGGGTCCTCGACGCGCTGCTACCGGCGGTGCACTCCGCGACACCGGCGCTCCCCGTCGAGGCGGAGGTGCTTGCGGGGGACGTCCGCGACGCCGACGCCGTCGAGCGGGCGCTCGACAACGTCGAAGCCGTCTGCCACCAGGCGGCGATGGTCGGGCTCGGCGTCGACTTCGACGACGCCCCCGACTACGTCGCGAGCAACGACTGGGGCACCGCGGTGCTGCTCGCCGGCATGGCCCGCGCGGGGATCCGACGGCTGGTGCTGGCGAGCTCGATGGTCGTCTACGGCGAGGGCCGGTACGAGTGCCCGCAGGACGGCGTCGTCGCGCCCGGCCCGCGGACACCGAGCGCCCTGCGCGACGGGCGGTTCGAGCCCCCGTGCCCACGGTGCGGCGCCGATCTGGAGGCGGGGCTGGTCGACGAGACCGCGCCACCCGACCCGCGCAACGTCTACGCCGCGACCAAGCTCGCGCAGGAGCACCTCGCGGCCGCGTTCGCCCGCGCGACCGGGGCCCGCGTCGCCGCGCTGCGCTACCACAACGTCTACGGCCCGCGGATGCCGCGCGACACCCCGTACGCGGGCGTCGCGAGCCTGTTCCGCTCCAGCCTCGCCGCCGGCCAGCCGCCCAAGGTCTTCGAGGACGGGGCGCAGCGGCGCGACTTCGTCCACGTCCGCGACGTCGCGACCGCGAACCTCGCCTCGCTCGACGCCGTGTCCGGCCCGGGGCCGGTCGAGGCGGGGGCGTTGCGCGCCTACAACGTCGGGAGCGGGACGGTCCGGACCGTCGGCGAACTCGCGCTCGCCCTGTCCCGCGCGTGCGGCGGCCCCGAGCCGGTCGTCACCGGTGGCTACCGCCTCGGCGACGTCCGGCACATCACCGCCTCCTCGCTCCGGCTGCGCACCGAGCTCGACTGGTCGCCCCGCGAGGACTTCGACGCCGGCATGGCCGAGTTCGCCGCCGCGGCGATGCGCGTCTGACCCCCCTTCACCAGCCGAGCCGCGCACTTCACCAGCTGAACCCCACCTTCACCAGCCAGGCCGGGCCGGTGAAGACCGGTACGGCCGGTGAAGGCGCGCCGTCCGGATCAGGCGAGAGCGGGGAGCGAGACCTCGAACCGGCAGCCGTGGCCGGTGTTCGCGACGGTGATCTCGCCCGCGTGGGCCTCGACGATCCCGCGGACGATGGCGAGGCCGAGGCCGGCGCCGCCGTCGGCGCCGGGGGTCCGGGCGTTGTTGCCCCGCCACGCGACGTCGAAGACGCGCGGCAGGTCCTCCTCGGGGATGCCACCGCACCCGTCGGTGACGGCGATCGTCGCGCGGCCGTCGCGCTCGACGAGGCTGATCTCGACGGCCCCGTCTGCCGGCGTGTGGCGGATCGCGTTGACGACGAGATTGCTCATCAGCCGCGAGAGTTCACGGCTGTCGGCGCGGACGGCGACGTCGGCGGGGGCGTGCCCGTGCAGGGCGATGCCGCGCTCGCGGGCCAGGGCGTCGGCGCCGGCGAGGGTGTCACTGACGAGGTCGGAGAGGGAGATCTTCTCGAGCGAGAGCTTGAGCGCCCCGGCCTGGATGACCGACAGCTCGAAGAGGTCGTCGACGAGCCCGGCGAGGCGGTCGACCTCCATGCGGATCTGCTTGCGGTAGCGATCCGGGTCCTCGGCGACGCCGTCCTCGAGCGCCTCGGCCATCGCCCGGATGCCGGCGAGCGGCGAGCGCAGGTCGTGGGAGACCCAGGCGACGAGCTCGCGCCGCGAGGTCTCCAGCGCCTGCTCGCGGGCGCGGGACTCGGCGAGCCGGGTGCGCGCGGCGTCGAGCTCCCGGCTGAGGGCGGCCAGTTCGGCACTGGCGGGGGCGCGGTGGGGAGTCTCGTCGGCGGAGAGGTCGAGGGCGGCGATGTCACCGATGGCGCGGGTTCGCGCGGCCAGGGCGCGACTGCCCTCGGCGAGGTTGTGCGCGAGCAGGCCCGAGACCCCGGCCATGAGCACCGCGACGACGACGCTGACGAGCAGCAGCACCTCGAAGTCGTGGTCGGAGAGGAACATCGCGTGCGCGGTGCCGATGGTCGCGGCGATCACCGCGGCGACCGTCGTCAGGCACAGCGCGAGCAGGGACGCGCGGAGCGAGCGACCCCGCAGGACACGCAGCAGGCCGGCGCCCGCCACCGCCACCGCGCCCGACCAGCCGAGCGCGATGAGGACGATCTCGACACGGTCGCTCACGCCGGCGCGCCCACGTCCGCGGACGCCGCCGTCACCGGCGGGTCGAACCGGTAACCGACGCCCCAGACGGTGACGAGCAGCGTCGGGTTCGCGGGGTCGGTCTCGATCTTCTCCCGCAGCCGGCGGACGTGGACGGTGACCGTCGACTGGTCGCCGAACTCCCAGCCCCACACGGTCTTCATGAGCTCCTCGCGGGTGAACGCCTGGCCCGGGTGGGCGAGCAGGTGCGCGAGCAGGTCGAACTCACGGGTCGTCAGGGACAGCGGTTCGCCGCGCAGCGTGACGCGGTGCCCGACGACGTCCATGCGGATCGGGCCGGCCGCCAACACCGTCGGGCCGGTCGCGGGGGCAGGCGCGGTTCCGGCGCGGCGCAGGACCGAGCGCACCCGCAACGCGAGCTCGCGGGGGCTGAACGGCTTGGTGACGTAGTCGTCGGCGCCGACCTCGAGCCCGACCACCCGGTCGGCCTCGGATCCCAGGGCGGTCAGCATGATCACGGGAACCTCGCCGACGGCGCGCAGGCGGCGGCAGACCTCGAGGCCGTCGATGCCGGGCAGCATCAGGTCCAGCACGACGAGATCCGGCCACTGCCGGGCGGCCGCGTCGAGCGCGGCCTGGCCGTCGGCGGCGTGCTCGACCTCGTGCCCGTCCCGGGAGAGGTACGCGATCACGACCTCTGCCACCGTCGGGTCGTCCTCGACGACCAGCACCCGATTGCCCGTCACGTTCGGGAGTCTAGGGAGCACGAGGCTCCGCGCGCGCCGGTCGATGCGGGGCCGTCAGAACTCCGTAACCCGCCGACCCGGTTTCCCGGGCCCCGAACCCGCCTACGGTCCGGGACGTGACGAACTTCGAGGCCGACGTCGTGCTCCCGTGCCTGGACGAGGCCGGCGCGCTGCCCTGGGTACTGGAACGGATGCCGCACTGGGCCCGGCCGATCGTGGTCGACAACGGGTCGGCCGACGGCTCGGCGCAGATCGCCGCGTCGCTGGGGGCGACGGTGGTCTCCGAGCCGCGGCGGGGCTTCGGCGCCGCCGCGCACGCGGGGCTGCTGGCCGCGACCGCCGACGTGGTCGCGTTCTGCGACTGCGACGCCTCGCTCGACCCGCGCCAGCTCGAACGCGTGGTCGCGCCGGTCCGGTCCGGGGCGGCGGACCTGGCGCTCGGCCGCCGGCGCCCCGCGCGCGGTGCGTGGCCGGCGCACGCGCGAGTGGCGAACGGGGCCCTCGCGGTTCTGACGAGCCGTCAGGCCGGAGTACGGCTGCACGACCTCGGACCGCTTCGGGCGGCTCGGCGCGCCGATCTGCTGGCGCTGGACCTCCGCGACCGGCGGTTCGGCTACCCGCTGGAGATGGTCCTGTCCGCGGCGGCCGCCGGGTGGCGGATCACCGAGTGCGACGTCGACTACCGGCCTCGGGTGGGGAAGTCGAAGGTGACGGGGACGGTGCGCGGCACCGTCCGGACCGTGCGGGACATGCGGGCGGTGCTGGCCCGATGACGACGCTGCTGGTGATCGCGAAGGCCCCCGTCCCGGGCCGGGTGAAGACACGCCTGACGCCACCGTTCTCGCCGGACGAGGCCGCGGCGCTGGCCGAAGCCGCCCTGCGAGACACCCTCGACGCGGTGTGCGCCGCCCCGGCCACGCGGCGGGTCCTCGCACTGGAGGGCGCTCCCGGTCCGTGGCTGCCGCCGGGGGTGGAGGTCGTGCCCCAGCGCGGTCGCGGCCTCGACGAGCGCATCGCCGCCGCGCTGGCCGGGATCTCCGGGCCGGTGCTGCTGGTCGGCATGGACACCCCACAACTGACGCCTCATCACCTTCGGGTGAGCTGGGACAACCACGACGCCTGGTTCGGCCCCGCCGCTGACGGCGGCTTCTGGGCGCTCGGGCTGCGGCAGTCCGACCCCGCGCGGGTGCTCGGCGTCCCGATGTCCCGCGGCGACACCGGCGCCCACCTGCGGGCCCGTCTGACCGGGCTGCGGGTGGGGGAACTCCCGACGCTCACCGACGTCGACACCGCCGCGGACGCGACCGCCGTCGCGGCGGCCGGACCCACGACCCGCTTCGCCCGCCTGCACGCACGGCTCGCTCTGGCGACCGGCCGTGTCTGAGGCCGCGTGGGGGCCGACCGAGAGCGCTTGGACGCCCGGGGTGCTGTCGCGCTACGACCGCGCACTGTGGGACGGCGCACCGCTGCGGGTGCGCGACGCCCACGGCGCGGTCCTGCCCTTCGACGTCGCGCGCTGGCTGCGCGAGCCCGACGAGGCGGACGAGACCCTGCTGGCGCGGTGCACCGGACCCACGCTCGACATCGGGTGCGGCCCCGGCCGGCTCGCGGCCGCGCTGGCCGCCCGCGGGGTGCCGGCGCTCGGCGTCGACGTGGCGACGGCAGCGGTCGCGATCGCGCGCTCCTGCGGGGCGGCGGTCCTGCGGCGGTCGGTGTTCGACCGCCTGCCCGGCTCCGGCCGGTGGGAGGTCGCGCTGCTCGCCGACGGCAACATCGGGATCGGCGGCAACGTCGGGCAGTTGCTGACGCGGGTGCGCGAGCTCGTCGTCCCCGGCGGGACGGCGCTGATCGAGGTCGCCGACCGCGACGGCATGACCGAGTACACCGCGGTGGTGGCGGACGCCGACGGCGCGACCGTCGCGACCTTCCCGTGGGCCCAGCTCGGCGCGCTCGCGCTCATCGACCTCGCGGTGCCGCAGGGGTTCCGGACCCTCGACCGCTGGACCCGCCACGACCGTCACTTCGTCGCCCTGGAGCGCCGATGATCGCCGCACCGCCGGGCCCGTTCCGCCCCGGATTCTGGCGCTCCCCGATCCGGGGCCGGTGGCTGACGTCGGTGCTCGGCGTCGTGCTGCTCGTCGGCGTCCCGATTCTGTTCGTGACCGGCTACCTGTCCTACCTCGCCTACAACCCCTGGCTGGAAGGCAACGACACCCGCCACGGCAGCGGCGTGCTGACGCCGGTGCCGTTCGGATGGCCGGCGGCGCCGGCGTGGGGGTACCGGTTCACGCAGGGGCTGCACGTCACGCTCGGGGCGGCGCTGGTGCCGGTCGTGCTGGCGAAGCTGTGGTCGGTGATCCCGAAGCTGTTCGTCTGGCCGCCGGTCGCGTCGCCGGCGCAGGCGATCGAGCGGGCGTCGGTGTTTCTGCTGGTCTCCTCCGGCGTGCTGACGTTCGCGACCGGGCTGCTCAACATCCAGTACTGGTACCGGTTCCCGGGCTCGTTCTACGTCCTGCACTTCTACGCGGCGTGGGTGTTCGTGACCTCGGTCGCGGCCCACGCGGTTCTGAAGGTGCCTCAGATGCGCGCGGCCCTGCGGGAGCGTCCCCTGCGGGCCGAGCTCGCCACCGACCTCGCCCACACCGAGCCCGAGGACGACGCGCCCACCGCGACCCCGACCATCTCCCGCCGCGGCGCGCTCGGGCTGGTGGCGACCGGGTCGGTGACCGCGCTGGTGATGATGGCGCCGCAGTCGATCGGCGGGCCTCTGCGGCCGATCGGCCTGCTCTCCCCGCGCGGGGGCTACTCCCCCGGTGACGGGCCGAACGACTTCGCCGTCAACACGACCGCGGCCGAGGCCGGCATCGGGGACGTGCTCGGCTGGCGCCTGGAGCTCGTCGGACCGGACGGGACGCTGGCCTTCACCCGCGCCGAGCTGCTGGCGCTCCCGCAGTACGCCGCCGACCTGCCGATCGCCTGCGTCGAGGGGTGGTCGACGGGCAACCAACGCTGGGAGGGCGTCCGGCTGCGCGATCTCGCCGTGCGGGCGGGTCTGCCCGACGCACGGTCGCTGTTCGTCCAGTCCCTGCAGGGCGCCGGCGAGTTCCGCCAGGGCCGCCTGGCGGGCAATCAGGTCCGCCACCCCGACAGCCTGCTCACGCTCCGGGTCAACGGGGCGGACCTCTCGTCCGACCACGGCTTCCCGGCGCGCATTCTCGTCCCCAACAACCCGGGCGTGCGGAACACGAAGTGGGTCGCCCGCCTCACGTTCGAGTCATGAACGCGCTGCGCCGTCTCTATGGCGAGCACCCGGGGCACGCGCTCGTGCTGCTGGTGTCGTTCGTCCCCGCCGCCCTGGCCCTGCGTGAGCTGCTCGACGAACGGCCGCGCGAGGTCGCGACCTGGCTGATCGGCGGCGCCGTCCTGCACGACGGGCTGCTGCTCCCGGCGTACGTGGTGGCCGACGCGGTCACGGTGGCCGCCTGGCGCCGGCGGCCCGGGCGGGTGGCCTGGCTGAACTTCGTCCGGATACCGCTCGCGGTCTCGGGAATGCTGCTGCTGATGTTCTCGCCGACCATCCTGCGCCAGGCCTCCTCCTACGAGGCGAAGACCGGCCGACCGCTCGACGAGTTCGCGGGCCGGTGGCTGCTCGTCACCGCGATCCTCGCCGGGATCTCGGCGCTCTGGTACCTCACGCGGGTGGCGGTCGTCCGGCGGGCGGCCCCGACATGACGGTCCGTCAGCTCGCGGCCGTCGCCGCCCTGGCGTTCGCCGGTTCGGTGGTCGTCGAGGTCGGCGCGCTGCGCGGAGGAGCGCCGGACGCCGGCTCGGTCGAGCGGCTGCTGGCCTGGTACGCCGCGGCGGCGGTGCTGTTCGCCGTCGGGGGGTGGGCGGTACGGAGCCTGCCGCTGCGCGCGTCGCTGAGTGCGACCCTGGCGGGAGGCGCGCTGCTGCAGGTGGTCGCGGTCGGGTACTCGCCGACCACGACCGACGACTTCTGGCGCTACCTGTGGGACGGCAAGGTCCAGGCAGCCGGGATCGACCCGTACCGCTACGTCCCGCTGGACCCGGCGCTGGCCCACCTGCGCGACGACGAACTGTTCCCGCCCGACCCGCGGACACCCGAGCAGGCCGCCGAAGCGACTGCCTTCGGCCGGACCGACGTCTGCACCACCCGCGGCGTCTCGCACGACTGCACGTGGATCAACCGGCCGCACGTCCGCACGATCTACCCGCCGGTGGCCGAGGGCGGCTTCCTGCTGCTCCACGTCGCGTCCCCCGACGAGCACCGGGTGCGGACGTTGCAGGTGACCCTCGGCGCGCTCGCGGTCGCGGTGACGGCCGCGCTCGCGTGGGCCCGGCAGCGGGCGGGGCGTGACCCCCGCGCGGCCGTGTGGTGGGCGTGGTGTCCGGTGGTGTGGCTGGAGGGTGCGAACAACGCGCACATCGACGTGCTCGGGGTGCTGCTGCTGGTCGGCGCGCTCGGACTGCTGGCCGGGCGTCGACTGGTCGCGGGTGGGGCGCTGTTCGGCGCGGCCGTCGCGGTGAAGCTCGTCCCCGTGCTGCTGGTGCCGGCGCTGCTGGTGCGCCGGGGACACGTGGTGCTCGCCGCGGCGGCGGCGGTGTTCCTCGCGGGGTACGTCCCGCACGTCGCCGCCGTGGGCACGAACGTCCTCGGCTACCTGCCGGGCTATCTGGAGGAAGAGGGGTACTCGGGCGCGCAGCGGTTCGGAGCGGTCCGGCTGCTGGTGCCGGACGCGGCGGCGCCGGCGGTGGCGGTCGCGGTGGGCGTCGCGGTGGCGGTGTGGGTGTGGCGGCGAGCGCAGGAGCACCCGTCGGCGGCGGACGCGCTGACGCTGGCAGGTGTCGCGTTCGTCCTCGTCGGCCCGAGTCAGCCCTGGTACGGGTTGCTGATCGTCGCGCTCGTCGCGCTCGCGGACCGACCGGAGTGGCTGGCGATCGCCGCCGCGGCGTATCCCGTCTACCAGGCGGGGAACCTGGGCGTGGACAACACGGCGATGCAGCAGTGGTGCTACCTGACGGCGGCCGCGGCGGCCGCGGTCGGCGGAGCCGTCAGACGGCGGCGGGGGTCCGCTCCGGCGGAGCGGCCCAGCTCGGCGCTTCCGCGGGAGCGGGCGTCGCGTCCGGCGCGGGCGTGAAGACCAGACGCGTCATCTTCAGGTGCCGGTCGGGCGAACCGTCGGGGCAGTCGGGGTGGTGGTGGACGATCCACACCGGCCGCGTGCGCAGCAGTTCGGCGTTCGCGTTGAGGAAGCGCTCCAGCTCGACCCGGCCGGCGCTGGAGGGCCGGGCCCATCCGATGTAGGTGGCCGCGTAGGGCGCGATCGAGGTGATCCGGCTGAGCGGCTTGACGTCGACCTCGAGGTCGGGGACGTCCGCGATCTGGTTCGCGATGTCGGTCGCGCAGGCGCTGTCGCACCCGGTTCCGCTGGCGTACGCCACAAGCACACGTGCGCTCACGACGGCCTCCTCCCACGAACGCCCTCGCGGGCGGCTGCGAGGCGACTACCCACCGGATCGGGCTCTCACACGAAAGGGTGAGCAAGATTGCAGTCAACGCTCCGCCTGGCCGCCGAACGGTCACTTCTCGCGCCGGACGGTCACGCCAGACGGGGCGGAAAACCCCCGGTCGCGGCCGGTCCCCAGCGCGTGGGCGTGATCCGGAGCAGGGATTTGTTCTGCGCGACCATCGCCTGGCGGTACTCGTCCCAGTCCGGGTGCTCGCCGGAGATGCAGCGGAAGTACTCGACGAACGGCTCGACGTCCTCGGTCACGTCGATCACCTCGGCGGTCCCGTCGACCTGGACCCAGGCCCCGTTCCATTCGTCCGAGAGCACCACGACGCTGACCTGCGGCCGCGCCCGCGCGTTCCGCGTCTTCGCCCGCTCCGGGTAGGTCGCGATCACGATCCGGCCGCCGGTGTCGACGCCCCCGGTCACCGGCGACGCCTGGGGCGTCCCGTCCGACCGCGTGGTCAGCAGGATCATCCGGTGCCGCGGCCGTACGAACTCCAGCAGCTGGTCCCGGTCGAGCTCGGTGTTCGTCGCGATCGTCCGTGCCATGCCGCTCCTGTACCCGTCGGTGCCGGCTCTAGGGTCGCGGATCCGTACGACGCCAGGAACGGCGGTCCCGGGAACGCCGCGTCGCCACCGTGCACGCGGGGCAGACGAAGCGCACCGCGTCGGCGTGGCCCCCCGACTCGGGCTGGACGTCGTCCCACGTCACGTGGGAGAAGCGATTCAGGCGGGCCCGCGAGAGCGGCAGCCCGCAGACCGTCTGGTTCAGCCCCGGCACCCAGGCGTGGACCGCCCCCGCCGGAGCCCGGAACCCGTCCGGGTCGACCCAGGTGTCCGATGCGGCGACCGACGCGGTGGCGGCCTGAACCTTGGGCTGCGGCATGCTGCTCCGCTACCCCGGCGGGGCCGCATGAAGTGAGTGGACGAGTTGCAACTCGGGATCACTCGTGAGGCGGCGCAACCGCCCCATCCGTTGCAACTCGTCCAGTGGGTGCATGGAGCTCTTTCAGGCGAGGCGCACCAGCGACTGCAGATACTCCTGAGGCAGGACGAGGGTCCCGTCGTTGGCCTCGTTGCGGCGGCGCCAGACGTCGAGGACGGCGGCGCGGAGGTCGGCGAAGCGGTCGCCGAGCATGCGGGCGGCCACGACCATCATCGGGAAGTTCGCCAGAAAGTAGTCGGCGAAATCCTCCGGTGACCGCCACTCGATGGTGGCGGTGAGCTCGGCGAACTCGACGTCGGCGGCGCCAGGGAACATCGCGTGGACGTGGTCGCGGGTGCCCCACAGCACCGGCGGGGAGGCGAAGGGCGGGGGCGGGGGCAGGAAGGAGCCGGAGGTCGCGAAGACCTCGCCCACCGTGCCTTCCGGCGTCCAGCAGCAGATCGCGATCAGCCCGCCGGGGCGGGTCACGCGCGCCATCTCGGCGGCCACGACGTCGTGGCGGGGCGCGAACATGTGGCCGAAGGTCGAGAAGACGACGTCGAACGAGTCGTCGTCGAACGGCAGGGCCTCGGCGTCGCCCTCGACCCAGGTGATCTCGACCCCGGCGTCGGCGGCCTTCTTGCGGCCCGCGTCGAGCAGGGCTGGGACGAGGTCGAGGCCCGTGACCGTCGCGCCGGCGCGTGCGGCGGGGAGCGCCGCGTTCCCCGCGCCGCAGGCGACGTCGAGGACCGCCGCCCCCGGCGACACCTGCGCGGCCTCCACCACCCGCACCCCGACGTGCTCGATGTGCCGGGAGAGCTCGACGTAGTTCCCGGCGGCCCAGGCTTCCTTCGCCATGGCCTTGACCTGGTCCAGCGACGGACTGTTCACGGCTCACCTCCACAGCGGGCCGGCGCACCACCGGGCGCCGGCGGTTCCGCGGCCAGTATCGAGCCGAGACGCGCCCAGGAACCCTTACGAGTCCGTGACGCCGCGTCAGTCCGGATGGGTCAGCCGCCGAGGACCTCGCCCGCCCGCCGGACCAGCGCGAACTTCTGCACCTTGCCGGTCGGGGTGGTGGGGAGCTCCGCGCCGTCGAGAAGCAGGACGTGCTTGGGGACCTTGAACCGCGCGAGCTTGTCCCGACACAACTGCAGGACGGCCTCGGGGTCGACGGTCGTCCCGGGCTCCGGGACGACCCACAGGCACCCGACCTCGCCCCAGCGGTCGTCGGGGACGCCGACGGCGTACGCCTGGCTGACCCCGGGCATCGCCGAGACGAGTTCCTCGATCTCCTTGGGCATCACGAGTTCGCCGCCGCTCTTGTAGAGCTCCTTGCTGCGCCCCGTCAACTGCAGGTACCCGTCGTCGCGGACGAGGCCGAGGTCGCCGGAGTGGACCCAGCCGCCGCGGAGAGCGAGCGCGGTCTCCTCGGGCTTGTCCCAGAACCCGCGCATGTGCGTCGGGCCGCGGGAGACGAGTTCGCCCTCGGCGCCGGCTGGCAGCGGATCGCCGGTGAGCGGGTCGACGGTGCGGTACTCGCACAACGCACCGCCGACGGGGTCGACCGCGCCGTCGGGGCCGGGCAGGCCCGCGACGCCGGCGAGCTTCGGACGACCGACGGTGGTCGAGTGCTGCTCGAGCGGGTCCTCCGGCACGGACAGGGTCATGGCCCCGCCGGTCTCGGTCATGCCGTAACCGGTGACGATCTCCGTGATGCCGAGTTCACTGCGGACCTTCTCCCACAGCCACACCGGGGCCGGGGCCGCGCCGGAGAGGATCGCGAACACCGACGACAGGTCACGCGTGGCGCGGTCGGGGTGCTCCACGAGCGCGACGGTCATCGTCGGTACGCAGAGAATGTCGGTCGCGCGGTGGCGCTCGATGCCGGCGAAGTAGTCGGCGGGCGTGAACGTCAGCCGCGGCACGATGGCACCGCCGACGAACATCGACGCGATCAGACCTTCGACGTAGCCGAACATGTGGTAGCAGGGCAGTGAGAACAGCACCCGGCGGCCGTCCTCGAACGCGCGGGTCAGCGCGGACGCGTAGCCGGTCCGTTGCACGGCGTCGTGACTGACCATCACACCCTTGGGTGAGCCGGTCGTCCCGGAGGTGTAGAGGATGTCGCCCACGTCGGACGGATCGACGTCGTGCGTCGCGGCGCCCGGGTTCGCGTCGCCCAGTTCGCCGAGACTGCCGACGGTGTGGACCCCGGGCCGCTCCCGGCCGTCGGTCGAGAGCACCACGACGGCACGCAGGTCGGGCAGCGCGTCGGTGGGGCCGTTCTCCCAGCCGGGCGCGATCTCGTCGAGCATCGCGAGGTAGTCGAGGTCGCCGAAGCTGGTCATCGTCACGAGCACGTTGCAGCGCGACTGCCGCAGCACGTACGCGAGCTCGTCCACGCGGTAGAGGAAGTTGAACGGGATCGCCACCGCGCCGACCCGCGCGATCGCGAACTTGCACGGGACGAACTCGAGGTGGTTCGCCATCAGCATCCCCACCCGGTCGCCGGGGCGGACACCCAGCGCGGCGAGCCCGTCGGCGAGGCGACGGGACTCGGCCGCCGCGTCCGCGTAGCTCAGCGCCCGGTCGTCGGTGAGGACCAGGGGGCGGTCACCGAACTCGGCGGCGCAGGAGTCGAGGAAGGCGTCCAGGGTCCGCGGTTCCCAGATCGGGAAGCGGGCCGCGAGCGCCGTACGTCGCTGCTGGGGGCTCGTCGGGAACATTTCTCCACTCTGCCAAAGACCGGCGTGCCCCGGACGGCGCTCGTCGATCCGCTCCCCCGGTTCGCCCCTCATCCCCCCCGGTCAAGAAAGGGTGACACCCCTTACTCCGCAGTAGGGGGTGTCACCCTTTCTTCACAGCGTCTCGCGGGCGCACCGCGACATCAGGCGGTGCGGGCGGCAGCAGCGCCGGCGGTGCCGGCGGTGTTCGTTCCGGCGTAGGCGGCGAAGATCTCGTCCTCGCTGAACTGGTCGGAGCGGCCGGCCAGGCGGATCGTTCCGCGCGCGACGACGACAACGCTGTCGGCGAGAGCGAGCGCACGGTGGACGAACTGTTCGACGACGATGAGCGCCACGCCCGCGTCCTTGAGCGTGGCCAGGAACTCGAAGATCTCGTCGACGAGGTTGGGCGCCAGGCCCATCGAGACCTCGTCGAGCAGGACGACCTTCGGGGACTGGATGTAGGAACGCGCGACCGCGAGCATCTGCTGCTCGCCACCGCTCATGGTCCCGGCGACCTGCGAGAGGCGCTGACCCAGACGCGGGAACGCCGAAGCGGCCTTCTCGATCGCCGTCGTGGCCTGCCCACGCGGGGCCTGCAGGATCAGGTTCTCCTTCACCGTCAGCGACGGGAAGATCCCGCGGGGGTCGGGGATGTGGCACAGCCCGGCCTTGACCCGCTCGTGCGTGGAACGCTTGGTCATGTCCTTGCCGTCGACGAGGATCTGACCCGCCGTCGGCTTGAGCAGACCGGAGCACGTCTTGAGGAACGTGGTCTTCCCGGCACCGTTCGGGCCCAGGATCGCCATCGACCCGCCGGCCGGCAGCGTCAGACTCATGTTCCGCACGACCGTCTTCTCGCCGTACCCCGACGTGACGCCCCGCGCCTCGAGAATGTTCAGAGCACCCATCAGTGGCCTCCGACTCCGATGTCCTCCGTGCCCAGGTACGCCTTGCGGACGATGTCGCTGGTGAGGACCTCGCTCGGGACGCCTTCGAAGATCAGCTGACCGAAGTCCAGGACGTAGGCGTAGTCGCACAGCCCGCTGATGACCGTCATGTCGTGCTCGACAATCAGGATCCCGATTCCGTTCTCGGCGACCACGTGTCGCAGCAACTCGGTGAACGCATCACTCTCGGAGTGGTCCAGACCCGAGGACGGCTCGTCGAGCAGGAGCAGCCGGAAGTCCCCCGCGAGCGCACGGGCCAGCTCGACCAGGCGCCGCTGACCGGTCGAGAGCCGGCCCGCCCGCGCCGAGGCGAGTTCACTGATCCCGCATTGCTCCATCGCACGCTGCGCGGCCTCCATGACCAACGAGCGCTCACCCCGGCGAGGCAGCAACTGCGTCACCGGCGAGACCCCGGCGAGGCGTGCCTCGCGCCCCAGCGCGACGTTCTCGGCGACCGAGAGACTGTCGAACAGCTCGATCCGCTGGAACGTACGCCCGATACCCAAATGCGCGCGGCGGGACTCCGGCGCCTTCGTCAGATCGACCCCGTCGAAGGTGATCGACCCCTCCGACGGGGTGAGGGAGCCGGAACAAGCGTTGAACGTCGTCGACTTGCCGGCACCGTTCGGTCCGATCAGGCCGGTGACCTGGCCGATCGGGGCACTCATCGTCAGGTGGTCCACCGCGGTGTGCCCACCGAAGCGGATCACCAGGCCGTCGATGTGCAGCCCGGCCAGGGCCGCGCGGGTCGCCGCGGCTTCGGTTGCCGTTATGGTCATGGTGTCTATTATAGACATCCTGTCTATTTCTGGCGAGGGTGCACACATGGACAACGTCGACGTCATCGTCATCGGGGCGGGCCACAACGGGCTCGTGGCCGCGAACTACATCGCCGACGCCGGCCGGCGGGTGCTCGTCGTCGAGGCCAACCCCGAGATCGGCGGCTTCACCGCGTCGCAGCGTGCGATCCCGGCGGCGCCGGACCACCTGACGCACCCGTACTCGTTCGACCCCTTCTTCTGGGACTCGTTCCCACCGGCGACCGAGCTCGGCCTCGACCGCTACGGCCTTCGGCGGGTGCGTGTCGACCCCGGCCTGGTGTACCTCGACCCCGACGACGCCTCGCTCGCGTTCTGGGAGGACCCGCGGGAGACGGCGCGCGAGATCGAGCGGTACTCCAAGGTGGACGCCGCGTCCTACCTGGAATTCGCCCGCCTGCTGCGCGCCTTCAGTGACATCGCCCTCGCGTACTTCGTGGCGAACCCGGTGCGGTTCGACGTCCGGCCCCTCGCCCGCACGGCACGGCACGCGCTGCGGCACCGCAAGTACCTGCGCGACATCGCGGCCCTCGCCACCGGGACGGCGGCCGAGGCGATCGCCGACCGCTTCACCCACCCCGTCGTCCGCAACGCACTGCACGCCGCGGCCGGGTCGACGATCCCCAACTCCGCCGACGGCAGCGGCGCAGGCTTCCTCTGGCTCGCCAACCAGCACCGCCACTCGCACCAGCACCCCCTTGGGGGTATCCAGTCACTGCCCAACGCCCTCGCGAAGCGCCTGACCTCTCACGGCGGGAGGGTCGAGGTCAACGCCCCGGTCGCGGAGATCTTGGTCCGGGACGGCCGCGCCGTCGGCGTCAAGCTCCGTGACGGCCGGGAGATCGCCGCGACCGAGGCCGTCGTCGCGAGCTGCGACCCCAAGACCGCCCTCGGCAAGCTCCTGCCGGAATCCGCACTCCCGGCGAAGCTCCGCTCGCGCGTCGACAACATCGCGGTGCGCAACGGCGGCTACGGGCAGATGAAGGTCGACCTCGCGTTCTCGGGCCGACTCTCCCTGGACCGCTACGCCAAGCGCCGCGGAGACGGACTCGACCTGCGCCGCCCCATGCACGTGCTCGCGACCGAGGACGGTATCGAGCGAGCATTCGCCCGCTCCGCCGCCGGCCTGCTGCCCCACTCCGACGACTTCAGCATGTGGAACGTGATCCCGACCGGCGTGGACCCGTCCCAGGCGCCCGCCGGACAGGACAACTTCTACTGCTACCTCGCGGTCGCGCCCTACGAGGTCGAGGGTGGCTGGGACACCGCCGACAGCGCCGGCCTGACGATGCGTCAGCGAGCAGGAGACGCCGTCGTCGCGAAGCTCGGCCGCTTCTACGACGGCGTCGAGACGCTGGAGATCGGCCGCCGCGTCCTCACCAACACCGACTTCGAGGCCCTGGTCGGGGCGAGCGGCGGCAACATCACGCACGTCGACATGACGCTGAGCCGCGGCGGCCCGCGGCGCCCGGCCCGCGGCCTCGCCGGCTACCGCTCCCCGGTCCCCGGCCTGTACCTCGGGGGGTCCGGCTCGCACCCGAGTGGCGGCATCACCGGCGCACCGGGCTACATGGTCGCCCGCGAACTCCTCCGCGACCGCCGGAAGCAGCACAAGTGACCGCCCTGCACGAGCATCCCACGCCGACCGCAGCCGGCCCGGCGCCGCAGCGGCGTCCGGGCCCCCTGACCTTCTGGTCCGCGGTCGGTGCGCTCACGATCGCGCTGACGGCCTACTGCTGGACGCGGTGGATCCTCTCCGGGAACTTCACCCGGGCCGAAACGGGGACGGACTCCTACGACTATCTCTGGTACCTGCGGACGTTCGAGATCACCGCCACGGCGGCCGGCGTGGTCATGCTGTGGTGCTGGGTGATCCGCCCCTGGCGCCGGAGTCGGCACGTGCCGATCGACGGCAAGATCTTGCTCGGGATGATGTTCGCCTACGTCGTCGACCCGACGCTGAACGTCTTCAACTCCGCGTTCGCAATGAACGCCCACTCGGTCAGTTACGGCTCGTGGGGCCCGTGGCTCCCGCTGGGCTGGAGCGCCGACGAGGAACGCTTCGCCGAGGGCCTGCTGTGGGCCCCGCAGCTCTACATGTACTTCGGGCTCTTCGCCGCCATGGCCGGTTGCGTGGCGCTGCGGTGGCTGCGGCGCCGCTGCCCCCGGGCGAGCAACCCGACCCTCTACGCGACCGTCTTCGTGGCGTTCACGCCGCTCGCGTTCGTCGTCGAGATGATCTTCCTGGTCCTGCCGCAGCTCTACGTTTTCCCCGGCGTCCCGAGCAACTTCAGTGTGTTCACCGGCGAGGTGTACCAGTACCCGTTCTACCAGGCGCTGTTCGCCGCCGTGTTCGGCCTGATGGTCACCTGGCTGCGCGACTCGGTCGACGAGACCGGGCGCTCCGCCGTCGAGCGCGGCGTCGACCGTCTCCCGATCGCCGAGTGGCGGCGGCACGCGATGTCGTTCTGCGCGGTGACCGGCTTCTGCACGGCGTCGGCGCTGAGCTACTTCCTGCCCTACGGGTACGCCTCGATGTCGGCGGACACCTACGTCGAGCTCCCCTCCTACCTCGCCCCGGCCGCCTACTGTGGCGTCGAGGGCAAGCCGATGTGTGCGTCCGAATACCTCGACCGACTGCAGAACGGCACGACTGAATGAGCAAGAAGGCTCCGGAGACGGTGCAGGCGCGGACCGGCGCCCGCCGTCGGGAGGCGACGCAGACCGCCATCGTGGACGCGATGCGCGCGCTGCTGCTGGCCGGCGAGCCGTTCTCCACACTGTCCGTCGAGCAGATCGCGAGTGCCGCCGGCCTCTCCCGCGCGACCTTCTACCTCCACTTCGCGGACAAGAAGGAGGTCATGATCCGCCTGGCCCACGAGATCGTGGAGCAGCGGTTCGTGATCGGGGCCGAACCCCTCGCTGACCCCCACATCAGCCGGGACGCGGTGAACGCCGTCGTCACCGAGATGGTCGACCGCTGGATCGACGACGCTCCCCTGCTCGAAGCGCTCATTGAACTCGCCGAGCAGGACGCGGCGGTGAACCAGAACTGGATGGATGCGGTCCACGAGGTCGGCGAGATGGGCGCGAAGCTGATGTCCGCCCACTGGGGCGGCGGGACGGGCGCGTACGACGACCCGGAGACCCTCGGCAAGGTCCTGGCCTGGATGTTCGAACGCTCGGCGCACCAGCTGACGCGCGACCGGTCGGCCCGCGACTCCGTGATCGCCGCCATCTCGGAGGTGCTCTGGCGCGTGTTCGAGTACCGGCCACCTCGCGGCCGGGCATGACCGCCGCGGCTCCGGCGCCACGCGGACCCCGGCGCCGGACCTCGGCGGAGGTGCAGCACGGCATCCTCACCGCCGCCCGTGACGCCTTCGCCGGCGAAGGGTACGACGGCACCGCCACGCGGCGGATCGCCGCCGCGGCGGGTGTCGCGGAGACACTGATCTTCCGTCACTTCGGTTCCAAGGCAGGGCTCTACCGGGTCGCGATCCTGGAGTCGTCTCCCTGGCTCATCCGCGAGTTCCGATGGACCCGCCGGCCCGAGGTCGAGCCCGAGACGAGCGCGCGGAACTGGGCGAACCATGTCCTGACGGTCGTCGAGGGCAACCGGGTGATGCTGGCCGGGCTGCTCAACCACGGCCTGCCGATCACCGGCGACCCGGAACTCACGGCGGAGGTCCAGGCCGTGCGGCGCGAGCTCTTCCGCGTGCTCGACCGCGGCGCGCGGGACGCGGTCGGGCGGGCGACGCCGGGCGTCGGGATCGCCCTCGCGGCCCGCAGCGCCTTCGCGACCTTCGTCTCGGTGTCCGCGTACGCGGCACTCTTCGACGTGCCGGACCCGGACGCGCTCGACGTCGACAGCCGGGCGGAGCTGGTCCGGCTCGCCGCGACCGCTCTCCTCGCCGCCGCGACGGAACCCGGCCGGTCGACTCAGGCGTCCGGGGCGTAGGACGCGATCATCGCGACCAGGCCGCCGCGCAGACCTTCGTCGTCGGTCAGGGTGCCGGCGATCGCGGCGGTGGCGGCGTCGACGAACCCGATGCCCGCGCGGATGAGACAGGCCGCCGTGATGAGTGTGCGGGTGGAGGCGACTTCGCGCAGGCCGGCGTCGTCGAGACGACGGATGGCGGCGCCGAGGCGGATGAGCGCCTGCGCGTCCTCCGCCCGGACGTCGACCTCGCCGCGCAGGATGTTCAGCTCCACCTCGGGCGAGGGATAGGTGAGCTCGACGGCGACCATGCGCTGGCGGGTGGACGTCTTCAGGTCCTTGAGGACGCTCTGGTACCCGGGGTTGTAACTGATGACCAGTTGGAAACCCTCCGCGGCGCGGAGCACCTCGCCGCCCCGCCGTTCCAGGTTCAGCTCGCGGCGGTGGTCGGCGAGCGAGTGGATCGCGACGGTCGCGTCCTGGCGTGCCTCGACGATCTCGTCGAGGTAGCAGATCCCGCCCTCGCGGACGGCGCGCGTGAGCGGACCGTCCTGCCACACGGTCTCCCCACCGGAGAGGACGTAACGGCCGAGCAGGTCGGAGGCGGTCATGTCCTCGTGGCAGGAGACGGTGAAAAGTGGCACGCCCGCCTCGGCGGCGACATGCTCGACCAGACGCGTCTTGCCGCACCCGGTCGGCCCCTTGAGCATCACCGGCAGACCCTCGCGTCGGGCCGCGCGGAACAGCTCGACCTCGTTGCCGACCGGCACGTAGCGGGGTACGCCGGTCGCAATGAGGGCCGGCGTGGGGGTCGTCGTGGTCAGGGTCATGCGCGTACTCCTCCTCCTCGCCGCCGGGCCGGGACCGGAGCCTCGGCCGAGCGGATGGAACGTCGGCTGGCCGCAGCGGTGCGGACGGCCCGGGCGAACAGCGGACGGATGTGGGCGGGCAGCGCCCCGGCGTCGACGAGTCGGGCCTGCGGGAGCTCCTGCCAGATCCGGTCCACGGCGGGATCGGGGCCGTGGCCGGCGTCCACGCTGATGCGCACACAGCCGACGCCGCGGGCGATCGCCGCGTGGAGCGCGTGACGGCAATCGGCCTCGGCGTAGTCGCCCTCGTAGTCCGACTCGTAGGGGAAGCCGTCCCCGACCATCACCAGCAGACGTCGAGTCGTTCCCGCCTCGCGCTCCAGGACGGCGGTGGCGTGGCGCACCGCGGCGCCCAGACGGGTGAAGCCGTGCGGTTCGATGCGAGCCAGGCGTTTCCGGGCGCCGGAGTCGTAACGGTCGGCGAAAGACTTCACACGCAGGAAGCGGACGTCCTGCCGCCCCGCCGACAGGAACCCGAACGCGGCGACGGGGTTGCCCAGCCGGTCGAGTGCCCCGGTCAGGGCGTCCACGATCCGGCGGTGCTCGTCGTACTGGCGACGGCCGTCGACGGAGTCGGCGCTGGACGAGGTCGCGTCGAGCAGGACGAGAACGCCGAGGTCGCGTCCGGTCCGCCGCGGCTGCGCATAGACGCGCGCCTCGCGGGTGTCCCCGGCCGCGCGGTCGGCGACCAGGTCGACGAGTGCGTTCAGGTCGAGAACGTCGCCGGACTCGTGGCCCGTGCGGTACTCGGCGGCGTGGCCCAACGCGGCGAGTTGTCGGCGCAGCGCGCGGTCCTCCACGACGAGCGGACACCCGTCGAGCTCCACCTCCGGAGGGTCGAACTCGGCGACGACGCAGCGGTCGGGCCGGAGCACCTGCCTCCGGACGTCCCATTCGGGATAGTGCGATCCCCGCGGGACGGGTCGGCTGTCGACGACCCGCCCCGGCAACGCCACGGCGAGCCGTCGGGCGTGCTCGCCCGGCCGTCCGGGCCCGCGGTCCTCGCCGGTCGAGTTGTCCCCGCCCCCGCCGCCACCCTCGCCGGGCGACCGGCCCATGCCGAGCAGCTTGCGGAAGACCGAGGACAGCGGGCTGGACCCCGGCATGGAGAACATCTCCAGGACCCGCGAGGACTCGGCCTCGTCGGGGTCGAGTTCGGGAACGCCCCCGTCGAGGCGGAGGTCGTCCGCCGGCGAGATCGGAGTCGAACCAGAGTCCGCAACTGCGGCTCGCCGGACCTGACCCGGCCTCAGTTCCCCGAACCACGGGGGCGGTCCGGCGATCGGACGCCGCCGCTCCTGCGCCCAGGCCAGCGACTCCGCCGCGCTGGCGGAGCAGGGGCCGGGGACGGCACCCGCGATTCGAGCAGCGACGCGGGGCGGCAGGACCGGAACCGTGGTCGCCGCCCGCGCCACCTCGAGGGCGAGGTACCGGGGGTGCAGCCGACGGTGCCCGGCCAGCCGCTTGACCATCGCGAGGTCGAGACCCCCCGCCGCGATCAGCGCCGCCTGGGTCAGCACGGTCGCCTCGACGAGCGCCGGATCCGTCGGCGGGACGAAGATCGTCCGGCCGTCGGTCCAGGCCCGCTCGCCGGTCGCGGGGGCCACCGTGAGGGAGCGACCCGCGACCGCGGAGGCGAGCAGGTTCAGTCGATCGAGTTCGTCGAGCACGGCGTCGATGGATTCTCGCGGGCGGTTCGCACGAGGACAGCGATCTGACGGAGGGTTAGGTCACCCGGAGCGATCGCCTTGCCGCCCGTGTCCGCGAGTGCGTCGAGACCGTCCGCGAACGCGTCCACGCCCTGATTGGCCATCTCGTTGCCCGCCGCGAACGGTGCGATCACGGCCCGGACCTGGTCGATGTACCCGGGTGCCTCGGTGCGCAGTTGCTGCACGCCCTGTGCACCCTGGGCGAGGAACTGGGCCTGCGCCGTGCCGAGCGGGTCCGGCAGCGGCTGCGAGAGCGCGGCGAGCGCGATGCCGTACACCACGGACGGGCCCGCGACGGAGCCGGTCGAGAGTGCGTCCAGCAGCGCGGAGAACCCGGTCACCCGCGCCGCGGGGCAGGGTCCGGCCGCCGTCGTCGGCACCGGCGTGTTCGGCAACTCGGCGGCCTGCGCGCTCCCCGCGACCACGGGAGCGCTGCCCAGCAGTACTCCGAGCATCCCGGCGGTGACACCGCACCGCGTGGCGATCTTCATGACGACTCCTTCCGTTCGTGCGCCGCGATCAGCCCTTGGGGCAGTTCAACGCCGGGCCCGGGCCCTGGGTGAACTTCTTGCCCTTGACGACGACGATCCCGAAGCACAGCTTCTTCGGGGCGCTCTTGCCCTTGGTGAAGTCGAGGGGGTACGTCATGCCACCGAGCGACTCCCCCTTGATCTGGTAGACGCCCTTGAAGACGTCCGCCGCGGTGGGGTTCTCCGCCGGCAGGTTCACCGCGGCCGCGCCGAAGAAGGCACCGGCCGCCCAGCCGAGGATGTTGCTGCCGTCCGGCGCCACACCGGGGGCGTACCGAGCGAGCGCGTCGATGAAGGTCCGCACGCCCTCGACGTTCGTCGCCGTCCACGGCGCGATCTTCGTGCCGATCACGATGCCGTCGACGACGTCCGCCTTCGGCAGCCCGGCGTTCACGACGATGTCACCCGTGCCGAGCATCGGCCGGTAGTTCTGCCGCGCACAGTCCGAGGCGAACCGCTCGATGCTGGCCGAGTCCATCCCGAAGACGAGCAGGTCGGCGCCGGCTTGCTTGGCAGCGAGGCAGTTGGCCGTGTAGTCCGGCTGGGTCAGCGAAGGCCGGGCCGCCATCATCGGCGTGAGGCCGATGGACTTCATGTAGGCGGGGTCCTTCCACGTCGCGTCGAACAGGTCGCAGATGCTGAAGTCACTGCACGCGAACGAGGCGACCTTCGTCTTGCCGGCGCGCACGGCCTCCTGCGCGACCGCGCCGATGATGGCCTTGGCGAACATGTCGCCGGCCGGGAACGCCGTGACCGTGTAGGGGTTCTCGTAGAACTGGTTGAGACCGCCCTCGGAGCTGAAGGTCACGATCTTCTTCGCGTTCAAGTACTCGTTGTTGCCCGCCGGAGCGAAGCCGAGGGTGTTCTGGACGAACGCGATGACGTTCCGCTGCTCCACGAACTCCTTGACGAGCGAGTTGTAGCGGGCCGGGTCGCCGCCGTCGTCACCGACCAGCACGTTGATCGGGTGGCCGTTCGCTCCGCCATTGGCGTTCGCGTGGCTGGCCCAGACGCGCGCCCCGGTGGTGGTCCCACCGACCAGCGCGCCGATCGGACCGGAGAAGGTGCCGACGAGCCCGACGTTGATCGGGCTGAGGTTGGCGACCTTCGGGGTGTTGGTCTTGGCGGTGCCGCTGTTGCCGGCGCCGGCCGTTGCGGCCGTACCGGCACCGGCGGCCGGCTTGGTGCCGGTGTTCGTCCCGGCGGTCGCGGGGGCCGCCGCACCACCCGCCGCCGGTGCGCCGGCAGCGGGCGCCGCGGCCGGGCCGGCGACACCACCCGCGGGAGCGTCGGCCGCCGCGCCCGAGACGCCCGCACCCGGGTCCGCGACGGCCGGCGGTGCACTGACGGCGCCGACGCCGGCGGCGGCAGCGACCTCGGCCTCGGGGTTGCGGTTTCCGCACCCGGTGAGCGAGGCGGCCAGCGCCAGGGCGAGCAGCGTCACCGCGCTCCGCGAAACGCGACCGGACCTACTGCGAGACATCGACGAGCTCCTTCTGATCGTGCTGAGGGTGAGGACGTAGGGCGTCGGCACGCCGGGCGGAACGCGGCGAACGCCAGTTCCGGTCGAGGGTGCGCACCGTGCGCCGATTTGATCCCGCGCGCCGGGCCGGAGCGATCAAGCTGCTCTTGATCCGCTCGACGACGTCGATCTGACTGGCCGCCACCAACGCCGCGACGATGGCCAGCGCGCCGAACGCGGCCGTCTGGTAGTTGCCCGAGTCGTCGGGCAGGTAGGACGGCATGACGGTCAGCAGCCCGGCCGCGAGGACCGACGACCGGATCAGCTGATTGCCGGTGATGGCGAGGACCGCGACCCACAGCAGCGACTGCAGCGAGCCGAGGCCGCCCGCACCCGCCGCCTGCGCGCCGGTTGCGATGACCGCACCGGCAACGCCGGCGAAGAACGCGGAGATCGCGAACAGCAGGACGAGGGTCGTCGTCGTCCCGGTGCCGTAGGTGGACAGCGCCAGCGGCGAGTCCGCGAGGGCGCGGAGTAGTCGGCCGAGCCGGGACCTCTGGAGGACGACGATGGCCACGATGCAGGCCAGCAGAACCCCGACCGCGACGTAGAAGTACTGCCGGTCGTCGGCCACGCCGACGCCCGGAAGGTCCGGCCGCGGCGCGTCGCGCCGGGCATTGACCCCGAACATCCACGAGGACCGGTAGACGAGGTTCTCCAGCAGGACGCCGAAGCCGAAGGTCGCCAGGGCGAGATAGATCCCCGACAGGCGGATCGCCGGCAGGGCGAGGATCACCCCGATCGGCAGCGTGATCAGGCCGGCGCCGAGCAGCGCGAGGAACCAGGGCAGCCCGGCGTCCACGCTGAGGCGGCTGAATGCGACCGCGCCGACCGCGACGAACGCGGCGTGGCACAGGGAGACCTGACCGGCGACCTTCACCAGCAGACCGAGCGACAGGAACATGATCGTGAAGCCGACGGCGTTGATGTAGACCGGCAGCTTCGTCCCCACCAGGTCCGGCAGAACAATCACCACGGCGAGGGCGGCGATCCCGGCCGTGACGCTGACACCCTTCGGCGGGGCGGTGAACCGCTCCAACTGGGGGCGGCGGACCAGCGGGGCCGTCGGCAGCCCGCGGCGTCCGACGACGAGCAGGACACCGAACAGCACGATGAACGGCACACTCGACGGGAGACCCTGGAACTGCGGGTGGGACGCGGCGTACTTCTGCCCGAGCGCCGCGAGGACGCCGATGATCAGGCCGCCGGCGAAGGTCCAGGGCAGATTGCGGAACCGCCCGATCGCCGCCGCTCCGAAGGCCTGGACGACGAGCGCCGTGAGGCGGATCGGGTCGAGGCCGAACGTCGGCGCGATGAGCACGCCGGACAGGACCGCGACGCCGCCGCCGATCATCCAGGCCAGGCGCCGCACCTGCGCGGCGTCGAAGCCGGTCATCTCGATCAGCTCGGGGTCGTCGACAACCCCTCGCATCGCGATGCCGAGTCGGGTCCGCGTGAGCAGCACCGCGAGACCGGCACTGACGGCCACACCGACGCAGGTGATGATCAGCTGGTCGTAGCCGATGTCCACCGCGAGGTGGAACGTGTTCGTCGGCAGGAAGTCCTCGGTCGTGAACGTCGCCGCGCCGTACCGGATCGTGGCGATGGCCTGGATGATCAGCAGCGGACCGATGGTCGCGACCACCACGACCGCGACGGGGGCCCGCGTCAGGCGGCGGGCCAGCAACTCCAGCAGGACACCGAGCGTCGCACCGAGCCCGACGACGCAGATGACCATGGCGATCGGCCACGGGATGTCGTTGCGGACCTGCAGTTCGTAGAACAGGTACGCACCCGCGGTCGCCATCGCCCCGTGGGCGAAGTTGAACACCCCGGAGGTGCGGTAGGTCAGGACGAGACCGACGCCGGCCAGGCCGTAGACCGACCCGGACACGATGCCGATGACGATGAACGGCAGGTACTCGTTCATCCGAGCGCCTCGACGTCGGCGCCTCGCACCCGCTGGACGCGCTGGACGCGTCGCCGCACGGTCCGTCGGTACAGCACGAGATAGCCCGCGCAGGATGCGAGCACCACGATCTCGCCGACGATGCCGACGTTCAGCGCCGTCAACTGGTCCTCGTACCGCAGTTCACCGCTCGCGGTGACCCAGGACAGGCCGATCAGCACCAGGCCCACGGCGATCAGGCCGGCGAACAGGGCCGGCCGCGGCCGTCCGTCCCGAGAGGTCACGTACGCACCCGCTCGTGCTGGGCCGCCCCGTTCAGGAGGCCGGACAGGTGCGAGACGTGGAGCTCGAGCTCCCGCACGCGCTCGGCCAGCGCCGCGTCGGACTCCGTGCCGCGCGCGGGGTCGAGGCGGTCGAGCGTCCGCCACTCGTCGCTGAGGTCGGCGGACAACCAGAGCGTGGCGCCGACGCCGATCAGGGCGAGGCCGCCCAGCCCGCCGGAGAGCAAGTAGGGCAACTGGTTGGCGATGTAGACCTCGCCGCTGGCGCCGATCCACCCGGCGATCAGGACGACGGCACCGAGCAGCACGAGGACGGCTCCGACGATGCGGTCCCACTGCAACGTGAACCAGGGGATCAGCTCCATGAACGTCTCACTCCCACAACCCAACGCGTTCCGACGCTGACGAGGACAAAAAGAAGGGCGCCACCCGCGATGTACGGGTAGGCGCCCAGAGACGGGAGCGACACTGCGCCCGGCTGCGTGTTGGCCAGGGCGAAGGCCTGCGTACCCGGCGGGGTGACCGGCGCGACCCCCGTCGGCAGGACGCCGGTGCCGACGCCCGGGATGACCGGCGCGGCGGCGACGTTGTCGACGCCGCCCACCGTGGACACTGGAGCCGCGAGACCGGAAGCGCTGTTGTCCGTGCTGCCCGCGGTGCTGCCGACGGCCGGAGCGGAGCTCCCGGTCGCCTGAGCGAAGGACCGGCCGATGACGAAGTCGGTGACCACGGTGCGCCCCACCGGCGCCGGGACGTCCATGGGCGTGGAGATCTGCAGACCCGGAGCTAGCACGGAGTCCTCGGTGCTGGATGCCTCCACATAACGGATCGTCGTGTTGCCGACCGTCAGGGACTTCTGCGCCGGGTGCACCGACCCGATGAGGCTGACACCTTCCTCCGTGACGGCCACGCCGACGCCGTTCACGGAGAGGCTCGAGACCTTGAAGTCGGAAGTGCGGACGACCTTGCCCGCGTTGTCGATGGCTACCTCGGCGCGGGAGACCGCGCCGTGGATCGCCACGACACCGAGCTGCAGGTCGAGCCGCGACTCCGCGGCGGAGACGAAGTTCTCCGCCGTGCGGACGACCTCGGCGGTCGCGAAGGCACCAGCCTCATCGGCGCTCGGCGCGAGGCGTGCGCCGGCCTGCGCGACCGAGCGCGCCTCGCGCTCGCGCGCGACCGAGTCGAGGTGGTACCCCGGCTGGTCCAGGCTCACTTCCTGGGCGCTCGGGTACTGGCTGGTCACGACGAACGGATAGGTGGGGACGGGCTTGCCCGACAGCGTGCCCGCCAGACCGGGCGCCGCGATGGCGAGGTCGCCGGGGTACGGGAACGACGCGAAGCCGGTGCTGGACCCCAGGGAGTTCAGCGCGGCCTGGGCAGTCGGACCGCCGCCGTTCACGAGGTTCTCGATGATGAGGAAGCGCGGCAGCGCGGCCAGGAAGTAGGCAGCGTTGGCGGAGGCCTGTCCGTGGTACGCGCTCAGCGTCGTGGTGCTGCTCGGCTCCGCCGTGGCGGAACCGAGTGCACTGCTCGTCGGGAGCAGCGTGACCAGCGCGGCGGTGGACACCGCCGCCGCGCCGGTCGCTGCTCGCCGCAGGCGCCGCGGACGGCGCCGGTGGCTGCGGGTCGTCACTGCGTCTTCACCGCCGGGGCGACCGGGATGGTCGTGCCGTCGGGGACGACGAGCTTGCCGTCGGGGCCGACGCGCAGGGACGACTCGCCCCGCGGGATCGGCAGATCCGGGTTCGGGCAGGCGACATCCGTGCCGGCACCGCAGTAGCCGTTGATGAAGTACGACCGCTCCTGGACGTCCTGCGGCCACGCGTCGCCGCGCTGCGAGATCAGCGCGTTCGGCAGGTGGTAGAAGACGAAGAAGATCGCGGTGATCGCGCCCGAGACCGCGAAGAAACGCATCGCGCCCTTGACCCGCTTGGACACGCTCAGGCGGTCGATGCCCGCCTCGGCGAACGAACGCCCCTGGTCGTCGCGGAAGAACCGCAGCGCACCCCAGCTCGTGTAGAGCAGGCTCGCGGTGATGCCCTGGTAGACCGGGAAGCCGTAGTAGTTGCCGTGGTTCAGCGTCAGCCAGCTGATGCTCGCGCCGTACTGGTGCGAGCCCATGACCATGAAGGCCGCTTCCCACATCGTGCCGACGACCATCATCGGGATGAACGCGACCGCGCACAGCCCGATGGCGCTCATGCTCGGGTACCGCTCTCGGGTCTTACGCATGAGCGTCGTGACGATCAGGACCATCAGGAAGAACGCGCAGGTGTAGACGCCGGGCAGCCAGAGCAGGGGCTGCGGGATCTCTTCCGCGTTCGGCGACATCCAGCCGGGGGTGTGCCCGATCCACGAGCCGGCGTTGATGAAGTACGTGTTGTAGTTGAAGCCCGGAGAGAAGTAGTTGTAGAGCGGGTCGGACCACCACATCAACGAGAACGAGATGACGATCAGACCGTCGAGCGGGACCGACCCGGTCCGGCGCAAGGGAAGGACCGCCTTGAACAGGATCAGGGCGAGCATCCCGGCGAACAGGCCGTACTGCTGCACGCTCAGGCAGATCTTCATCCACGTCGGCAGCGGGGTCTCGCCGGTGCCGACGCGGTGCGGCTCGCCGGCCACCAGCCACGCGACGATCAAGTACGCCGCGAAGGCGAGGAAGCCGAAGCCGAGCGCCGCCCACCAGGTGATGGGACGGATCCGCTTCGGCGCCGTCGGCGCTACCGGACGCGAGGCGTCCAGGCCACTGCGCGGCGGCAGGTGTGTGGTGGCCATGCCGGGGCCTCCTCATAAGTTTCGGGAAACGACGTACGCCTTGTGGTGGGCCGCGTCACTTGATAGACAGACACTATGTCTATCTAATTGGGAGCGGTCAAGCCTTTGGGCGGCTTCGACCCGATTCGTGGAGGTTCGATGAGTTCGCCGGCGCGCCCCCGCACGGACCGACGTCGCACGGGGCCCGCGACGCGCAGCGACCTTCTGGAGGCGACGAAGCGCCTGCTGGCCGGCGGCGCTCCCGTCGCCACGCTGCGGGTGGACCAGATCGTCGCGGAGGCCGGGATGGGCCGCGCGACGTTCTACCTCCATTTCAAGGACAAGTCCGAGCTGATGGCGGCGCTCGCCGAGGACCAGGTCGCCTGGCGCGACCAGATCGGCGCCGAGGTGCTCGCGGACCCCAAGCTGACCCGCGAGTCCGTGCACCTGCTGATGCGGACGATCGTCGGCCAGTGGGCGGAGAACTGGGGCGTCCTCGCCGCGATCATCGAGGTCGCCGAGTACGACGCCGCCATGGCCACCATCTGGAAGACCTCGATGGGCGAGGTCACCGAGAAGGCCGCCGAGCAGTTCCGCCGACGCTGGGAGAGCCGGCCGGGCCAGTCTCCCGACCCCGACATGATCGCCGAGCTGTTCACCTGGATGTTCGAGCGCTCGTGCCACCAGATCCTGCGCGACCCGTCCCGCGTCGACGCCGCCGCCGCCGGCATGACCGACATCATCTGGCGCGTGCTCGACTACCGCGCCTGACCCGCGGAACTGACACAGCCTCAGAGAGCCATCGAAAAAGGGTGACACCCCGTACTCCGCAGTAAGGGGTGTCACCCTTTCGTGACACCGAAACGCCGGGGTCAACCCTTGCCGAAGCACTCCACCTTGGAGCCGGCGGGGGCGGAGAAGCCCTTGGTGTCGAGCTTGATCGGGTAGTAGCACTCGAGCGCCTTGGCCGTGGATCCCTTCGCGAACGTGGCGCCGGGGCTGAGGCCGTCGAGCTTCTCGTTCTTCAGCTTCCACAGCCCTTCGAGAATGCGGGCGGTGCTGACGTCGCCCGCACGAGCCTGGTCGGAAACCTTGGCCAGCGCGGCCTCGAACAGCTTCCCCGCGGTCCAGCCCAGCAGGGCCTGCTGCTCCTCCTTCGCGGAGGGGGCGAAGCGGGCAAACGCGTCGTGGAACGCACGGATGCCGGGGGTGTCGGTGGTCATGAACGGCACGACGCCGTTGCCGAGATACATGGAGTTGCGTTGGACGCCGGGGTCGGCCGCCACGGCGGCGCTGACGCCAACGGCTCCGGTGGCGATCGTCGGGAAGTAGTTCAGCGACGCACACGAGCGGACCGCCCGGATGATCGCCGACCCGTCGAGGCCGAGGAAGAGCGTGTTCACCCCGGCGGACTTCATCGTCTGGCATTCGGAGGTGAAGTCCGGCTGGGTCAGCGAGACCGCCTGGATCGGGCCGAGCGCGGCCTTCGCCAGTTCGGTGCTGCGCTGGAAGCCGTTCTTGATCGCCGAGCAGATCGACGCCTCGACGCAGTAGAAGAGACCGGTCTTCGGCGCGCCCTGCGCGTTGCGCGCGGCCTGGACGAGGGCGCCGTCGTTCGCCGTGAGCGGGGCCGCGCCGGGCGGGAACAGGTACGGGCTCTGGGTCCAGTCGCCGGCAACGACGTCACCGCCGACGACCGGCACCTTGTCGCGTTCGGCGGCCGTTCGCAGGGCCGCGATCGCGATCGGGACGCCGGCGCCGACGACGGCGACCGCGCCGCGGTCCTTCACCAGCGTGTTCCAGTTCGACGCGACGCGCGCGGGGTCCGAGGCGTCGTCGAGCTGGATCAGCTGGATCGGGTGGCACTGCACGCCACCGCGTGCGTTGACCTCCTTGGCCCAGACGGCGAGGCCGGTCCGCAGGCCCGAGATCGAGGCGCCGACCAGGCCGGAGGTCGCGAGCGTCTGCCCGAGGACGATCGGCTTCAGCGGCGTCGTGCACGGCTTGCTGCCGCCGCCCGCCGCCCCGCCCGGCTGCGCGGGGTTCTGGCCGGCGCCCGGTCGCGGCGCGGTCGGGGACCCGGGCTGGGCCGGCGTGTCACCCGTCCCGGAGCTCGACCCCGGAGCCGCGGTCGGGCCTGCGCCCGGCACGGCGACGCCCGGGGCGACGCCGGCACCGGCGTCGGCGCCCGGGACCGCGCCGGGGGCGACCGGCGCGCCGGCGGCGTTGTCGGACTGTGCGTCGACGGGACCGTAGCCGTTGCCGACAGCGGCGACCTGCTCGTGCGGTACGCGGTTGCCGCAGCCGGCGGCGAGGGCGAGGGCGCCGATCAGCGCCGCCGCCGCGACTTGGCGGGTTCGGAGTTTCAACATCAATGCGTCCTCCTGGAGCAGTGGTGCGGTGCGACGACCTGAGGGGGCATCAGGTCAATCCGTCGAGCACCAGTCGCACGGTGTGGGCGGCAATCTGTTCCGCCGTGGCCAGTCGTTGGACGGCGGGGTAGGAGCCCGAGAGCGAGCGCAGGTTCGTCAGCCCGAACAGCAGCGCGAACGTCGACGCCATCGCGAGCTCGGCGTCCAGGTCGGGGTCGATCTCGCGCAGGATCTCGGAGAACAACGAGAGCGGCTCGGCGAACAGTCCACGGTCGAGCAACTGCGGCATGTTCGACCGGGGGGTGAGCACCTCACGGTTCAGCAGGCCCCGGAAGATCTCGTTGTCCACCAGTGCCTGCAGGTACCAGGTCAGCAGCAGTTCGAGCCGGTCCCGAGCCGACCGTGCCGGATCCCGGGTCTCCGGCGGGATCACCGAACTGCCGCCGAAGGCCCGCTCCACCACCGCCGCGTAGATCGCGTCCTTGCTCGCGAAGTGGTGGTACAGCGCGCCGACGGCGACGCCGGCACCGGCCGCGATCTCCTTGGTGGTGACGGCATCGAGCCCGCGCCGGGCGAACATCTCCTCGGCCGTGTCGAGGATCCGCTTCTCCGTCGCCACGGCGTCGCGGACCCGCTTGACGCGCGGGGCGGGCGCCTCGGTCGTGATGGGCTCGGTCACGGGCGCAGCCCCGTCCGGTTCAGGTAGTCGACGACCTGCGTCGCCGCGGTCTCGGCGTCGACCTCGGTGGTCCGGACGTGGACCTCCGGATCCGCGGGCGGTTCGTAGGCCGAGCCGGTCCCGGTCAGGTTCGGCAGCTCGCCCTGCGCGGCCTTGCGGTACAGGCCCTTGCGGTCCCGGGCCGCGGCGACCTCGAACGGGGTGTCGACGTAGACCTCGACGAATTCGCCCTCGGCCAGCTTCGCGCGGACCTGGTCACGCTCCTCGGCGAAGGGTGAGATCAGCGAGACGAGGACGACGATCCCGGCGTCGGCCATCATCGAGGCGACCTCGCCGACGCGGCGGATGTTCTCGATGCGGTCGGCGTCGGTGAACCCGAGGTCCTTGTTCAGGCCGTGGCGGACGTTGTCGCCGTCGAGCAGGTAGGTGCGGACGCCGTCGGCGTGCAGGCGACGCTCGACCAGGTTCGCGAGCGTCGACTTGCCGGCGCCGGAGATGCCGGTGAACCAGACGACGCGCGGGCGGTGGCCGGCGAGCGAGGCACGGGCCTCGCGGTCGACGTCGACCGCCTGCCAGTGCACGTTCGTCGAACGCCGCAGGGCGAAGTGCAGCAGCACCGCCCCGACGGTGTTGTTGGTCAGCCGGTCGATCAGGATCCCGCCACCGAGGTTGCGGTCCTGCGTGTACGGCTCGAACGGCACGGCCCGGTCGAGGGTCAGCGTCGCGACGCCGATCTCGTTGAGCTCAAGGGTGTTCGCGGCGACGTGGGCGAGGGTGTTGACGTCGACGCGGTGCTTCGGCGGTGACACCGTCGCACCGACCGTGCGGGTGCCGATCTTGAGCAGGTAGTGCCGACCGGGCACCAGCGGCTCCTCGGCCATCCAGACGACGTCGGCCTCGAACTGGTCGGCCACCTCCGGCGGATTCCCCGCGGCGGCGAGCACGTCGCCCCGGCTGACGTCGATCTCGTCGGCCAGCGTAAGCGTCACCGACTGGCCGGCCTCGGCCTCGGGCAGCTCGCCGTCGAGGGTGTGGATCCCTGCGACGGTGGTGGTCTGGCCACCCGGGAGGACGCGGACCTCGTCGCCGGGGCGGATCCGTCCGGCGGTGAGCTGCCCGGCGAAGCCGCGGAAGTCCAGGTCCGGGCGGATGACGGTCTGGACCGGCATGCGGAAGGCCGCCTCGGCGGTGAGGTCCGGGACCGGCACGTTCTCGAGGTGCCCGAGCAGGGTCGGACCGTCGTACCAGGGCATGTTCTGAGACTGCGTCAGAATGTTGTCGCCGAGCAGGGCGGAGGTCGGGATCGTCGTCACGTTCTCCAGGCCGATGCTCGCCGCGAACTCGCGGTAGTCGGCGTCGATCGCCGCGATCCGGTCCTGGTCGTAGTCGATGGCGTCGACCTTGTTGATCGCGAGCACGACCTGGCGGATCCCGAGCAGGGAGACCAGGTAGGAGTGCCGGCGGGTCTGCGTCAGCACCCCCTTGCGGGCGTCGACGAGGATCACCGCGAGGTCCGCGGTCGAGGCGCCGGTGACCATGTTCCGGGTGTACTGCTCGTGCCCGGGGGTGTCGGCGACGATGAACTTGCGTTTGTCGGTGCTGAAGAACCGGTAGGCGACATCGATCGTGATGCCCTGCTCCCGCTCGGCCGCCAGACCGTCGACCAGAAGCGCGAGATCGAGCTCGCCGCCCTGCGTGCCCATCGTCCGGCTGTCCGCGGTGACGGCCTCGAGCTGGTCGGAGAAGATCTGCTGCGACTCGTACAGCAGCCGCCCGATCAAGGTCGACTTGCCGTCGTCCACCGACCCGCAGGTGATGAACCGCAACAGCGTCTTGTGCTCGTGCCGGTGCAGATAGGCCTCGATGTCGGTGGCCGCGAGGTCCAGGTCGGCGTTCTGCGTCGCGTTGGTCAGCGGGGTGCCCATCAGAAGTACCCCTCCTGCTTCTTCTTCTCCATGGACGCCTTCGAGTCGTGGTCGATCAGCCGCCCCTGCCGCTCGGACGTGGTGGTCAGCAACATCTCCTGCACGATCCCGGTCAGGCTGTCCGCCTCGGAGGGGACGGCGCCCGAGAGCGGGTAGCAGCCCAGGGTCCGGAAACGCACCTTGCGCATCGTCGGTTTCTCGCCGTCCCGGAACCGGAACCGGTCGTCGTCGACCATGATCAGCGTCCCGTCCCGCTCGACCACCGGACGCTCGGCCGCGAAGTACAGCGGCACGATCTCGATGTTCTCCCGCCCGATGTACTGCCAGACGTCGAGCTCGGTCCAGTTCGAGAGCGGGAAGACGCGCACGCTCTCGCCCGGGTGCACGCGGGAGTTGTAGAGCCGCCAGAGCTCGGGGCGCTGCTGCTTGGGGTCCCAGCGGTGGTCCTTGGTCCGGACGCTGAAGACGCGCTCCTTGGCCCGCGACTTCTCCTCATCCCGGCGCGCTCCACCGAAGGCCACGTCGAAGCGCCCCGCCTCCAACGCCTGCTTCAGACCCTCGGTCTTCCACAGATCGGTGTGCATCGCCGAGCCGTGGTCGAACGGATTGATCCCCAGCCGCACACACTCCGGGTTCGCATGCACGATCAACTCCGCGCCCGCCGCCGCGGCCGCCCGGTCCCGGAGCTCGTACATGGCCCGGAACTTCCACGTCGTGTCCACGTGCAGCAACGGGAACGGCAACCGCCCCGGCGCGAACGCCTTCCGGGCCAGGTGCAGCATCACCGCCGAGTCCTTGCCGATGGAGTAGAGCATCACCGGCCGCTGCGACTCCGCCACCGCCTCCCGCAGGATCGCGATGCTCTCCGCCTCCAGACGTTGCAGATGAGTCAGCGTCACGAATCTCCTCCAGGGTCTTTACCGACCGAGCGCTCGGTTTGTACCGTAGTGACCTGGCTCTCACTCCACAACCCCCGACGAAAGGGCTGGTCGTGACTGATTTCTCGGCAGACGCTGCGCTGAAGGCCGCGTGGGAGCTCTGGCATTCCACCGCGGAGGACGTGCGGGCGGCGATCGAGAACACCGACCGCTTCCGGAACGACCCGGCCCAGCGGGGTGCGGCGTACCAGTCGCTGCTGGAGGCGCAGGCGATGGCGTACAACATCGCGGTCGCCCCGCGGCGGTACATGGAGCACCCGCGGGTGTTCAACCACTCGACCTGGCACGACAACCTGCTCGCACTGGGCCAACCGATCCAGGACTTCAAGTACACCGGCCTGTTCCTCGACGGCCGGCGGACCTACTCCGCACGCATCCGCCGCGGGGAGAGCAAGCTCTGGCTGACGCAGGTGCACAACAAGTGCCTCGGCGATCCGGAGTCCAAGGAGATCGGCAACTACGACTACGACGACTTCGCCGCGAACCCCGACGGCACGATCGATCTGGTCTTCAGTGCGCAGGAGCACCCGGGCAACTGGATCCGCCTCGACTCCGACTCCGCGTTCAACTGGCTCGTGATGCGCCGCATTCTGGGCAACTGGACCGACGACCTCGGCGGCTTCGAGTTCACCTCCGCGACCCCGGCTCCCGAGGTCACCGATCCGACGGCCGAGGCGGCGGAGTCGATCGCCGCCGCGGCGCACCTCGTCCGCTACCTGGTCAACGCGTTCACGATCGGGCTGCACACGCTCTACGCCGCCCGCGCGGGTGGCGTGAACACCTGGGCGACCATGCCGGGTGCCGAGGTCAAGGACTCGCTGATCGGCAGCCGCTCGACGGTCTACGTCCCCGCCGCCTTCCGCATCGAACCCGACGAGGCCCTGCTCATCGAGTGGGACGTCCCGGTCTCGGCGTACTGGAGCTTCCAGGTCGGCGACGTCTGGTCGCGTCCGCTCGACTACCTGAACCACCAGACCGACCTGAACATGAACCGCGCGAACGTCGACGCGGACGGCAAGGTCCGCATCGTCGTCAGCCTGAGCGACCCCGGCGTGCCGAACTGGCTCGACACCTGCGGACGTCGTGAGGGCACCGTGGTGATGCGGAACTACCGCTCGCCCGCCGACACGACGGTCCCCGAGCTGCGCGTCGTCAAGGCCGCGGACCTGCCGAACCTGCTACCTGCCGACAGCCCGCGCTGCACGCCCAAGCAGCGGGCGGCCGCGATCGAACGTCGACGCACCGAGGCCGCCCGCCTCGTCGCCCAGTGACCTGACGATCCCTCACCCGTCGTCCCAACCTTTGGAGCCCCCCTCATGACCGACTACTCCTCCGACGCCGACCGCCGCTCGCACTGGGTTCCCCGTGAGCGCCCGGAGTGGGTGACGACGCTGAACACCGAGCTCGGCCACCTCGACATGGTCGGGTGTGTGCCGCTCGACGAGGCGTCGCTGCTGAACTCGGCGATGGCCCGGACCGGCCTGTCGGACTTCGACGACGAGTTCAACGACGGCGCCTGGCGTGAGCCGTTCCGCGTCCTGATTCAGGCGCTGGAGGAGGAGGCGGAGCTCAACCCGCTCGGCCGCCTGATGGCCCGCAACGACATCCTCAACGCGCTGTGCGCCCGGCTCCAGGTCGCCCAGGTGTTCAAGGAGCACCCGGAGATCAACGACGAGGAGATCGTCGCTCCGCTGCTGATCATCGGTCAGGGCCGGTGCGGCTCGACCGCGCTGCACCAGCTGATGAGCGCGGACCCCGACAACCGCGTCCTGCGCACCTGGGAGAGCATCGCGCCCTGCCCGCCGCCGGAGACCGCGACCTACGAGACCGACCCGCGCATCGCCGCGCTCGACCCGATGGTCACGATGGTGAACCGCATCGTCCCGGAGGTCACGGGCATGCAGGTCTTCGCGAGCTGGGAGGCGCAGGAGAACATCCTGCTGCACTCGATCACGTTCCGCTCGCCGGCGTGGCTGTCCGCCGTGGTCGGCCAGGTTCCGAGCTACATGGGCTACATGTTCGGCCAGGACCCGACGATCAACTACCGCGAGGAGAAGCGCCTGCTGCAGATGCTGCAGTGGCGCAAGCCCGGCAAGCGCTGGGTGTGGAAGTCCCCGTTCGCGACGCTCGAGCTGCCCGCGGTCCTGCAGGTCTACCCGGACGCCAACCTCGTCTACATGCACCGCGACCCGGTGAAGGCTCTCGCGTCGCTCGTCGACCTCGTCGGCACGATGAACTGGGCCCGCAGCGACCACCCGCTCAAGGACGGCGCCTTCGAGCAGCACACCAACGCGCAGATGGTGAACGGCATGCTCTGCATGCCGATCCAGTGGATCACCGGCGGCGTGGTCCCGAAGGATCAACTGATGAACGTTCAGTTCCCCGAGTTCCGCGACGACCCGCTCGGCGTCGTGGAGCGGATCTACGCCACCTTCGACATGGAACTCACCGACGCCGGCCGCGCCGCGATGGCCGAGTACCAGGCCAGCACCCCGTTCCGGCGCCACAGCTACGAGCTCGGCTCCGACCAGGCCATCGCCTACGAACGCGCCGCCTTCGCCCCGTACCAGTCCTACTTCGGGGTCGAGAACGAGTAGCCCAACCGGCCCCCGCCGTGTCAAGAAGGGCGCCGACACCCCTTACTGCGGAGTAAGGGGTGTCACCCTTTCTTGACAGCGCTACGGGGTGAGCGCGACGGCGAAGTCGGGTTCGGTCTTCGCCCGGACCTCGTCGACGGTGACGCCCGGCGCGGTCTCGCGGAGAACCAGCCCGTCGGGGGTGACGTCGAGGACCGCGAGGTCGGTGATCACCCGGTGGACGACGCGGCGCCCGGTGTACGGGAGCGAGCACTCGTTCACGATCTTGTACGAGCCGTCCTTCGCGACGTGCTCCATCAGGACGAGGACGCGCTTCGCGCCGTGGACGAGGTCCATCGCCCCGCCCATGCCCTTGACGAGCTTGCCCGGGACCATCCAGTTGGCGAGGTCACCGGCGGCGGAGACCTGCATGGCACCGAGGATCGCGACGTCGATCTTGCCGCCGCGGATCATCCCGAACGACAGCGCGGAGTCGAAGAACGTCGCCCCCGGCCGGACGGTGACGGTCTCCTTGCCGGCGTTGATGAGGTCCGGGTCGAGCTGGTCCTCCCGCGGGTACGGGCCCACCCCGAGGATGCCGTTCTCCGAGTGCAGTACGAGCTCGACGTCGTCGGCGACGTAGTTCGGCACGAGCGTCGGCAACCCGATGCCCAGGTTGACGTACCAGCCGTCCCGCAGCTCCGCCGCCGCCCGGGCCGCCATCTGCTCCCGCGTCAACGCCACGGCATGACCGTACTGCCGCGCCCGAGACCCCGTAACGTCAGCGGGATCGTGCGCTATAGCGCGCGATTCCGCTGACGTTAGAGAGTTCGGAGTGCCTGCCGACGGCGGCCTGGTGATCGCGGTGCTCCTGTACCTGGACGGCGCCCGGGACCGGCTGCCGGCCGAGCACGGCTCGATCGAGGCCTACCGGGCGGCCGCGGGGGTCGGCCCCGAGGGGCTGGACCGGCTCCGCGAGGTCCTGCTGCAAGGGTAAAAGCCCTGGTGGAGCCGCCTGTCGGAATCGAACCGACGACCTGCTCATTACGAGTGAGCTGCTCTGGCCGACTGAGCTAAGGCGGCGGACGGGGAGCGAGCTCCCCGACGCGGGGAGTTTACGGCATGGCCGGAGCGGGTCAGTACCCGAAGTCCTGGACCCAGTAGTTGCCGGACTTCACGTACCCGACGCCGATGTTCCGGAACTGGCAGTTGACGATGTTCCGCCGGTGGCCGGGTGAGTGCATCCAGGCCGACATGACCGAGGACGCGCTGTAGTACCCGCGGGCGATGTTCTCGCCGCCGGGCTGCCGCCAGCCGGTCCGGCGGATGCGGGTGACCCAGCTCGTGCCGTCCTTGGACGTGTGGCTGAAGTACCGCTTGCGGGACATGTCCTTGGCGTGGCGCTGGGCGGCCTGGTTCAGCTTCGGCCGGACCTTGAGCGCCCGGCACCCGTGGGCCTTGCGGATCTTGTTCGTCTTCTTGACGATCGCGCGCCGCTGCTCCTTGATGCTCATGCTGCGCGCCTCGGCGGGCTCGGCGGTGACCACAGTCGCCCCGAGGGTCCCCCCGAACAGCGAGAACGTCAGAGCGAAGGCGGCCAACAGCCGCGGCGCGCGGGCACGCATGGATCCCCCGGTGTCATCGAGAATCGGCAGTTGCGACTCTCTTCGGACACCGGAGCGGCCGACCTGAGCGAGACCAGCTGTGAGGCGCCTGACTGACGCCCGCTCAGATCGGACGAATCACCCGGTAGGCACCGATTCCCGCTCCGCCGGACGCTCGGACGCCGGCGGCGCGTACTCGGGAAGGCTGCGGTAGTAGGCGATCGAGACGATGTCGATCGCGATGTTCCCGACCGCGATCAGGATGTAGACCGGGTGGGTGAAGTGGTCCGGGTCGGAGACCATCATCCAGGGCCAGAACCCGCACGAGAGCGTCAGATAACCCCACAGGATGAACTCGCTCATCCCGCGCCGGTCGCCGCGCGACCGCATCATCGAGATGTTGAACGCCGACGCCATGATCACGGTCGTCGTCAGGCCGTAGTACTCCAGCGGATCGTCGGTGATCCCCTGGAACCACCAGAAGATCCCGAACACGAAGGCCTGCATCGCCGAGTAGATCGCGATCGCCCGCGGCACGCTGCAGCCGGCGCCCCAGAGGTCCTCGCGCGCGTACCGGATGATGTGCGAGATCACCACGAGTTCCATGAGCGAGAACACGATCAGCCCGACCCAGAAGAGCTTGAGGATCCAGAGCTCGTTCTCGTCGTCGTACCAGGACTCGAAACTCAGCACGAACGTCACGTCGTGCGCGAAGTTCCAGAGGTTCGTCACCAGCGGGATGCAGTACTGCCGGTCTCGCGCCCCACGCCGGATCGCGCCCACGTACTGCATGTAGCCGCCGATGCCGGCGACCGCCATGAGCACGAGGATGACGGCCATCGAGAGGCCACCGGTGCTGTTGTCGATGACGACCTGGGGGTCGTAGCCCTCGTTCATGGCGCCCATTCTGCCGCCCGACCTGCCCGTCCACAATTACTGACATCTTGACAGATTCGTCAGTGTTGGAGGACGCTCGTCCGGTGGCCGTCCTCGCCGAAGAGGTACGCCCGGACGTCACCCGACGCCCGGTCCCCCGACCGCGCCTGATTCTCGGGGCCGCCGCGGCCGGCGCGCTCGTCCTCACGATCCTGATCACGGCGAAGAAGGGCCCCGAGGGCCGGATCCTCGCCGACCGGCCGGCGGAGTCGTGGCCACAGTTGTGGGGCTACGACCACTGGATCTCCACCGTCCAGATCGCGACGCTGATCGCCACCACGTCGTTCCTCGCGTACTTCACCGTCTGGTCGCGCCGGAACGCCCGCCTGCACCCCGCGTTCCCGGTGCTCGCCGGCCTGTTCGTCATGGGCGCGTTCGCCGACACGTTCGCGAACTGGACCTCGTCCGCGGCGATGAACCCCGGACTCCTGCACTACCCGACGGACTGGCCGATCCTCGACGTCTCCCCGACGACCGAACCGATCATCAACAAGGTCGCCTACCCCTACCTGTTTCTCTTCCCGGCGCTCGCGGTCGTGACGCTGTTGCGCCGGCGCGCCCGGGAGACCGGCCGCTCACCACGGCGCCCGCTGTGGACGGTCTTCGGCATCACGTTCGTCATCGCGGTCCCGATCAACTGGGTGCTGGTCAACCTCTTCATGTGCCGCATCGGGTACTGGACCTACACCCAGATCCCCGACTGGGCCGCGGTCCGCGGCGGAACGCCGTGGCAGTACTCGTGGCACGACCCGCTGTCGCTGTCGTTCATCACCGCGGCCGTCGGCGTCCTGCTCTGGATCAGCTACTCCCGCGACACCCGCGCCCTGAAGCAGTTCGGCGTCACCGTGCTCGTCACGGCGATCGCCTACCTCCCCTACAACGCCGTGTGGGCGTCGTTCCGCCTGACCGACAGCGGCGACACGCTCGCGCCCTGGATCTACGAGAACACGAAGGTCTACGACCCCAAGGGGAACTACGCCGAGGCCGGGGTCCCCGGTCCCTACTTCAAAGGAATCTGGCCATGATCGTGGCGGCACTGACAGCTGAGCGGGACATCACCCAGATCCCGACGATCTCCTCCGAACGCGCTGACGCGTTCTTCACGCTCTCGGCGATCATGGCCGGCGCGTTCGTGCTCTGGGCACTGTTCGAGGTGGTGTTCCGCCGCTCGCCGATCCTGGCGTTCTGCCTGCTCGGCAGCGTGCTCTGCAACCTCAACGAGCCGATCTGGGACGCGCTCGGCAAACTCCGCTTCCACGAGGGCAACCACATCGCCTGGACGCAGTTCCCTGACTTCGCCCAGCCGGTCCACTACCCGTACTGGGCGATGTTCGTCTACACGGGCTTCGGCGGCGTCGCCTGCTTCGTGTTCTACAAGGCCTTCGCCTCGCGCAGCTGGAAGATCTTCGGCTACGCCGTCCTCGGCCAGGCCGTCATGAACATCGTGCTCGAGGGCTTCATCATCACCAGCGCCTACGACTACTACGGCGAGCAGCCGTGGCGGATCGGCACCGACTTCCCGCTGTGGTGGGTGCCGGTGAACTACGGCGAGATGCTGGCGGGATTCCTGCTCTGCATCGCGATCCGCCAGTGGGGCGTGGTCAAGGGCGGCCTGACGTCGATCGCGCTCGTGCCGTGCTGCTTCTCCGCGTGGCAGCTGTGGGCCGGCTGGCCGACCTACGCCACGATCAACATGGACATCCACGGCGCGTGGCGCAGCCTCGCCGCTCTGTCCGGCGTGTGCATCGCCGGCGCGTCCGCCTACCTGATGGGCCGTTACCTGTTCGGGCCGCTGAACACCGCCACCGCCACCGCGGCGCCGGTCGAGCAGCGCGAGCGGGAGGCCGTTCCGGCCTGACGACACATCAGTCCACCGCCTCAGCACACACAGAAGCGGCGGCGCCCCGGCGGGGGCGGCCGCCGCTTCGTGTTCGGCAGCGAGAGTTCGTCAGTGCTTGACGCGCGTGAGGCGGAAGTACAGCTTCGCGTCGTTCTCGTCGATCTGCGTGTTGCGGACGTAGCCGCCGGCGTCCTCGAACTTGCCGGTGCCGTCGCGGACGGGGAGCCGGGCGGTGAAGTCCGAGTCGACCAGGTCGTCCCAGTCGATGCGGACCTTGCCGCGGGCCGTCACCGAGCCGGTGTCGAAGAAGCGGTACTTGACCTTGCACTCGAGCACAGCGGCGCTCGGGTCGCGCCGGTTGCCGATGAAGCGGACGAACTCGCACTCGCCCCGGTCGGTGCCGACCCGCTTGCCGTTCTGCCGCAGGTTCGCCTTCCAGGCGAAGCGGTCGCCCTTCTCCGGCATGCCGGAGAAGTCGTCGTCGTAGTCGGTCTGCCGCTCGTCGACGCGGATGACGAAGACGTGGTTCGCCTCGGCCGGCGAGGCGAGGACGACGAGGCCGGTGGCCACGAGGGCGGACGCGCCCCCGAGGGCGCCGATTCGGGTCAGTGTGCTCATGGGTCCTCCAGACCGTGCCGCTGCCGGACGGCCGTGGGCACGCTGACGGTGACCCACGCGTCCAATCGGGGCAAACCTATGCAGACGGTGACGAAAGGCACCAGACAGTAAAAGGTGAATCACTTGCAATGTTTCGGATGGGTCCCGGCCAGGACTCGGTCGAACGGCCACTACGCAGCGTCAGAAGCTGCAGCTCAGTCGCACTCCACGCCGTCGCGCGGCGCCTCGCCGTTCACGAGGTAGTCCTCGACCAGTCGGTTGATGCATGTGTTGTCGTCGCCGTAGACCGTGTGCCCGTCGCCGTCGTGCGAGACGAAGATGCCGCTCTCCAGCTGGTCGGCCAGGACCTTGGCCCACTCGTACGGCGTCGCCGGGTCGCGGGTGGTCCCGATGACGACGATCGGGGCGGCACCCGCCCCGGTCACCGGGCCCGGCTCGTGAGCCGGCTGGACCGGCCAGTAGGTGCAGGGCAGCAGACTCCAGGCGATGAACTCGCCGAACAGCGGGGACGCCTCCTGGAACCGCGGCAGGTCCGCCTCGATCTGCGCCGGGGTGCCGGTGAACGGGCGGTCCAGGCAGTTGACCGCGTAGATCGCCTCGTTGGAGTTGTCCGGGAACCCGCCCCGGTCGTTGCGCTGCAGGTAGGCGTCGGCCAGGTAGAGCAGCCCGGTGCCGTCACCGTTGTAGGCCGAGAGCAACGACGCGCGCAGGAACTCCCACCGCTGCGTGCTGTACAGCGCCGAGACGACGCCGAGCGTCGCCATCGCCTCGGGTACCGGACGACCGGAGCGCGACCGTAGCGGGCTCTTGTCCGCCGCCGCGAGCATGCCGCGCAGACGGGTCTCGATCTCCCCGCGCTTGCCGCCGATCTGACAGTCCTTCTTGTCCTTCAGGCACGCGGCGACGAACGCCTCCCACGCGATCTGGAACCCCTGAGCCTGCGCAAGGGAGAGTTCCACCGCGGACAGACCCGGGTCGATCGCGCCGTCGAGGACCATCCGCCCGACCTTGTCGGGGAACAGCTCGGCGTAGCGGGCGCCGATGAAGGTGCCGTAGGAGTAGCCGAGGTAGTGCAGCGTCTCGTCCCCGAGCACGCCCCGCAGGACGTCGAGGTCGCGCGCGACGTTGTCGGTGTCGACCTCGCCGAGCAGCGGCCCGGTGCGCTGCGAACAGCCGGCCGCGAACCGCTTGGCGATCCGGTCCCAGGCCGCGATGTCGTTCGCGTCGTCCATCGTGACGTCGGCGGAGAGGAACTCGTCGAGCTGACCGTCCGTCACGCAGTCGATCGGCTTGCTCTTGCCGACGCCACGCGGGTCGAAGCTGACGAGGTCGTAGTTCGCCCGCACCGGCTCGGTGATGCCCTGGTAGGCCGCCTGCAGATAGCCCACGCCGGACGCGCCGGGCCCGCCCGGGTTCAGCAGCAGCGACCCGAGGCGCTTGCCGTTGGTCCGCAGCCGGGTGACGGAGAGGTTCAGCGTCGCGCCGTCCGGTTTCTCGTAGTCGACCGGCACTTTGACCTTGGTGCACTGGAACCCGCCGCCGCAGGCGCTCCAGCTGAGCTTCTGGTCGTAGAACTTCGCGAGCGCGGCGGCGACCGCCGGGGCCGGCGTGGGGACCGGGGTGCCGTCTACCGCCGACGTCGGCGCCGGGGCCGGGCTGGCCGACGGCAGGCGGTCCGACCCGCCGCTGCAGCCCGCGGCGACCAGACCCAGCACCGCGATCACTGCTGCCGCGCGGACGCGGGTCCCCCGCCGGTTCGTCATGGCGCGACCTTATGCGAGCCGTCGGCGGGCTCGGCGGAGATCCCCGTCAGCGCAGGGCCAACGTCATCGCCTCGACCGCGAGAAGGGGTGCGGCGTTGGTCTCCAGGGCGGTCCGGCAGGCGAGGACGGCCTCGATCCGGCGCAGGGTGCTCTCCGGCGTGCTGTCGGCCGCGATCTCGCGGACGGCCGCCGCCTCGGCGGCGTTCACCGGCTCCACGTCGGCGCCGAGCTGCACGGCGAGGACGTCCCGGTAGAAGGCGACGAGGTCGACCAGGGCGCGGTCGAGGCCGTCCCGCTGGGCGCGGGTGGCGCGGGCCTTCTGCCGCTTCTCCAGCTCCTTGAGCGCGGTCGCGGCGCCCGGGGGCTGCTTGGCGCCGGTCCCGATCCCGAGCGCGGACTTCAGCGCCTCCCGCTCCGCGGCGTCGGAGATCTCGGACGCGGCGGCGACGTCGGCCTTCACCGCCTCGATCAGCCGTTCCGCGGCACGCAGACACGACCCGACGTCGGTGATGCCGCGCGGCAGGGCGAGTACATCGGCCCGCCGGGAGCGGGCGTCGGCGTCGGTCGCGAGCCGCCGGGCCCGGCCGATGTGGCCCTGCGAGGCGAGGGCGGCGACGCGCGCGGTCTCCGGGTCGATCCCGTCCCGGCGGGTGAGCACCTCGGCCACCGCCGTCGTGCTCGGCGTGACGAGGTGCACCGAACGGCAGCGGGAGCGGATCGTGGGGAGCACGTCGTCCGTGGCCGGCGCACAGAGGATCCACACGGTCCGCGGCGGCGGTTCCTCGATCGCCTTCAGCAACGCGTTGGCGGCCTGGTCGGTGAGCCGGTCGGCGTCCTCGGCGATGATCACCTGCCACCGCCCGTTCGACGGCGAGAGCGCGGCCCGGCGCACGAGCTCGCGGGTCTCCTTGACGCCGATGCTGAGCAGCTCGGTCGTCAGGACCTCGACGTCGGCGTGCGTGCCGGTCAGGACCGTGTGGCACTCGGGACACTCGCCGCACCCGCCCTGCGGGCACTGCAGCGCCGCGGCGAACGCGCGCGCCGCGACCGAGCGGCCCGAGCCGGGCGGGCCGGTCACCAGCCACGCGTGGGTCATCGCTCCCGGCTCCCCCGCGACGGCGGCCGCGAGCGCCGCCACCGCCGACTCCTGACCGACCACGTCCGTCCAGACCCCGCCCAACGTCACGGCGTGCTCCCTTCGGGCTGCTGCTGCTCCTCGACCGGGGGCGCCGGCGACTCCGCCAGCAACTGCCCCACCCGCTGGAGGACGGCGGCGGTGATCTCGGTCGGCGTCTTCGTCCCGTCGACGACGAAGTAGGAGCGCGGCCGCCGGGCCGCGCGGTCCAGGAAGCCCTGGCGGACACGGTGGTGGAAGTCCATCGACTCGGACTCGATCCGGTCCGGCGGGAGCAGGCGCCGCTCGGCCGCGACCTCGGGCGGGACGTCGAGCACGATCGTCAGCGTCGGCATCAGGCCGCGGGTCGCGAAGCGGGAGAGCCGCTCGACGTCCGACGCCGACAGTGCCCGTCCCGCGGCCTGGTAGGCGATCGAGGAGTCCACGTACCGGTCGGTGATGACCACCGCGCCCCGTTCGAGCGCCGGGCGGATGACCTCCTCGACGTGCTGGGCCCGGTCCGCGGCGTAGAGCAGCGCCTCGCTGCGCGGGGACAGGCCGAGGTCCTGGGTGTCGAGCAGCATCTGCCGCAGGCGCCGGCCGATCGCGGTGGCCCCGGGCTCGCGGGTCACGACGACCTCGTGCCCGCGAGCGGTCAGCCACTCCGCGAGCCGGGCCACCTGCGTCGACTTGCCCGCGCCGTCCCCACCCTCGAACGCGACGAACCAGCCGGACGTGATCGGGTCCGCGAGCGGGGTCTCGTGCCGCAGCGCGGAGACGACGTCGCGCGCCAGGGAGATGCCCTTGCGGTCGTCCATGTGCCGGTAGGAGAAGAACCCGACGGCGGCCGCGACCGCGCCCGCGCCGAGGAACACGACGGCGGCCCCGCTGTAGGCCACCGTGACGTCGTCGGTCGGGTGGAAGTCGACGTGGCCGACGGCGCCGGCCAGCGCCGGCGAGGCTGCGAGCACCGCGACGAGCGTCAGGCGGACCATCGACTGCACGAACGCGAACGTCCGCCCGCGCAGCTCGTCCGCGACCTCCAGGCCGATCAGCGTGTAGCCGGTGACCCAGGCGACGCCGGACGCGAGCCCGAGCGCGACGGTGAACAGCACGACGACCGGCAGCTCCGGGATCACCGCGATCACCATGAGCAACAGACCGGCCGCGACGATCGACATCGCGAACAGCCGACGGCGGGACAGCCCGGCGAGCAGGCGCGGTCCGAGCAGCATCCCGAGCGCGAGGCCGACGAAGACCGCACCGAAGAGCAGGCCGTAGCCGGGGTTGCCGGCGCCGAGGCCGCGCACGAACGTCGGCGCCAGGCCGACCACCGTGCCGCCGGCGGCGAACGCGCCGAGCATGCCGATCAGCAGGCCGCGCACGACCGGCGTCTGCGCGACGAACTTCCAGCCCTCGACGAGGTTCCGCCACGGGTTCTCGGCCTTCGCCCGGTCGACGTTGTCCCGCGGGATCTCGAGCGTCGCGATCGTCGCCGCCGCGAACAGGAACGTCCCGGCGTTGAGCCAGAGCGCGAGCGAGGCCGGGTGCGTCACGAAGAACTCGAACCGCGCACCGAGCGCCGCGGTGATCAGCGACAGGACGGTGAAGATGCCCGCCGCGATCGGAGCGGACCCGTAGGCGGTGACGAGGCTGATCTGGTTGGCCGCCTCCAGGCGCTCCCGGGGCACGAGGTTCGGGACCGTGGCCTCCTTGGCCGGGATCCAGAACAGGCTGAGCGCCTCGATCAGGAAGGTGGCGACCAGCAGCCACCACAGTGACCCGACGACCGGGATCGAGATGAACAACCCCGCGCGCAGGATGTCCGTGACGACCATCGTCAGCCGGCGGTCCAACCGGTCGGCGACCACGCCGGCGATCGGGGCGAACAGCAGCGCCGGGATCAGCCGGAGGATGAAGACGCCGGCGACGGCGTAGTTCTGGTCCGCCGAGCTGTCGGTGGTGAGCTCGGCCGCCATCGCGGTGATCGCGAGCAGCCCCAGCCAGTCCCCGAGGCTCGAGAACGACAGCGAGATCCACAGCCGCCGGAACGGGGCGATCTGCAGGACCCCCCGTACGTCGTGGTCCAGCGGCTGGTCCGGCACGTTCCCCACCCTAGTGAGCGCCCCCGACGACGCTCCGCGGGTTACTTCTTGGCCGCGGTCTTCTTCGCGGCGGTCTTCTTGGCGGGAGTCTTCTTCGCCGCCGTCTTCTTCGCCGCCGTGGTCTTGGCCGCGGTCTTCTTGGCGGCCGCCTTCTTCGCGGGAGCCTTGCGGGCGGCCTTCTTCGCCGGCCCGCGGGCGCGGCGGTCGGCGAGGAGCTCGGCGGCGCGCTCGTCGGTCAGGGTCTCGACGTCGTCACCCTTGCGGAGTGAGGCGTTGGTCTCGCCGTCGGTGACGTAGGGGCCGAACCGGCCGTCCTTGACCACCATCGGCTTGCCCGAGACCGGGTCGTTGCCGAGCTCCTTGAGCGGGGCCGCGGCCGAGGCCTGCCGGCCGCGCTGCTTGGGCTGGGCGAGCAGGGCGAGCGCCTCGTCGAGGGTGACGGTGAGCAGCTGCTCCTCCGCGCCCAGCGACCGGGTCTCGCTGCCCTTCTTCACGTACGGGCCGTAGCGGCCGTTGGACGCGACGACCGGCTCGCCGTCGACCTCGCCGAGCGTGCGGGGCAGGCTCAGCAGGTCCAGCGCCTGCTCCAGGGTCACCTCGTCCAGCGCCATCGACTTGAACAGCGAGGCGGTGCGCGGCTTGTCCTTCGAGCCCTCCGGCAGGACCTCGGTGACGTAGGGGCCGAAGCGGCCGTTCTTCGCGACGACCTCGAGCCCGGTCTCCGGGTGCACGCCGAGGACGCGGTCGTCCGACGGCGCGGAGAACAACTCCTCCGCCTTCTCGACGGTCAGCTCGTCCGGCGGCATCTCGTCGGGGACGTTCCCGCGCTGCAGCTCGCCGTCGCGCTCACGCTCGACGTACGGCCCGTACCGGCCGACCCGGACGAAGATGCCGTTGCCGATCGGGATCGAGTTGACCTCGCGGGCGTCGATGTCGCCGACGTGCTCGGAGACCAGCTGCTTCAGGCCGACGATCGCGTCGGAGCCGGACGGACCTGACGAGCCGTCACCATTGGCACTGGCCGCGCCGTCCCCGGGCGGGCCGAAGTAGAAGCGCGACAGCCAGTCGACCATCTGCGCCTCGCCGTTGGCGATGTCGTCGAGGACGTCCTCCATGCGGGCGGTGAAGTCGTAGTCGACGAGGTGCGGGAAGTGCTTCTCCAGCAGCCCGACGACCGAGAAGGCCAACCACGCCGGCACCAGCGCGGTGCCCTTCTTGAACACGTACCCGCGGTCGAGGATCGTGCCGATGATCGACGCGTACGTCGACGGCCGGCCGATGTCCCGCTGCTCGAGCTCCGCAACCAGCGAGGCCTCGGTGTACCGCGCCGGCGGCCGGGTCTCGTGACCTTCGACGCTCATCTGAAGGACCGTCAGAGCATCGTCCTCGGTGAGGACCGGCAGCCGCTTCTCGCGGTCGTCGAGCTCGGCGTCGGGGTCGTCCGCGCCCTCGACGTAGGCCTTGAGGAAGCCCGGGAAGGTGATCGTCTTGCCGGAGGCGGAGAACTCGGCGTCCTCACCCGAGGACGAACGGCCACCGATACGCACCGACACCGACTGCCCGGTCGCGTCCTTCATCTGCGACGCGACGGTGCGCATCCAGATCAGCTCGTAGAGGCGGAACTCGTCGCCGGAGAGCCCGGTCTGCGCGGGGGTCTGGAACTCGTCACCGGCCGGCCGGATCGCCTCGTGGGCCTCCTGCGCGGTCTTGGACTTGGACTCGTAGCGCCGCGGGGTGTCCGGGATGTACTCGCGCCCGTACAGCGCGGTCGCCTGCGACCGGGCCGCCGCGACCGCCGTCTCCGACAGCGTCGTGGAGTCGGTACGCATGTACGTGATGTAGCCGTTCTCGTACAGGCGCTGCGCGACCTGCATCGTCCGCTTCGCGCCGAAGCCGAGCTTGCGCGACGCCTCCTGCTGCAGGGTCGTCGTGCGGAACGGCGCGTACGGCTTGCGGGTGTACGGCTTGCGCTCGACCTTGCGCACGGTGAACGACGAGGACGACAGGCGGCCGGCCAGCGCGCCGGCCGCGGCCTCGTCGAGGTGCAGGACGCCCCCGTTCCTGAGGTCGCTCTTGAGCTCACCGAGGGAGGAGAAGTCACGGCCGGTGGCGACGCGCTTGCCGTCGACCTGCACCAGCCGGGCGGTCACGGTGGTCGGCTCGTCGGCGTTGCGCGCGCGGCCGGTGTCGAACTCGGCGTCGAGGTCCCAGTAGGCGGCGGCGCGGAACGCCATGCGCTCGCGCTCGCGCTCGACGACCAGCCGGGTGGCGACGGACTGCACGCGGCCGGCCGAGAGCCGGGGCATGATCTTCTTCCACAGGACCGGCGAGACCTCGTAGCCGTAGAGCCGGTCGAGGATGCGCCGGGTCTCCTGGGCGTCGACCAGTCCCTGGTCCAACGTGCGCGGATTCTCCACGGCCTCGCGGATCGCCCGCTCGGTGATCTCGTGGAACACCATCCGGTGCACGGGGACCTTGGGCTGCAGCAGTTCGTGGAGGTGCCAGGCGATGGCCTCGCCCTCGCGGTCCTCGTCTGTCGCGAGGTAGAGCCGGTCGACGCCGTCCATGGCGTCCTTCAGCTTCTTGACCTGGGCCTTCTTCTCCGCCGCGACGACGTAGAGCGGCTCGAAGCCGTTGTCGACGTTGACGCCGAGCCGGGCCCACGCCTCGCCCTTGTACTTGGCCGGAACCTCCGCGGCGCCGTTCGGCAGGTCGCGGATGTGCCCGTAGGAGGACTCGACGACGTAGGAGCTGCCTAGGTAACCAGCGATCTTCTTCGCCTTGGTGGGCGACTCGACGATGACCAGGGCACGACCGGATCCGGCTCCAGAGCGAGCCTTCTTCTCAGCGGCCACTTCCGCACTCCCCGGTTCCTCGTCCTCGGATCGTCCCACCCCGGCTCCGAGGCGACGCAGCGACACCATAGCTCCCGGTCGGCCGATTCACGCTTGACCGCCCGGCCCGGCGGATGCGACGGACCCGCCGCCCCGAGGAGGGACGGCGGGTCCGCGTTCTACGTTTACGCAGGTCAGCCAGCAACCCCGGCGGTGGACTTGCCGGAGGTGCTCTCGTCGCTGACGGCGATGCTCTTCCGCTTCGAGTTCACGACCGCGCCGACAATGATCAGCGTGGCCAGACCCGCGATGGTGCCGCGGAGCAGGTCGTTCTCGTCCTCGCCGACGGTCAGCTTGACCACGGCGGGGGCGATCAGCAGCGCGACCAGGTTCATGACCTTGATCAGCGGGTTGATGGCCGGACCGGCGGTGTCCTTGAACGGGTCACCGACGGTGTCACCGATGACGGTGGCCGCGTGGGCCTCCGAGCCCTTACCGCCGTGGTGGCCGTCCTCGACCAGCTTCTTGGCGTTGTCCCAGGCACCACCGGAGTTGGCCAGGAACACCGCCATGAGGACACCGGCGCCGATGGCGCCGGCGAGGAAGCCGGCCAGCGGAGCCGTGCCGAGGCCGAAGCCGACGGCGATCGGCGCCATGACCGCGAGGATGCCCGGCGTGGCCAGCTCCCGCAGCGAGTCGCGGGTGCAGATGTCGACGACCTTGCCGTACTCCGGCTTGGCCGTGCCCTCCATGATCCCGGGGATCTCGCGGAACTGGCGCCGGACCTCGAACACGATGGCGCCGGCCGCACGGGCGACCGCGTTGATCGCCAGACCGGAGAAGAGGAACACCGCGGAGGCACCGAGGATCAGGCCGACCAGGATGTTCGGGTTGATGATGTCGAACGTGGCCAGCGCCTGCTGCGTGCGCAGGCCGACCTCGGACGGGTCCACCCCGGTCTCGTCGACCGCCTTGACGACCTCGTTGTAGTACGACCCGAACAGCGCGGTCGCGGCGAGGACGGCGGTCGCGATCGCGATGCCCTTGGTGATGGCCTTGGTCGTGTTGCCCACCGCGTCCAGGCTGGTGAGGACCTGAGCGCCCTCGCCGTGGACGTCGCCCGACATCTCGGCCACGCCCTGGGCGTTGTCCGAGACCGGGCCGAAGGTGTCCATGGCGACGATGACGCCGACCGTGGTGAGCAGACCGGTACCGGCCAGCGCCACCGCGAACAGGGCGAGGATCAGGACACCCGAGCCGAGCATGTAGGCCGCGTAGACGGCGAGACCGATCAGGGCGGCGGAGTAGACCGCGGACTCCAGACCCACCGAGATGCCGGCGAGGATGACGGTCGCCGGACCGGTCAGCGAGGTCTTGCCGATGTCCATGACCGGACGGCGGTTGGTCTCGGTGAAGTAGCCCGTCAGCTGCTGAATCGCCGCCGCGAGCACGATGCCGATGAGGACCGCGACGACCGCGAACATCCGCGGGTCGCCGTCGACGATCGCGGCACCGGTGTCGTCGAGGAGCTGGCTCGACGCCGACAGGCCCTCGTACTCGTCGGGCAGGAAGATGAACGCGGCGATCGTGCAGAAGATCGCCGAGGCGACGGCCGAGATGAAGAAGCCGCGGTTGATGGCGGCCATGCCGTTGCGGTCGTTCGGACGCGGGGACACCGCGAAGATGCCGATGATCGCGGTGAGCACACCGATCATCGGGACGATCAACGGGAAGACCAGACCGTCGTCACCGAAGGCGGCGACACCGAGGATCAGCGCCGCGACGAGCGTGACGGCGTAGGACTCGAACAGGTCGGCGGCCATACCGGCGCAGTCACCGACGTTGTCACCGACGTTGTCGGCGATGGTGGCGGCGTTGCGCGGGTCGTCCTCGGGGATGCCCTGCTCGACCTTGCCGACGAGGTCGGCGCCGACGTCGGCGGCCTTGGTGAAGATGCCGCCACCGACACGCATGAACATGGCGAGCAGCGCGGCGCCGAAGCCGAAGCCCTCGAGAACCTTCGGAGCCTCGTCCTCGTAGATCAGCACGACCGTCGCGGCACCCAGCAGACCGAGGCCGACGGTGAACATGCCGGCGACGCCACCGGTGCGGAACGCGATCCGGGTCGCGGGGAGCTCACCGGCCTTGCCGACGCGAGCGGCCGCGGCGACACGCACGTTCGCACGGACGGCGAGCCACATGCCCACGTAGCCGGTGATCGCGGAGAACACCGCGCCGACCACGAAGAAGATGGACCGCCCGATGCGTTCGTTCGTGCTGTTGGCCGGCAGGGCGAACAGCACGAAGAACGCCAGGACGGCAAAGATGCCCAGCGTCCGGAACTGACGGGTCAGATAAGCGGCGGCGCCTTCCTGCACGGCACCCGCGATCTCCTGCATTCTCTCCGTGCCCTGATCGGCGCGCAGAACTTCCTTGACCAGGAAGCCCGCGACACCCAACGCGAGTACGGCGACGAGCGCGACCACAACGACGATGGTCAGGTTCCCGCCCGACAGGGAGACCGTCTCGCCGCTCTCGGCGGCGAGGTTGATCCCTGACATCAAGTCCTCCTAGATGTGGAGCAGCAACGTTGCTGTTCCGGGACGGCGCCGGACCAGGCCGACACACACGAGGGGAGGCCGTCGGGTCGCTCTACTAAACGGGGCGAGCGCGCCCGCGGCTATGGAGCGCTGCGGAGTCTACGCAAGTGGATCTGCCCAAAGTGACGCGGCCCACCGTGGGCGTCCGGGGTTTGTGCAAAAGCGAAAACGCCCGGCCCGGGTGAGGGCGTGCGACTCAGAGCGAGGTCGCGGGCCAGGTCATCCGGACGACGGTGCCGTCCGAGCCCGGGACCACGGCGACGTCGTCGACGAGGCCGGAGATCAGGGCCAGACCGAGCGAGGTGTCCATGTCGGCGGGGTCGGCGTCGAGCAGGTCGGCCGGGGACGTGATCTCCGGCAGCATCTCGGCCAGGGGGAGCCCGATCGGCACGACGTCGGCGACCTCGACGCAGAAGCGCCCGTCCTCGGTGTGCAGCTTCATCGACACGGGCTCGTGCAGCCCGGAGCGGGCGTGCTGGCCGACGGCGCGGGAGCACGCCTCGCCCACGGCGAGGCGGACCTCGTCGAGCAGGTCGTCGTCCACGCCGGAGCGGCGCGCCACGGTCGCAGCGACCAGGCGCGCGGTACGCACGTGCGCCGGCAGCGCACTGAACCGCAGATGCACGGTGGGCACGGCGTTGCCCCCGGTCTCGGAAGTCGGAACTGGTGGGATCCCCGGCCCGGTCACCCGGTGGCGGTGAGTGCCTCGGACACCGTGTCGTGGATGGGGAAGACCTTAGTCAGTCCGGTGATCCGGAAGATCTTGAGGATGCGCTCCTGGGTGCAGACCAGGCGCAGCGAACCGTCGTGGGCGCGCACCCGCTTCAGCCCGCCGACCAGGACACCCAGACCGGTGGAGTCGAGGAACTCGACACCCTCCATGTCGACGATCAGGTGGTAGCGGCCCGCATTCACCAGGTCGACGAGCTGCTCGCGCAGCTTCGGGGCGGTGTACACGTCGATCTCTCCGCCGACGGCGACGACAGTGCGGTCACCCTCGTCGCGGGTGGTGAGGGACAGGTCCACGAGTCCTCCTGCTGCTGCCGGGGGTCGACCCGGTCATTCAACCATTGCGGCTCCCCACTACCCGTCGGACCGGTTTGCGACACTGCCCCCGTGGCCCTCGACGTGACCGACTCCGCCGGCCGGGCGGACCAGCTCCTCGCCGGGCTGCTGCTGGCCCCGGGTCGGCGGGAACGGATCACGCACGTCCACCGGGCTCCGGCCCGGACGGCCCGGCCCGGGGACTGGCCGGCCTGGACCCCGCCGGTGCTGGTCGAGCGGTGGGGTGCCGGCGGGATCGATCGGCCCTGGGCCCACCAGGTGGCGGCGGCCGAGCACGCCCACGCGGGGCGGTCGGTGGTGCTGGCCACCGGGACGGCGTCGGGCAAGTCGCTGGCCTACCTGCTCCCGGCCCTGACCGCGGTCCTCGACGCGGCGGACGGCCCGGCCACCGCGTGCCCCGGCGTCCTCTATCTCTCCCCCACCAAGGCGCTGGCCGCCGACCAGCTCGCGAACCTCACGCGGCTCCAGCTCGGCCCCGCGCTGCGCCCGGCCTGCTTCGACGGTGACACGCCGTACGCGGAGCGCGACTGGATCCGCAGCCACGCGAACTACCTGCTGACGAACCCCGACATGCTCCACCGGACGCTGCTGCCCGGACACGCCCGTTGGGCGCGGTTCCTCAAGAACCTGTCGGTCGTGGTCGTCGACGAGTGCCACACCTACCGCGGCGTGTTCGGCTCCCACGTCGCCCAGGTGCTCCGGCGGCTTCGCCGGGTCTGCGCCCGGTACGGGTCCTCGCCGGTGTTCGTCCTGACGTCGGCGACGGTGTCGGACCCGGCCGGTTCCGCGGGGCGGCTGACCGGCCTGCCCGTCGCCGAGGTCACCGACGACGCCTCCCCGCGCGGCGAGGCGGCCTTCGTGCTCTGGGAGCCGCCGCTGACCGACCACACGGGCGAGGGCAGCGCGCCGGTCCGGCGGACCGCGATCGCCGAGACCGCGGACCTGCTCACCGACCTCGTGCTGAACGACGCGCAGACCGTGGCGTTCGTGCGCTCCCGGCGCGGCGCCGAGGTGGTCGCGCTCCTCGCCCGCGACGGCCTCGCCGAGGTCGACCCGGCGCTGGCCGGGCAGGTCGCCTCGTACCGCGGGGGTTACCTGCCCGAGGAACGCCGAGCGCTCGAGCACCGTCTGCGCGCCGGCCTGCTGCGCGGGCTCGCCGCGACCAACGCGCTCGAACTCGGCATCGACGTCGCCGGTCTGGACGCCGTGGTGCTCGCGGGCTACCCCGGCACCCGGGCGTCGATGTGGCAGCAGGCCGGGCGGGCCGGGCGCGCCGGGCAGGGCGCGCTCGCCGTGCTGGTCGCCCGCGACGACCCGCTGGACACCTATCTCGTCCACCACCCCGAGGCGCTGTTCGGCCGCCCGGTCGAGGCGACCGTGCTCGACCCGGACAACCCCTACGTGCTCGCGCCGCACCTGTGCGCCGCCGCGTCGGAGTCGCCGCTGACCGAGCGGGACCTCGACCTGTTCGGGCCCACCGCCGAGCTCCTGCTCCCGACGCTCGAGGAACGTGGCCTGCTGCGGCGGCGCCCGGCCGGCTGGTTCTGGACCCGCCGCGACCCGGCGTCCGCCCTCGCCGACATCCGGGGCACCGGCGGCGCACAGATCCGGGTGTGCGAGGTCGACACCGGTCGCCTGCTCGGCACCGTGGACGGCGCCGCCTCCCACACCCAGGCCCACACCGGCGCGGTCTACCTGCACCAGGGCCGCCAGTACCTGGTCCGCTCCCTCGACCTCGCCGAGTGCGTCGCCCTCGTCGAGCCGGCCGAGCCCGACTACTCGACCTCGGCGCGCGAGGTCACCGACATCGCGATCGTCGACACCGTCCACCGCCGTTCCTGGGGCGACGCGGTCGAGGTCTGCTTCGGCACGGTCGAGGTGACCAACCAGGTCGTCTCGTACCTGCGGAAGCGTCTGGTCACCGGCGAGGTTCTCGACGAGACCCCGCTCGACCTGCCGCCGCGGCACCTGCGGACCCGCGCGGTCTGGTGGACCGTGACCCCCGACGCCGTGGCCGAGGCCGCGGTCGAGATCGCCGACCTGCCCGGCGCCGCCCACGCCGCCGAGCACGCCTCGATCGGCCTGATGCCCCTGTTCGCCACCTGCGACCGCTGGGACATCGGCGGCGTCTCGACCGCCCTGCACCCGGACACGATGCTGCCGACGGTCTTCGTCTACGACGGCCACCCGGGCGGCGCCGGCTTCGCGGAGCGGGGCTTCGCCGCGGCCGAGCAGTGGCTGAGCGCCACCCGTGACGCCATCGCCTCCTGCGAGTGCGCCACCGGCTGCCCGTCGTGCGTGCAGTCGCCCAAGTGCGGCAACGGCAACAACCCCCTGGACAAGGCAGGTGCGGTCCGGCTCCTCGACCGGGTCCTCACCGAAGCCGACGGCATCGAGACCGCCGGTGCCGCCGAGGACACCGAGACCGCCGACGGCGTCGAGTTCGCCGCGGCCGGCTGACGGGCCCGCGCGGGCCGCGGCGCGTACGAGCGTCGCCCGGCCCCACGCCACGACCCGGCGGACCACCTCGACCCGGACCGTGCCGTTCTCGGGCACGCACGTCCGCAGATCGGCCCCGTTCGCCGCGGCGACCTCCGCGGCCGCGGAACACCCGTCGGTGACGGCCGCCAGCGCGGCCAGATCCGCGGCTCCGGCGACCTCGTGACGGACCGTCAGGGCGCGCGTCACGGTGACCCCCGCCAATCCCACGAACGCCACGACCGCCACCGCCGCCAGGACGAGGAGCATGCCCGCGCCCCGGTCCGACCTCACCGCTCGACCTGCGCGGCCGCGGACCCGCGGACGGTGAGAGCCGGGAGCGGGACCGGGCCGGGCGAGGCGGTGCGCGCCCGCACCGTGACCGTCACCAGGTCGCCCGCCCGCTCGAGGGTCACCGCGGCACCGTCCGGTCCGGTCCGCGCGATCAGCGCCCGGACCACAGCCTCGCTGTCGCCGCGGGCAGCGGCGCGGGCCCCCGCCCGGGCCGCGTCGGTGCAGTCCATCGCGAGCCCGGCCGCGGCGACGGCCCACAGCGCGAGGCCGAGCACCGCGACCAGCGCCGGCACCGCGAGCGCGACCTCGACGGTCACGGCGCCGCGGTCTCCGGCCCGCCGAGCGCGCCCGCCCACCTCAGAACGACCCGGAGAGCGCCTGGGTGACCAACTCGCTCATCCGCGCCCCGACGGCGTCGGACGTCAGGACCTTCATCAGCACCATCGCGAACGCGGCCGCAGCCAGCGTCCCGATCGCGTACTCCACCGTGCTCATGCCGGCGTCGTCCTCCGGCACCCATCGCGGCCTGCGCAGCTTCATGGAAATCCCTTCCCCTGAGTGTGTGTTGATCGATGCTTCTGACATTGCGTCAGTTCGAGAGCAGCCCGCCGCCGAGGTCGAGCACCACCGGGACGACCCCGAGGCACAGGAACGCCGGCAGGAAGCAGAGGCCGAGCGGGAGAGCCGCGAGCACGGCCACCCGCGCGAGAGCGGCCTCCGCGGCGAGGCGACGCGCGACCCGGTGCCGGGCGGCCTCGGCGCTCACGGCCGCCGCGGCCGCGGTGCCGGACTCCGCGGTGCGGGCGAGGGCCCGCCCCAGGCCGGCCAGTTCGGGGCGCTCCCCGAGCTCGCGCCAGGCCCGCGCCGGGTCGGCCCCGCCCGCGACGCGGGCGGCGGCCTCCGCCAGGGCGGCGGCGACCGGCCCCGGCCGGGCGCGGGCGGCCGCGCGGGCGGCGTCGAGCGGCGCGCACCCGGCCGCGAGGCAGGCGGCGAGCAGGTCGGCCAGCGCCGCCGCCTCGGCGAGGTCCCGCGCACTCGCCCGTACCGTCCGGCCGGCCCTCACAGCGTCTCCTCGACCCGGCGCGCGAGCCGGTACAGCCACACCACTCCAGCGGCGTCGAGGCCGACACCGAGCGTGAGCAGCGCGAACCCGGACGGCGTAGCCAGCAGCACCCGCCACGGGTGCGCTCCGGCCGTCGCGGCCAGCACCATCCCGACCAGCGGCAGCCCCGCGAGCAGCCAGCCCGTCGTGCGGACGCCGGCGAGCTGGGCCCGCACCCGCGCCTGGTGGACGACCCGCTCCCCCGCCGCCGCGGCGACCTGGTCCAGCGCCCCGCCGAGGCCGGCACCGGTTTGTTCGGCCACCTCCCAGCACGCCGCCACGTCCCGCAGGTCGCCGGCGCCGGGCTGCGCGGCCGCGCGGAGCAGCGCCGCACCGACGTCCCCGTCGCCCGTCGCGGCGTCCCGGACCTCCCCCACCCAGTCGCCCGCCCCGTCGTCCCCGCCGCCGGGCGGCAGCTCGGCCAGGGCGGCCACCACCGCGGCCCGCGGGGGCCGCCCGGCGCGGACCTCGGACCCGAGCGCGCCCGCGAATTCGACCACCGCGGTCCGGCGGGCCTCGAGAACACGCCGGCGACCAAGATCACTCGGACGGGCGAACCGGCCCGGCCAGGCGGCCCGCGGCCGCCGACACGCCGTGGATCCCGGGCCGGACCGTTCGGCCGGATCGAGGCGGGCCAGGCCCCGCCCGGACCCCGGCCACGCGAGCGCGGCGGCCACCGCCGCGGCGAGGGCGGCCAGAACCGTCACCGGGGTTCCGGGACCGGGATGGAGCGGGCCTCCAGCAGCGCCCCGAGCTGTGGATAAGCCGGGCCGACGACCACCTCTCCGCCACGCCGGCCGCGCCGGAACCCGACCGCCCGGACCAGCCGGACGAGGCCGTCCGGGCCCCGTCGCGGGACCGCGATGCCGGTGACCCGGCGGCCGTCCTCCTCCCGCTCCAGGTGCACGACGGCGTCGATCCCGGCGGCGAGCTGGGCGTGCAGGGCGTCCCGCCTCATCCCGGCCGCGGCGGCGAGCGCCTCCAGCCGGGCCGGCACGGCGGCGGCCTCGTTCGCGTGCACGGTGCCCCCACCCCCGCGGTGACCGGTGTTGAGCGCGGCCAGCAGGTCGATGACCTCCCCGCCGCGGACCTCCCCGACCACCAGCCGGTCCGGCCGCATTCGCAGCGCCTGGCGGACGAGCTCCCGGAGCCCGATCGCTCCCGCGCCCTCGACGTTCGGCGGGCGCGCCTCCAGCCGCACGACGTGCGCGTGGTCGGGGTCGAGCTCGCGCGTGTCCTCGACCAGGACGATGCGCTCGTCCGGCGCGACGAGCCCGAGCAGCGTCGCGAGCAGCGTGGTCTTCCCGGTCCCGGCTCCACCCGAGACCAGGATTGCGAGCCGGGCCTCGACCAGCGCCCGGAGCCAGCGCATCCCGTCGGCCGGGATCGTCCCGGCGGCCACGAGGTCCGCGAGCGTGAACCGGCTGCGCCGCGGCACCCGCAGCGACAGCGCGGTGCCCCGCACCGCGACCGGCGCGAGCACGGCATGCAGCCGGGTCCCGTCGGGGAGGACGGCGTCCGCGAACGGGCAGCTGTCGTCGAGCCGCCGCCCGGCCGCCGCCACGAGCCGCTGCGCGAGCCGGCGCAGCGCCGCCTCGTCGCCGAGGTCGACCGCGACCCGGACCAGTCCGGCGCCGCGGTCGACCCAGACCTCCTGGGGACCGTTGACGAGGACGTCGGTGACGCCGGGCTCGGCCAGCAGCGGCTCCAGCGCCCCGGCCGGCGCGTTCACGCGGCCACCCCGAGCGCGAGCGAGTCGAGGAACCGGCCGCAGAGCCCGGCGAGCGGGCTGCGCCGCCCGATCCCCGGCGGCTCGCCCCAGTCCTGCCGTACCGCCCGCCGGGGCTCGGGCCGGACGGCTCCGAGCAGCGGGATCCCCAGCGTGTTCGCGATGACCTCCGGCGCGAGGTCGGACGGCGACGGGCCACGGACGACCAGCCAGCGGTCGTTGGGCTGGCCCGCCAGCGTCGCGACGACGCGGCCCGCCGCGGCCACCGAGCGCACGTCGGCCGGGACGACCACCAGCACCGGACCGCCGGCCGCGAGCGCCGCCTCCACGGTGCGGTCGGGGTGGCGCCGGGGCAGGTCGACGACGACGAGGTCGTGCCCACGGCGGACGCCGGCGAGGGTCGTTGCCATGACCTCGGGCGGCACGTGCAGCACACGGCCGCGGTCCCACGAGATCAGACTCAGCGGCCCGAACCGCGGCACCGCCCGGGACAGCGCGGTGGCGGTGACGCGGCCGCGGATCGCCGCGAGGTCGGGCCAGCGCAGTCCCTCGGCCTGCTCCTCGCCGAGCAGCAGGTCCAGGCCGCCACCGAGCGGGTCGCCGTCGACGAGCGCGGTCGGGACGTGCCGGCTCGCGGCCGTGACCGCGAGCGCGGCGGCGAGGGTGCTCGCCCCGGCGCCCCCGCGACCGCCGAGGACGCAGACCACCCGGCCCGCCGCCTGCGGTCCGTCGATCGCGTCCGCGAACCGGTCGGTCAGCCAGGTCTCGCCGTCGGGGAGGAGCGCGACCTGCTCCGCCCCGAGCGCGAGGGCGGGCCGCCACACCGCGGGGTCGACCGGATCGAACCCGGCGACGACGACGCCCGGCCGCCGGGGCAGCTCCCGCCGCGCCGCCTCGGCGACCCGGTCGGCGCCGACGACAACGAGCGGCGCGGACCGCCAGGACACGAGCGCCGCCCCGACGTCGACGGCGACCTCGGGCTCACTGCCGGCCGCCCCGGCCAGGCGGAGCAGGTCCTCCAGCAGCAGTGGGTCGCCGGTGACGATCAGGGGCCGGTCGGGTTCCCCCGGCGATCCGGACAGGGACGGGTCGAGTGACATGCGGGCCTCCCCAGGTCGGTGCGTGGCACCACACCCTGGACCCCGGGGCAGACCTCACCGGGGCGACCTGTGGACAACTTCGGGGGTGTGCCGACCTGTGGACAACGGGCCACCCCCGCGGTCCGGACGAGAGTCGGACGGACTCGTCAGAACGGGCCGGTCAAAACGGGGCGGTCAAAACGGGCCGGTTAAAAAGGACGGCCCCCGCCGGGGGGGAGAGCGGGGGCCGTCACCACAGTCCGACTCGGGGGGGAGGAGCCGAACCGGGATAGGCACGGTCATATCGACCGGCACCACACATGGTGTACCCCCTGGGTATGTCTCGTAAACAGGGGCCGGACGTGAGTGCGTAAAAACTTCACCCGCCGACCTATCCTCGACGCCGTGTCCGCGTCCCTGCCCCAGCCGGTGCCCCGCGCCGCGGCGTTCTTCGATCTGGACAAGACGGTCATCGCGAAGTCGAGTGCGCTGGCGTTCTCGCGGCCCTTCTACCGGGGCGGTCTGATCAATCGTCGCGCGGTGCTACGGAGCGCCTACGCGCAGTTCGTCTACCTCGCCGGCGGCGCCGACGCGGACCAGATGGAGCGGATGCGGAAGTACCTGTCCTCGCTCTGCGTCGGCTGGGACGTCGCGCAGGTGCGGGAGATCATCGGCGAGACCCTGCACGACCTGATCGACCCGCTGATCTACGACGAGGCCGCCGAACTCCTCGAGCAGCACCGGCTCGCCGGGCGGGACGTCGTCCTCGTCAGCACGTCCGGTTCGGAGATCGTGGAGCCGATCGGCGAGATGCTCGGGGCCGACCATGTCATCGCCACCCGAATGGCTGTCGGTGACGACGGTCGGTACACGGGCGAGATCGGGTTCTACGCCTACGGTGAGCACAAGGCGACGGCGATCCGCGAGTTCGCCGAGCGGCACAACATCGACCTCGAGCGCTCCTACGCGTACTCCGACTCCGAGACCGACGTCCCGATGCTCGAGACGGTCGGTCACCCGCACGCGGTCAACCCGGACCGCGCCCTGCGCAAGGAGGCCGGCACGCGCGGCTGGCCCGTCCTGGTGTTCAGCAAGCCGGTGTCGATGCGCAGTCGGATGCCGTCGATCCCCAAGCCGTCGCGGTCGGTGGTCGCCGCGACGGCCGTCGCCGCGGGTGCGGCGGCCGCGGCCGCCGTGCTCTGGGTCAGCCGTCGCGCCTGAGTCGAGCCCAGTCGATCCGCGAGCGAACCTCGCGACCGGGCCGACAAATCGGACACCGTCGCAAGTTCACCCGCGCCACGCCGAGATCCTTTGCAAAGAAGGCAGGTTCACCCTTCCGTCCGGGCGCGAAGAGGGGTAGACCTGAACTCGATGAAGTTGGACCGGACACCGGTCGCGCGACGGGTCCGACCCGATTTCATCGAGCGCCACTCGGGTACCCACGCGGCGACCTGCCCATGTACGGGCCGCCGAGACAGGCTGGTCCTGGTCCGGCGATTTCGGAACTGCACGCTTGGTAGCCCGTTTCGACGCACCCTTCGCGACGGCGTCCCTGGAGACAGGGGCGCCGTTCGCATGTTCGCTGCCACGTCTACTACCTGACGAACCATCAGTAACTTACGGCCGGTCCACTGAAGAGCTCTCAGCCGTGCGCGATGCACACCTGCAGAGCGTCGCCGGCTCCGATCTCGAGCGCACGGGCACAGTGCACGACCCAGCTCGCGACGCCTTCGGCCGTCCCGGACGAGTACCCCGCCGCCGCAATCTGATACTCCGTCAGACCGAGCTCGAGGTGACCCACCTCGGGCGCGACGACACCCCCGGCGTCGAGGCCGCGCTGGAGAAGCAGACAGCGGGCCGCGGCCCGCGCGACGAGGCCCGACCACGGGCCGAACGCCTCGGTTGTGAGCACCTCCGCGTGGACGATCGCGGCGACCACGATCGCCGGTGCACGGGTCGGCGAGGTCAGGGCGTCGGCGAGGACGTCGAGCCGCGCCGCGGCCGCCGCGGTGGCGGGTCGGCCGAGCGAGTCCGTGGGGACGTCGACGTCCGCCGCGGCGACCGCGTGCAGCCGGGCGAGGGCCTGCAGCGGGGCCTTCTCCCACACCGGGGCGACGAGACCGATCTCGGTCGACAGGCGCACGGCCCCGCGCGCGACCGAGCCGGCCGCGGGGTCGGTCAGCGCCGATCCCGAGCGCAGGTCCTCCTCGCTGACGTCGACGCCGGAGAGCGCGGCCGAGGCCCGTGCCCCGCGCAGCGCGGTCACGGCCACGACCTCGGGGCCGCGCAGCTTGAGGGCCGGCAGGCCGGCCAGGCGGTCGACCGCGGCCCGGGCGCGGAGGCCGAGCTCGGCGACCCCGGGGAGGGCGGCAACTGCTGCGAACGGGTCGGCGACGGACACGAGCGGTCACGCTAGCGGGCCCGCCGACGCGACCGACGTGCCCACCTTCGATGGGAGCCCGCGCGGCGCAGGCTGACGCAGGAGTGCCGACCAAATTAGATTCAGGTCCGTGGGCGACCTGACGGGTGCTCTGACCCTCGCGATCGCCGCAGCAGCGGTCGCGGTGGCGGTGCTCGGCCTGCGTCGCTTCAACTGGTGGCGGCCCGACCTCGGCACGACCGCCGACCGCGCGGCGTACGAGACGCTCCACCTCACCTCGCTCGCCGCGCCCGCGCTCCGCGGCGGGCTCACGCAGGCGGGCACGACGCGGGCGGTCAAGCACCTCCGGGCCCTGCTGGGTTCGCGCGCGGTCGCCATCACCGACGGGCAGCGGCTGCTCGCGTGGGACGGCGCCGCCCAGGACTCCCTCGGCAGCTGTGCCGTCGAGCACGCCCAGGCGGTCATGGACACCGGCCGCAGCCAGGTGCTGATGGCGGCGTGCCCGAACAGCGAGCCGATCCGCGAGGTCGTCGTCACCCCCCTGGTCTCCGGCACCACCGTCATCGGCACGCTCGCGGCCTACGTCGACTCCAGCTCGGCGAACCTGATCCGCGCCGTCGACGAGGTCGGGAGTTGGGTCTCCGGCCAGCTCGAGCTCTCGGAGCTCGACGCGACCCGCACCCGCGTCGCGGAGGCCGAAGTGCGGGCGCTGCGCGCGCAGATCTCGCCGCACTTCATCTACAACTCGCTGAACGCGATCGCCTCGTTCGTGCGTACCGACCCGGACCGTGCCCGCGAACTCCTCCTGGAGTTCGCCGACTTCACCCGCTACACGTTCCGCCGGGCGGGCGACTTCACGACGCTGGCCGACGAATTGCGCGCGATCAACGGTTACCTGCTGCTGGAGCGGGCACGATTCGGCGAGCGACTGGGCGTCACCCTCCGGGTCGCGCCCGAGGTCCTGCCGGTCTCCATCCCCTTCCTGTGCCTGCAGCCGTTGGTGGAGAACGCCGTCCGCCACGGGCTCGAGACGAAGAACGGACAGGGAACGGTGACGATCCTCGCCGAGGACGCGGGTGCCCACTGTTTGATCAGCGTCGAGGACGACGGGGTGGGCATGGCGCCCGAGCGCGTCCGGGAGGCTCTGTCCGGCGAACCGGGCTCCGACCATGTCGGTCTCGGCAACGTCGACGAGCGACTGCGTACCATCTTCGGCGACGCCTACGGCCTGACGGTGGCGACTGCGCCCGGCGCGGGCACCAAGGTCAGTCTTCGGGTGCCCAAGTTCCAGCCGGGAGTGCATGCGTGACCACCGACGCCAGTGGCGACCGCAAGCTGACCGTGCTCGCCGTCGACGACGAGGCACCCGCCTTGTCCGAGCTCGTGTATCTGTTGCGGCAGGACCCGCACATCGGCACGGTGCTCTCGGCCGACAGCGGGGCGGAAGCGCTGCGGCAGCTCGGGCTCCACACGATCGACGGCATCTTCATGGACATCCGGATGCCCGGCCTGTCCGGCGTCGAGTTGGCCACCGTGCTCGCCCAGTTCCGCAACCCGCCGCCGATCGTGTTCGTGACCGCCTTCGACTCGCACGCCGTCGACGCGTTCGAGCTCAAGGCCGTCGACTACGTCCTCAAGCCGGCGCGCCCCGAGCGGCTCGCCGAGGCGGTGCGGCGGCTCGTCGCGCGGGTCAACTCCGCGAACGCCCCGGCCGCCCCCGCCCCGGCCGCCACCCCGGCCACGCCCGACGACGAGACGATCCCGGTCGAGCTGGGCGGTGTCACGCGGTTCATCTCGCGCAGCGACGTCCGCTACGTCGAGTCGCACGGTGACTACGCGCGCCTCCACACCTCCGACGCGACCCACCTGGTCCGTGTCCCGATGGCGACGCTCGAGGAGCGCTGGCGCGACGCGGGCTTCATCCGCATCCACCGCAGCTACCTCGTCTCGCTCGCGCACGTCACCGAGGTCCGCCTCGCGACAGGCCGCTCCAGCGTGGTCCTCGGTAACGAGGAGCTGACCGTGAGCCGGCGTCACACCCGCGACCTGCGCGAGGTTCTGGTCCGCCGCTCCCGGCCGACGTCCTCGTCAGCCGGCTCGTCAGGGTCGGGCTCGTCGGGCTCGGTGGGCTCGGCGGCCGCCGCCAACAACACCTCGACCGAACGTCCTGAGGCGCGCGGGTGAACGAGGTCGACAAGTCCGGCCGCGTCATCGTCACCAGCCCGCGCGCCCGGGTGACCGGCCCCGTGCAGCGCGCGCTCGACCTCGACGAGGAGACGACCGTCGGTGAGGTGTACCTCCGGTCGTTGATGCGCACCCAGCTCGGTCTCGCCCTGACGGTGTGCCTCGGCGTGCTCGTCGTCGTCGCCGGCCTGCCGCTGCTGTTCGAACTCTGGCCGGCCACCCGCAGCGCGCGGGTGTTCGGGCTCGGGGTGCCCTGGCTGGCCCTCGGCTTCCTCGCCTACCCGGCCCTGATCCTCGGCGGCTGGGCCTACGTGCGCGCAGCCGAACGCAACGAGCGTCAGTTCGCCGACCTCGTCGAGCGCCGTTGAAGGTCCGGCTCCCGTGAACGAGACGTACGGCATCGCCGCGATTTCCCTCGTCGCCGCGCTCACCGTCGTCATCGGTGCGTTCGGTCTGCGGATCTCCCGCACCACGTCGGACTTCTACGTCGCGTCCCGCACCGTCTCGCCGCTGTGGAACGCCTCGGCGATCGGCGGCGAGTACCTGTCCGCGGCGTCGTTCCTCGGCGTCGCGGGGCTGATCCTCGCCTACGGCGCGGACCTGCTCTGGCTGCCGGTCGGCTTCACCGGCGGGTACCTGATGATGCTCGTGCTCGTCGCGGCTCCGCTGCGGCGCTCGGGGGCCTACACGCTCCCCGACTTCGCCGAACTGCGGCTGAGCTCGACCCGGCTGCGGATGATCGCCAGCATCCTCGTCGTCGGCATCTGCTGGCTGTACCTGATGCCGCAGTTCCAGGGCGCGGGTCTGACCCTGCGCACCGTCACCGGCGCGCCCCGCTGGGTCGGCGAGGTCATCGTCGCGGTCGTCGTCGTGACCGCCGTCGCGGCCGGCGGCATGCGGTCGATCACCTTCGTCCAGGCCTTCCAGTACTGGCTCAAGGTGACGGCGATCCTGCTGCCCGCCGCGTTCCTCTTCCTGTCGTGGCAGTCCGACGGCTCGCCACCGCTCACCCGCGACTCGCAACCGCGTTTTGCCGAGGCCACCACGGTCACCGTCCCGGAGGACCTGCGGATCGTCGTCACCCAACCGGTCGTCCCGCGGGTGACCGGGGTGATCGACGGTCAGCGCTACATCGGGGGCGTCGCCGTCCTCGCCCCCGGCTCACACACCGTCGAACGGGGCGCGCGGCTCGACTTCCCTGCCGACGCCCCGGTGCCGGTGCAGGAGGACCTGCCCACGGCCACCGACAAGAACTGGGCCGAGCCGCTGACCGAGGGTCGTGAGCACTCGCTCTACGCGACGTACTCACTGATCATCGCGACGATGCTCGGGACGATGGGGCTGCCGCACATCCTCGTGCGCTTCTACACGAACCCCGACGGCGGCGCCGCCCGGCGCACGACGCTGGCCGTGCTCGCGCTGCTCGGGCTCTTCTACCTGGGCCCGACCCTGTTCGGGGCGCTCGGGCGGATCTACGCCCCGGACCTGTTGCTGACCGGACGGGTGGACTCCGTCGTCCTGGAGCTGCCGTCCCGCATGATCGGTGGCGTCGCCGGTGACCTGCTGTTCGCGCTCGTGACCGCGGGCGCGTTCGCCGCGTTCCTGTCCACCGCGGCCGGCCTGACGCTGTCCGCGGCGGCCGTGCTGTCCCAGGACGTGTTCCGCAGCGGCGCCGTGCGCACCTTCCAGCTCTCCGCCCTGCCCGCGACGCTGGTGCCGCTGGCGTTCGCGCTGCTCGCCGGCGGCATCCCGGTCGGTGACGCGGTCGGCCTGGCGTTCGCCGTCGCCGCGTCGACGTTCTGCCCACTGCTCGTGCTCGGGGTGTGGTGGCGCCGGCTGTCCACGGTGGGTGCGGCCGCCGGGATGGTCGTCGGCGGCGTCCTCGCGGGCATCGCGGTGCTCGCGACCGTCATCGGTGGCCCCTACGACGGCTGGCCCGGCGCCCTGCTCGCCCAGCCGGCGGCGCTCACGGTCCCGATCGCCTTCGTCGTGATGATCGTGGTCTCACTTCTGACCCCGAGTCATATTCCATCGAACGTGCACCGGATCATGGTCCGCCTGCATGTCCCGGAGGGCCTGGGGCAGGACCGCGGCGACTTCCGCCGCTGATCCTCTCCGCCTGAGGTTCGTCAGAGCTTGCGGGCCACCGTCAGGCCGTCGGCCACCGGGAGCAGCACAGCTTCGACCCGCTCGTCGGCGAGGACGGCGTCGTTGAACGCGCGCAGCGCCTCGGTGTCGGCGTCGGTCACCGCCGGGTCGACGACCTTCCCCGACCACAAGGTGTTGTCGACGAGCACCAGTCCGCCCGGCCGCAGCCGCGGCACGATCTCGCCCCAGTAGCCCGCGTAGCCCTGCTTGTCGGCGTCGATAAAGGCGAGGTCGATCGACTCCTCGGCGGGCAGCGACTGCAATGTCTCGATCGCCGGCGCGATGCGCAGGTCGATCCGGTCCGCCACGCCCGCGCGGTCCCAGTACTTCCGTGCGGTCGCCGTGTAGTCCTCGCTGACGTCGCAGCACAGCAGGCGGCCGCCGGGGGAGAGCGCGCGGGCGAGACAGATCGACGAGTACCCGGTGAACGTGCCGACCTCGACCGCGAACCGGACACGGACGAGGCGGGCGAGCAGGCCGAGGAACGCGCCCTGGTCGGGCGAGATCTGCATGCTCGAGATTCCACCCATCGCCGCAGTCTCGGCCGCGAGGTCGCGCAGGACGTCGTCCGGGGCGGGCGCGTGCGCGGCGACGTAGTCGAAGACCTCAGGAGCAAGCAGCGGGGAGCGTGGTGACATGCCCGCCAAACTATCCGCGGTCGGCGGGTCCGGGTTGCGCTGGGGGCGGTTGCGACGCGGGGGATTCGTCGGCGTGCTCGAGGATGTGGAGCTGCAGCTCGGCGACGAGCCGGTCGGTCGGGTCCTTGAGGTCCAGACCGGTCAGTTCCTGCATCCTCCGCAGGCGGTATCGAAGGGTGTTGGGATGCAGCAGCAACGCCTCGGCGGCCTTGGGCACGTCGCCGGCGTGGTCGAAGAACGCACGCAGGGAGCGGATGTAGTCCGACCGCCCCGCGGAGTCCATCCGACGCAGCGTGGCGACCGGGCCACCCAGCAGTTCGGGACGTTCGGCCGCGATCGATCGGATCAGTCCGAGGATCGGGTGGCCGGCGTCCGACGTGCCGGTTCGGGCCGAGACGTGCGGGGGCGTCTCCTCACGCCCCCGCACGGTGTCTTCCATGGTCGGATCAGTCCTCACTCGCCGCGCTGGGCAGCTTCTCGGAGATCAGGTTCATGACGGACGAGTCGGCGAGGGTCGTCACGTCGCCGATGTCCCGGTTCTCGGCGACGTCGCGCAGCAGGCGGCGCATGATCTTCCCGGACCGCGTCTTGGGCAGCTCGGGGACGACCATGATCTGCCGCGGTTTCGCGATCGGGCCGATCTCCTTGGCCACGTGGGCCCGGAGCTCGGCGATCACGTCGGCGCCGCCGTCGCCGGCGCTCTTGCGCAGGATCACGAAGGCGACGATGCCCTGACCGGTGGTGGCGTCGGTCGCGCCGACCACGGCGGCCTCCGCGACCTTCTCGTGCGACACGAGTGCCGACTCGACCTCGGTGGTCGAGATGCGGTGGCCGGAGACGTTCATGACGTCGTCGACGCGTCCGAGGAGCCAGACGTCGCCGTCCTCGTCCTTCTTCGCGCCGTCGCCGGCGAAGTAGAGGCCGTCGAAGCGGGACCAGTAGGTCTCCCGAAACCGCTCCGGGTCGCCCCAGATGCCGCGCAGCATCGACGGCCACGGCTCGGTGAGGACCATGTAGCCGCCGTGCCCGTTGGGGACCGACTTCGCGTTGTCGTCGACGACGTCGGCGCCGATGCCCGGCAGCGGCCGCATGGCCGAGCCCGGCTTCGTGGCGGTGACGCCCGGGAGCGGGCTGATCATGATCGCCCCGGTCTCGGTCTGCCACCACGTGTCGACGATCGGGGCCGAGTCCCCGCCGATGACCCGGCGGTACCAGATCCAGGCCTCGGGGTTGATGTTCTCGCCGACCGAACCGAGCAGACGGATCTTCGACAGGTCGAACTTCGCGGGGATGTCGTCGCCCCACTTCATGAACGTCCGGATCGCGGTGGGCGCGGTGTAGAGGATCGTGACCCCGTACTTCTCGGCGACCTCCCACCAGCGGCCCTGGTGCGGGGTGTCCGGCGTGCCCTCGTACATCACCGACGTCGCCCGGTTCGCGAGCGGCCCGTAGACGATGTAGGAGTGCCCGGTCACCCAGCCGACGTCGGCGGTGCACCAGTAGACGTCGCTGTCCGGCTTGATGTCGAAGACGTACTTGTGCGTGTACGCGCACTGCGTCAGGTAGCCACCGGTCGTGTGGAGGATGCCCTTGGGCTTCCCCGTCGTGCCGGAGGTGTAGAGCAGGTACAGCGGGTGCTCGGAGTCGAACGCCTCCGGGGTGTGCTGGTCCGACGCGGAGTCGACCACGTCGTGCCACCACACGTCGCGACCCTCGGTCCAGGCGACGTCCTGCCCGGTGCGCCGGACGACGAGGACGCTGCGGACGTCGGGGCACTTCGTGAGCGCCTCGTCCACGGCCGGCTTCAGCGCGGCCGGGGCCCCGCGCCGGTAGCCGCCGTCGGCGGTGATGATCACCCGCGCGTCGGCGTCCTGGACGCGGGACGCGAGCGCGTCCGCGGAGAACCCGCCGAAGACCACCGAGTGCGGGGCGCCGATGCGCGCGCAGGCGAGCATCGCGACGACCGTCTCCGGGATCATCGGCATGTAGATGCAGACCCGGTCACCGGTCTGCACGCCGAGCGCGATCAGCGCGTTCGCGGCCTTGCTGACCTCACGCTGGAGGTCGGAGTAGGTGATGGTGCGGGTGTCGCCCGGCTCGCCCTCCCAGTGGAAGGCGACCTGCGAGCCGTGGCCGGCCTCGACGTGCCGGTCCACGCAGTTGTAGGCGACGTTGAGCTTGCCCCCGACGAACCACTTGGCGAACGGGGCGCCGGACCAGTCGAGGACCGAGTCCCACTTCTGCTCCCAGGCCAGGGCGTCGGCCTGCTCGGCCCAGAAGGCGAGGCGGTCCTTGGCGGCGTGGTCGTAGAGGTCGGCCTGGGCGTTGGCCGCCGCCGCGAACTCGGCCGGCGGCTCGAAGCGCCGGTTCTCGTGCATCAGGTTGGACAGGGCGTCTGAGCTCACGTCGGGGTCCTCCGGGGTCGTACAAGGGGCACAACTGTGGATCCGGCAGCGAGGCGCTGCCGGCGACCGCGACCTCCCGGTACCCCGCCGTTGGGGCACCGGGAGAGCCGCGGTGAACGAAGCACGAGGGCCGCCGGGGCAGGCCTAGTGCTGGGCCGCCTTCTCGGCACCGGCGCCGGTGAGCGCGCGGACCTCGAAGTTGCGGTACTTCTCGATGGTCTCCGGCTCCTTCGAGGTGAGGGTGCCGATAATCCCGAAGAGGAAGCCGGCGGGGATCGAGATGATGCCCGGGTTCTTCAGCGGGAAGTACGACCAGTCGTTGTTCTCGAACAGGGCAGTGGCGTTGCCCGACACGTTCGGCGAGAACACGATCAGGCCGACGCACACGATGAGACCGCCGTAGATCGCCCAGGTCGCGCCTCGCGTGTTGAAGCGGGGCCAGAACAGGTTGAGCAGGATCGACGGCAGGTTCGCCGACGCCGCGACCGCGAAGGCCAGGGCGACGAGGAACGCGATGTTCAGGTCTTGCGCGAACAGGCTGAGCACGATGGCCACGCCACCGATGACGAAGGCCGAGATCCGGGCGACCCGGACCTCCTCCTGCTCGGAGCAGTTCCCGCTCTTGATGACGTTGGCGTACAGGTCGTGCGAGAACGACGACGAGGACGCCAGGGTCAGGCCGGCGACGACCGCGAGGATCGTCGCGAACGCGACCGCGGAGATCAACGCCAGCAGGATCGCGCCACCGGCACTGCCTTCACCGCCACCGACTTCTTCCGCGAGCAGTGGTGAGGCCAGGTTGCCGGAGGAGTCCTCCGCGATGATCGCGTTGCGGCCGAGCAGCGCCGCGGCACCGAACCCGAGGACCAGGGTCATCAGGTAGAAGGAGCCGATGATCCCGATCGCCCACAGGACCGAGGTCCGCGCGTCCCTGGCGGTCGGCACGGTGTAGAAGCGGATCAGGATGTGCGGCAGACCGGCGGTGCCGAGCACCAGGGCCAGCGCGAGCGAGATGAAGTCGATCTTCGTCGTGCCGGTGAGGCCGTACTGCGCACCACCACCGAGGTAGAGGAACTCGCGCACCTCGGCGGCGGCCGCGTTGAAGCCGTCACCCAACTTCTCCTGGGCGTCCCGCTCCGAGGCCTCGGCGAGCATGCGGGAGATGTTGAAGTCGAACTTCAGCAGCGTCAGGAAGACGACGATGATCGTGCCGGTCATGAGCAGACACGCCTTGACGATCTGCACGTAGGTCGTGCCGCGCATGCCACCGACGGTGACGTAGACGATCATCAGCGCGCCGACGGCGACGATCGTCAGGTTCTTCGCGGCGTCGCTCTCGGCACCGATGAGCAGCGCGACGAGCTTGCCCGCGCCGGCCATCTGCGCCAGCAGGTAGAAGATCGAGACCACGACGGTCGAGGTCGCCGCCGCCGTCCGGACCGGCTTCTGCTTCATCCGGTAGGAGAGGACGTCCGCCATCGTGTAGCGGCCGGTGTTCCGCAGCAGCTCGGCGACGAGCAGCAGCGCGACCAGCCACGCGACGAGGAAGCCGATCGAGTAGAGGAAGCCGTCGTACCCGTTGAGGGCGATGGCGCCGGAGATGCCGAGGAAGCTCGCGGCGGACATGTAGTCGCCGGAGATCGCGAGGCCGTTCTGGAAGCCGCTGAACCCGCGGCCACCGTGGTAGAAGTCGCCGGCCGCGGTGTTCTGCCGCGAGGCGATCATCGTGATGTAGAGCGTGAGCGCGACGACCGCGCCGAACAGGCAGACGGTCAGGGTCTCGGTACCGGTCACTGGGCACCTCCCCCGGTGTGCCGGGCGAGCAGGCCCTGCGAGCGCGGGTCGAGCTCGACCTCAGCGCGCTTCGCGTAGAAGTACGCGATGCCGAACGTCGAGACGAACTGCAGCAGGCCGAAGATCAGCCCGACGTTGATGTGGCCGAGCACCTCCTCGCCCATGAAGTCGTGGGCGTACGTCGCACAGATGACGTACAGGAAGTACCAGGCCATGAAGCCCAGCACGAGGGGGAAGACCAGGCGCTTGAATCTGCGCCTCAGTTCGGCGAACTCGGGGTCGTTGTAGATGGCTTCGTGTTCGCGGTCCATGCCGGTCGGCGACCGGCCCGGCTCATCGACTTGGGCCACGGGGGTACTCCCTTTGTCGCGGTTGTTCGCACTCGTGCGGGGTCGCGCGACACCTTAGGTGCGCTGCATCACGCTGTGACCGTTGTCGCAACGGCCAAACGTTCGCGCGCCCCATACGTGCGCCGGACGGTGCTCCGCGCCCGTTGGGCGAGCCGTCTGTTACGACGAATGGTCACGTTTCCTGCGCCCAGTGGACGATCTTTCTCAGGAAGCGCGGGAATACGTCTCGACGTCAAGAGATCGTCTCGCGGACCGCAGCCGCGAGCCTGAGACCTGGGTCACGGCCGCATCTCGGCGTGATTCAGCGCACCGTGCTCGCAGGTGCGAGCAAAACCGCCGCGGATACCACCGTTTTGAGGGGAAAGCGGTCAATACTTGTTCGTCCGTACAAATGATGTACGCCACACCCCCCGTTCGGCGCAAAAACCTACCGCTCGTCGATGCCAGGAATGTCCGACATTGCCGTCCGGACTTTCCTGAGAAACCGTCCTGGTTGGAGGCGTCCCGCCCCGGAAGTTCCATGTCCGTGTTCAGCCCCTGTTACATCGGACACATCCGGAGCGATACGTCACCAAGCCCTTCGCCCGGAGGGCTGCACGCTCCTATCCACCTCGTCGCCCGGCGGAGCGAACCTCCCCGTACACCGCGACGAGCCTGATGCCGGTCTCCCCCGAGCCGGCGTGAAGGGAACGGTTCATGTCACCAACACCCAGCCCCGACTCCGCGGCCATCGCTGAGTCACCCGTCGAGACGCCGAGGGGTACCACCCGTCGTCAGTTCGTCGGATACGTCCTGGCCGGCACCACGCTGGCCGTCACCGCTGATGTCGCCTGGGAGACCGCCGCCCCCAGCACCGCCCACGCAGCCGGTGCATCGCCCATTCCGAGCAACCCGACCCTCTCGGACAACTACGACTTCCTGGACGCGTACCGGGATTCGTGCCTTCCGACGAACCACCACCTGAAGATCGACGTCACGCCTGACGGCAAGGCGCACTTCGCGATTCCGCGCCAGGAAGCCGGCCAGGGCATCACCACCTCGTTCGCGCAGGTCATTGCCGACGAGATGGACATGCCGATCGAGAACGTCGTGTGCACCCTCGAGGACGCCCGTCCCGAGCTGGTCTTCAACATGCTGACCGGTGGTTCGACGTCGCACTTCTCGCTGTGGATGCCCATGAAGACCATGGCCGCCACCGCCCGTACCGCTCTCGCCACCGCCGCGGCCGAGAAGTGGGGCGTTCCGGTGTCCTCGGTCAAGACCCGTGACGGCGCCGTGTTCGGCCCCGACGGTCAGATGGCCACCTACGGCTCCCTCTCCGAGCTCGCCGCGTCGCGCGTCACCAAGCCGCTCGACGTCAAGCTCAAGAGCAAGCCCGGCAAGTACATGGGTCAGAGCATCGGCCGCGTCGACGCTCTCGACATCGTGCAGGGCAAGAAGCAGTTCGCGATGGACCTCAAGGTCCCGAACGCGATGCCGACGATGGTCTGCCGTCCGCCGACACTGAACGGCACCGTGCAGTCGATCGAGAACCTCGAGCAGGTCAAGGCGATGCCGGGTGTCACCGACGTCGGCGCGATCTCCCGCGGTGTGGCCGTCCGTGCGCGCACGTTCGGTCAGTGCATCGACGCCATCCGCGCCCTGAAGGTCACGTGGGGCGCCGGCACCATCGACAACGAGAACAACGAGTCGCTCACCGCCAAGGTGGCCTCGGTCCTCCTTCCGATCGCCCCGGCCCTCCCCTCGGACGAGGTCATCGAAGAGGACTACGTCTACCACTACCGCAGCGGTTCTCCCCTGGAGACGAACTGCGCCGTGGCCGACGTGCGTGGCGACACCGCTGAGGTGTGGGCCGCTCACAACATGCCGATCGTCACCCTCCAGCGCATCGCGCTGATGCTGAACATCCCCGAGGACAACGTGGTCGTGCACTGCACCACCGCGGGTGGCTCCTTCGGTCGGCACCTGTTCTCGGACGCCTCCTACGAGGCCGTCGAGGCCAGCAAGCTGTTCGGCAAGCCGGTCCGGCTCATGTACCACCGCTCGGACGACGCTCGCCACGGCCGCATGCACCCGATGATGGTCAACCGGGTTCGCATGACCAAGAACGGCAACAGCATCACCAGCTTCACCATGAGCAGCGCTTCCAGCGCCTGCGACTGGACCCACGGTCTCGGCGAGATCATCTCCGGTTCGGCGACCGCCCAGGACCCGCGTCTTGGCTTCTCCGGCAACAAGGAGATCGGCAACCTCTCGATAGCCGTGGCCTTCTACCAGCTCGTGACGAGCGTGCCGTACAACTTCGGCAGCACGGCCGTCTACCTGAACGAGATCTTCGCGTACGACACGCTGCCGACCTCCGCGGTCCGCAACGTGTACTCGCCGGACACCGGCTGCGCCCGCGAGATCCACGTCTCGAAGGTGGCTGACGCCTTTGGCATGGACGACTACGAGTTCCGTCGTGCGTTCGCCAAGGACGACGGCTGGCGTGCGGTGCTCGACAAGGCCGCCGAGGCCGGTAACTGGGGCCGCACGATGCCGGAGGGCACTGCCCAGGCCATCGCGCTGCACAGTGAGTACCAGTGCAAGGTCGCCTGCTTCATGGAGATCGACGCTCGGCCGGCCATGGTCAACCGGAAGATCCGGGAGGCCTACACCGGTCCGCGTATCACCAAGGCGATCATGGCCGTTGACGCGGGCCGCGTGATCAACCCGCGCAACTTCCAGGCCAACATGATGGGTGGCTGCATGGACGGCATCGCGCAGGCGCTGACCGCCAGCTGCCACATCGAGGACGGCCTGCCGCTCGAGGCGTCGTGGGACAACTACCGGTACACCCGGCAGTGGAACGTTCCCTACGTCTTCGAGTGCCACCTGATGCCGGACAACCGTGAGATCGGTGGTGGCGCCGGCGAGACCGGTGTGGCCGCCGGCCAGGCGGCTGCCTCCATCGCGTGGGGCCGCGCCAAGGGCACGCTCCCGACCATCAACCCGGTCAACTTCAACGACCCCCTCGGGTTCGTGGTCAAGCCCAAGGTTCCGCCGATCCCGCAGTCGCCCGTCAATGGCCGTCGGTTCGCGCGCTGACCTGACTACGAAGAAAGGAGAGATCCGTGCCTAAGCACTCGTTCGTCCTGAACGGTAAGAAGGTCAGCGTTGACATCGAGAACAACGTCCGCATGCTGTGGGTTTTGCGTGACGTCCTTGGTGTGACCGGCCCGAAGTACGGCTGTGGTATCCGTGTGTGCCAGGCCTGCACCTCCCACCTGAACGGCAAGCACTTCAACCCGTGCTCCGTTCCGGTCTCGGACATCAAGTCCTCCGACCGGATCACCACGATTGAGGGCCTCGCCAAGACGGCCAAGGGCAGCCTGCACCCGGTCCAGGAAGCCTGGATCAAGTACGACGTCGCCCAGTGCGGTTACTGCCAGCCCGGCCAGATCATGGCCGCGACTGCGCTGATCAACCGTGTGAAGAAGTCCGGCCGCAAGATCTCCGAGGCCGACCTCGACACGCTGCGCAACGTCTGCCGCTGCGGCACCTACCCCCGCATCCGCGAGGCTGTGAAGTACGCCGCGAGCAAGATGTAACGAGCTAGTCGCGCACCACTCGGGGGTGCACGCGCGGCCCCCCGTCCGGCTCAGCCGGGCGGGGGGCCGTGACCGTTAACGGCCCGTCAGGTCCCAGAGGGGCTGGCGGTCTCGCTGCCGCTGCCCGACGAACCGCCGTCCTCCTCGTAACCGCAGGCGATCAGCGTCTCGCCGATGTACTGGTCGGCGTCGTCGCGGCCGGCGATGAGGGTGTACATCGTCGTGCGGAAGTTCTGGTCGTCGAGGGACTGGAGCTTGGCGACGAAGCAGCTGCGGACGTCGGGGTCGTCGATCGGGCCGCCCTCGCCCTCCTGGTAGTTCGTCCCGAACCCGGTGGCGAGGACCGAACGCAGGTAGTCGATGCTCCACTCGGACAGACGCCAGCCGGTCGCGTCCTTGGTGAACCGCCACGCGCCCTCGGCGCCGTCGGTGCTGCCGCCCTTGATCGCCACGACGGCGGAGGCGGAGTCGCCGGTGACGACGACGTCGCTCAGCTCGGCGCCGGTCGGGTCGTTGTCGTCGTCGGAGTCGTCGTCCTCCTCCTGACAGCTCTCCTGGCCGCCGAAGACGGCGAGCACGAACCCGGAGGTGGCGAGCTCCTCGCACTTCCGCTTCAGGTCGTCGGTGGTGAGGATCTCGACGGTCAGGGTGGTCAGCGCCTCGACGTCGGCCTCCGACGCCGACGGCGTGGGCTCGGGAGTGGCGCTCGCGGAGGCGGTCGCGGCGGGCGTGCTGACCGCCTCGTTGTCGTCGTCGTCGTTCGCGCAGGCGCTCAGGACGAGGACCGCGCACGACGCGGCCACGACCGCCCGGAAGGCGGCCGTGCGGCGGCGGGGTCGGGCCATGGTGGTGCTCCTTGTTCCGGACCGGTGGACGAAGAACCGGTGCGCTGGTGGGGTGGGTGACGCGGGGCGGTACTCGGCCGTACCGATCGGGTCGTCGAGCACGATTGTGAGGCCACGCCTAGACTGATCGATCAGGAGTGCCGGGAAGTCTGGTCGGCGATCGTGTTCCCGACCCCGGAGTCTCCTTGTCTCTCACCCCGCCCGGGCCGCCGCCCGCGCCCCGCCCCGCTGCGTCCCGCGTCCTGTTCGGCCGCCTGCCGACCCGCGAGGCCCGCTACCTGGCGCACGTCCTGCGCGACGAGACCGTGGGTGGGTTCCTGCTCCTGGCCGGGGCCGTGGTCGCCCTGGTCTGGGCGAATTCGCCCTGGTCCGACGCCTACGCCGAGCTGCTCCACAGCCACGTCGGGCCCAGCTCGATCGGGCTGGACCTGACCGTGGCCCACTGGGCGTCGGACGGCCTGCTCGCGCTGTTCTTCTTCGTGGCCGGCCTGGAGCTCAAGCGCGAACTCGTGGTCGGCGAGCTGCGGACGCCGGCGACGGCCCTGCTGCCGGTGGTCGCCGCCGGGTGCGGGATGGCCGTACCGGCGTTGCTGTACGTGGTGGTCAGCCTCGGGGAGCCCGGGGCGGGCGAGGGCTGGGCGATCCCGACCGCGACGGACATCGCGTTCGCGCTCACGGTGCTCGCGGTGGCCGGGTCGTCGCTCCCGACCGCCCTGCGGGCGTTCCTGCTGACGCTCGCGGTCGTCGACGACCTCGGGGCGATCACGATCATCGCGATCTTCTACACCGAGCAGATCGAGCTCGGATCCCTCGCCGGCGCGATCGCGGCCCTGGCGGCCTACGCCGTCCTGCAGCGCCGTCGGGTCCGGGCCTGGTGGGTCTACGTCCCGCTGGCGCTGGGCGTGTGGTGGCTGGTTCACGACAGCGGCGTACACGCGACGGTGGCCGGCGTGGCCCTCGGGCTGCTCACGCGGGTCCGGCCGGACGAGGGCGAGGCCTCCTCGCCCGCGCAGCGGTTGGAGCACCGGCTGGGGCCGATCTCGGCCGGCCTGGTGCTGCCGATCTTCGCCTTCGCCGCGGCGGGGGTCGCCGTCTCGGGCGGGGACCTGCGGGCGGCGGCCGAGGACCCGGTGGCGGCCGGCGTGGCCGTCGGGCTGGTCGTCGGCAAGTTTCTCGGCGTCCTGGGCGGGACGTGGGCGGCGGCGCGCTGGACGCGGGCCCAGCTCAGCCCCGACCTGGCCTGGAGCGACGTGGCGGCCGTGGCGACGCTGGCGGGCATCGGCTTCACGGTCTCCCTGCTGATCGGCGACCTGGCCTACGGGGAGGACCCGACCCGGTCGGCGGCGGTCAAGGTCGCGGTGCTGGCCGCCTCCCTGGTGGCCGCCGCGATCGCGGTCGTGCAGCTGCGGTTCCGGGAGCGGCACGTCCGGCGGCGGGGCGGGGAGCGTGCCGACGGACAAACCGGGCAGACTGTGTGACCACCGCGCTGCCCGGTAGCGCGACCGTGGCGCCTCGTAGGGCGAACCAGCATTCGGGAGGACCCCATGGCCGAGATCCGCAACGGCTCCGCCGCGGCGCCCACGGGCGACGGGTCGCTGCGGGAGCCGTCGCTCGGCGAGCTCGTCGCGGCGGCGAGCCAGAACGCGTCGATCCTGGTCCGCAGTGAGATCGAGCTGGCCAAGGCCGAGCTCGCGGCCGAGGCGAAGAAGGCGGCCCTCGGCGGCGGCATGTTCGGCGGGGCGGGCCTGTTCGGCTTCTTCGGGTTCATCTTCCTTTCGTTCGGCGCCGTCTACGGCCTGGACCAGACCTCGCTCCCCCTGTGGGCCTGTTACCTGATCGTCGCCGGCGCGTACCTGCTCCTCGCGGGGATCCTGGCCGGGATCGGTCTGAAGTCGCTGAAGAAGATGGGCCCGCCCGAGCGGACGCAGCGGACGATCAAGGACACCGTCGCGACGCTGAAGAGCCGGGGCAAGAAACAGCCCGCGGACGCGTGAGTGCGCAGCGACGGCAGCAGTCCGGCCGACGTCGCCTGGGCCCTGGAGGGCCCGTGGACGCACCGTCAGATCGCTGCGAACGGAGCCCGGTTCCACGTCGTTGACATCGGCGAGGGACCGCTCGTCCTCCTGCTCCACGGTTTCCCCACGTTCTGGTGGACGTGGCGGCACCAGCTCGTCGCGCTCGCGGAGGCCGGCTACCGCGCCGTCGCGATGGACCTGCGCGGCTACGGCGGCAGCGACAAGACACCCCGCGGGTACGACCCGATGACGCTGACCGGCGACGTCGCGGGCGTCGTGCAGTCCCTCGGGGAGGCCGAGGCCACGATCGTGGGCCACGGCTGGGGCGGGCTGCTCGCGTGGACGAGCGCGGTCTTCCAGCCCAAGGTCGTCACGCGCCTCGCAGCCGTCTCGGCCCCGCACCCCCGGCGGATGCGCGCGGCCGTCCTCGACCGGCGGCAACTGACGGCGTCGTCGTACCTGCTCGGCTACCAGCGGCCCTGGATCCCGGAGCGGAAGCTCATCGCCGACGACGCGGCCGCGGTCGGGGAGCTGCTCCACGCCTGGGGCGCCGCGCCCGCCTGGCCCGACGCCGAGACCGAGCGGATCTACCGCCGGGCGATCCGGGTCAAGCCGGTCGCGCACTGCGCGCTGGAGTACCACCGATGGGCGTTCCGCTCCCTGGCCCGGCCGGACGGCCTCCGGTACGCCCGGCGCATGCGGACGCCGATCCCCCGTGCGGTCCTGCACCTGCACGGCGCACGGGATCCGGTGGTCCGCCCCAGCACCGCCGCGGGGTCCGGCCGCTACGTCGCCGCGCCGTACTCCTGGTCGGTCGTCCCCGAGGTCGGGCACTTCCCGCACGAGGAATCTCCCGAGACCGTCACCAGGCTGTTACTGCACTGGCTCGAGAGCTCCTGACGGGACGTTCTCGGGGGGTTGTCGGGGGGCGGAGCCCCCCGACTGTCTAGACGCATTCCTTGGTGGAGACCTTGGCGGTCGTGGCAATGCCCTTGCGGGCGTCCTCGGCGACCTCGGCGGCGGTGAGGGCGTAGCCGGTCTGCGAGTCCTGGACGCTCTTGGCGAAGATCAGGCCGTAGACCTTGCCCTCCGGGGAGAGCAGCGGACCGCCGGAGTTGCCGGGCTCGATGCGGGCGAAGATCGAGAACACGTTCCGCTCGACGACGCCGGCGTTGTAGATGTCCGGGCCGCGGGCGTTGATCTCCTCGCGGATGCGGGCCTTCTCCAGGTGGTACGGGCCGTTGAGCGGGAAGCCGGCCACGACGGCCGAGTCCCGGCGCTTGCCGGAGGTGTCGAAGGACAGCGCCGGGGCGTTCAGGCCGGGGACGTAGATGATCGCGACGTCACGGTCCTCGTCGAAGAGCACGACGCGGCCCTGCAGACGCGTCTCGGTGCCGCCGACGGACACGGTGGGCTCGTCGACGCCGGCGACCACGTGGGCGTTCGTCATGACCCGCTCGCGGGCGTAGACGAAGCCGGTGCCCTCGAGCGCCTTGCGACAGGACTGGGCGGCGCCCTCGACCTTGACGATGCTGCGCTTGACCGCGCGGATCGCGGGGGCGGCGAGCGGGCCGGAGTCCGGCTCCTCGACCGGGATGATCTTCTCGTTGTCGAACGGCCCGAAGACCTGCGTGATGCCGTTCTTGTCGAGCACCCGCGCCAGCGAGGCGTAGAGCCGGTCGGCGCTGTCGGGCATGTAGTCGTCGACGAACGCGAGGACCTCGGACTCGCGCACCTTCTGCGACAGGTCCGACACCGGCGCGCTCGCGAGCGCGGACCCGACGAACCAGGACACGACGAGCAGCGAGACGACGCCGAGCACCGCCCCGGCGCCGGCGTCGATCGCGTGGGCGGGATGCCACGTCACCAGCCCGCGGAGGTACGCACCCGCGGCGGCCCCGATCAACTGACCCACCGTCGCCATCGTCAGCACGATGCCGACGGCGAAGATCGCCTGCCCGAGTTCGTCGTCGAGGACCTGCACGATCTCGGGGGCCAGGAAGACCCCGAGGATGCCGCCGGCGAGGAATCCGACGAACGCCGTCAGACCGATGATGAAGCCCTGCCGGTATCCCGCCGCCGCGAAGGAGACGCAGGCAACGAGGAGAACGACGTCGATCACGCTCACGACATCTCCTCGATCCGGCCCCGGTCCCACGGCCGCTCCCAGCCGGCCAGGTGCAGGACCCGGTCGAGCACGAAGGCGGTGAACCCCCAGACCCGGATGCCGTCGACGTCGAAGGCGGGCGACATCCGCCCCGAGACGTGCCGCACGGTGAGACGGTTGGCCGGGTCGACGAGGTCCGCGATGCGGACCAGGTGGACCGAGGCGACCTCGGCGAGGTCGGCCGGGCGCACCGGACTCGGCTCGCGCCACCAGGCCAGGACGGGCGTCACCGTGAAGCCGCTGACCGGCACCGAGACCTCGGGCAGGGTCGCGAACACCTCGACCCCGGTCGGGTCCAGGCCCGTCTCCTCCACGGCCTCGCGGACCGCGGCCTCCGAGACGTCGGCGTCGGTGGGGTCGACCGCCCCGCCCGGGAAGGCCGGCTGGCCGGCGTGGTTGCGCAGGTCGGGCGCGCGCTGGATCAGCAGGATGCAGATGTCCCCGGGAGTGCCGGGAGTGCCCTGGGACGTGTCCTCCCAGAACAGCAGGAGCACGGCCGAGGCCCGGGCGCCGGACATCGGCTGCGCCGGCACGAGGGGACCGAAGTCAGCAGGTTGGATCGTCCCGGCGAGGTCGACGAGGGGAGCCAACCACTGCGGCAGCTCGACCCTGTTCACCCACGTCCCCTCGGACCCCGCTCCCTCAGGAGACCTGGAGGTGCTCCGCGACCGCGTCCCGGACGGCGCGTGCGCTCGTGAACGCACCATAGTGGACCGCGGCAATTCTCCCCGCGGAGTTGACGAAGAGGGTGACCGGCGGGCCGGGAATCCGCAGCGGACCGCGGACCGATCCTTTACGGTCGGCCAGCGACGGCCACGGCACCCCGTGGTACGAGAGCCACTCCCGGGACGGGGTGTCCGCGTCCTGGACCGCGACCCCGAGGAAGCGGACCCGCTCCCCCAGCTCGGCGTGCGCCTCGGTGAGGTACGGCAGCTCGGCGAGGCACGGCTTGCACCAGCTCGCCCACACGTTGATCACCATCGGCCCTCGCAGCGTCCGCAGTCCGACCGGGTCGCCACCGCCGAGGCAGTCGAGCGTCAGGTTCGGCAGCGCGGTCGTGTTCCCCGACGGTCGCGGCGAGGGCTGAGCAGCACCTGGGAGGGGGCTGTCGAGGCCCTGGCAGGTCAGGACGGGGGCATCGGCCCCCCGGGCGCCACCGGGGCCGCTCGCGGCCGTTCCGCCGTCGCCGCCGCACGCGGCGAGCAGCAGCGGCGCCGACAGGGCCGCCGCGAGCGCGCGCCTCATCGGGGGCCCGAGGTCCGGACGAGCTTGGCCGCCTTCTCCGGGTCGGTCTCGCCCTCGCCGTAGGCGGGGCACAGGGCCGCGGCCGGGCAGGCCCCGCAGGCCGGCTTCTTGGCGTGGCAGATCCGGCGGCCGTGCCAGATCATCCGCTGGGAGAAGTCGGTCCAGTCCTTCTTCGGAATCAGCGCCCCCACGGCGTGCTCGACCTTGACCGGGTCGTCCTCGGTCGTGAACCCGAAGCGGCGCGAGAGCCGGCCGAAATGGGTGTCGACCGTGATGCCGGGGACCCCGAACGCGTTGCCGAGGACGACGTTGGCGGTCTTGCGGCCGACGCCGGGCAGGGTCACCAGGTCCTCGAGCCGGTTGGGCACCTCGCCGCCGAAGCGGTCGCACAGGGCCTGGGCCATGCCCATGACCGAATTCGTCTTCGCGCGGAAGAACCCGGTCGAGGCGACGATCGACTCCAGCTCCGCGCGGTCGGCGGCGGCGTAGTCCGCGGCGGTCCGGTACTTGGCGAACAGCACCGGCGTCACGAGGTTGACCCGGACGTCGGTGGTTTGAGCGGACAGGATCGTGGCCACGAGAAGTTCGAGCGGAGTGGTGAAGTCGAGCTCGCAGTGCGCGTCCGGGTAGGTCTCGGCGAGCACGCGCGAGATCCGCCGGGCACGGCGGGTGAGGGCGAGGGGCGACTCGCCGGCGAACTTTCGCGGCACCTCGTCAGAGTAGTTCGGGATACTGACACCGGATCACGGAGCCGCCCACCTGCGAGAACAACCCCGTTGGGCACTACGCTGCGGGAGGAAGAGGAGGCGTGCCGTGGACGACATGATTCGTAAGGCGCCGCTGTTCTCGGCCCTCGACGACGAGGCCGCCGGGGCACTGCGTCGTTCGATGGCGGAGATCAACCTCGGTCGCGGCCAGGTGCTGTTCCGCGAAGGGGACGCCGGCGACAAGCTGTACGTGGTTGCCGACGGCAAGGTGAAGCTGGGCCGCACGTCGAGCGACGGCCGCGAGAACCTGCTGGCGATCCTCGGGCCGGGTGAGATGTTCGGCGAGCTGTCGCTGTTCGACCCGGGTCCCCGGACGGCCACCGCCACCGCGGTCACCGACACGCAGATCTTCGCGCTCGGGCACACCGAGCTCACCACCTGGGTCTCGGGCCGTCCTGAGGTCGCGCTGTCGCTGCTCAAGCAGATCTCGTCGCGGCTCCGCCGCACGAACGAGGTCATCGGCGACCTGGTCTTCTCCGACGTCCCCGGCCGCGTCGCCAAGGCCCTGCTCGACCTGTCGAGCCGCTTCGGCGTCCAGTCCGACGACGGCGTCCACGTCGGCCACGACCTCACCCAGGAGGAACTGGCCCAGCTCGTCGGCGCCTCCCGCGAGACCGTGAACAAGGCCCTCGCCGACTTCGCCGGCCGCGGCTGGATCCGCCTCGAGGCCCGCGCCGTCGTCCTCCTCGACCTCGAGCGCCTTTCCCGCCGCGCCCGCTAGATCCTCCGCGGCCGCACCGTCGTCGACAAGGGGTGACACCCCTTATCGACTCACGAGCGGTCCCGTCCGCAGGCGGTCCGGCGACCGGCTGGTCAGGTGTACGGGTTCGGGGGGACGGCGTCGGGGTCGGGGACCGGGACGCCGAGGTGGATCAACTGGGCCTTGACCGACCACTCGGCGGCGGGCCAGAGGCTCCGGTCGACGTCGGCGTACACGCGCTCGACGACCTGACGCGGGGTCACGTCCCCGGCGTCGACGGCGGCACGGACCTGCTCGAGCCGTTGCCGACGGTGCGTCAGGTAGTAGTCGATCGCGGCGGCGGCGTCGGGGAGAACGGGGCCGTGGCCGGGGTAGACGGTGTCGACGGCATCCCCGGCGAGGGCGGCGAAGCGCTCCAGCGAGGCGAAGTAGTCACGTAGGACGCCGTCGGGCGGGATGACGACCGTCGGGCCGCGGCCGAGGACCATGTCACCGGTGAGGAGGGCCCGCTCGGCCGGGAGCAGGAACGTCATGCAGTCCGAGGTGTGCCCGGGGGTGTGGAGCACCCGGATCTCCAGCCCGTCGACGGTGATCTCGTCACCCTCGGCGAGTGAGGTGACGCCGTCGCCGAGGCGGACGTCGGGATCGGCGGCGCGGACCGGGGCTTCGGCCATCCGGGCGAACCTGGCCGCGCCCTCGACGTGGTCGTGGTGACGGTGCGTCGCGAGGACGACAGCAACCGAGCGCCCACCCGCGGTCGCGGCCTCGAGCACCGCGGCGAGGTGCTCCTCGTCGGCCGGCCCGGGGTCGACGACGACGCTGCGGCTCGACCCCGGTTCGGCGAGCACCCAGGTGTTGGTGCCCTCGAGCGTCATCGGGCCCGGGTTCGGCGCGAGTACGCAGCGGGCCCGGGGCGAGAGCACGCCGCCGGTCCAGGGAGTCGCGAACGGGTCGGTCACGGGGTCAGTCCAACGGGGAGACGTAGTCGGCGTCGCCGGGCAGGGCCATGAACAGCTCGTCGCCCCGCATCGTGACATGGGGCAGCAACGGCGCGATCTCGCGGTCGGCGGCCGCGGCCATCGCTTCGGCGACGGTGGCGTAGCGGCCGATCTCGGCGAGGCTGATCAGCGTCGGCGGCATGATCGACATGTCGCCGTCCTGCCAGCGTTGGATCGCGACGGCCGGGCGGACCCACTCGACCTGGTCGGCCTCCTCGTGAAACTCGCGCGTCACCTGCCCGGCCGGCAGCGCGGCGACGAAGAAGCGGGTGTCGAACCGGCGCGGCTCGAACACCGGCGTCACCCAGTGCGCCCACGGCACGACAAGGTCCGCCCGCACGACCAGCCCCCGGCGGGCGAGGAAGTTCGAGAACGAGAGTTCGCGGTTGATCAGCGCGACCCGGTCGGTCTCCCAGTCCGGGCCCGACGTGTCGGCGACGACGGTCTCGGCGTCCGGGCCGGCGAGCAGGACGCCGGACTCCTCGAAGGTCTCACGGATGGCGGCACAGACCAGCGCACGCGCGAGCGGCTCCGGCGCGGCGAACAGCTTGCCCCAGTAGCTCGGGTCGGGACCGATCCACTCGACGTCGATGGAGGTGTCCCGCTCGTCCACCGAGCCGCCGGGGAACACGTAGTGCCCGGACGCGAACGCCATCGTCGCCTGTCGGCGCAGCACGTAGACCTCGGGGCCGGCGGCGGTGTCCCGCAGGAGGACGACGGTCGCGGCGTCGCGGGCGGGGACCATCTCGGTCCGGCCCTCCCACAGGTCCTCGACCTGGGTGACCCGCTTCGTCGGCAGCTTCCGGGTCCCGAGGAGAGCGCGGAACTCGGGCGGCACGACGGTCATCCCGAGATGTTACGTGGGGACGATCAAGCCGCCGGGCCGTGGCCGGTGATCGGGCAGACGCCCTGCTCGGCGGCGAGGCGTCGGGCCTCGGTCTGCCGGGCGACGGGGCAACCCGCGCCCCGGGGCACGAAGGCCGGGGTCTGCTCGGTCGTGTCGTAGTACCGGTGGAAGACGCCGGTCGCGGAGCCCGACATCGGCGGCACGAGCCAGGACCAGTCACCGGGCACCGGGCGGCCGGCCTTCTCCTCGCGCTCGAGGTGCATCAGGAAGCGCTCGGACTCGGTGTGGTGATCGGTGATCGTCACGTCGGCCATCGTGAAGCTGTGCAGCACCGCGACGTTGAGCTCGAGCAGCGCGCGGTCCTTCCACAGCGTCCGCTCGGTCGAGGTGTCGAGGCCGAGACGGCGGGCGATGCCCGGCAGCAGGTCGTACCGGAAGGCGTCGCCGAAGTTCCGTGACCCGATCTCGGTGCCGAGGTACCAGCCGTTGAACGGCGCGGCGGTGTAGGTGATCCCGCCGATGCGCAGATCCATGTTCGAGATCGCGGGGACGGCGTGCCAGCGCAGCCCGAGCTCGGCGAACCACGCGTGTTGCGGGTGTTCGATCGGCACCTCGAGGATCGCGTCGCGCGGGATCTCGAAGACGTGCGGCGGGCCGGTCGGACCGTCGATCACCAGCGGCAGGATGTCGAACGCGCTGCCCTCACCGAGCCAGCCGAACCGCTCGACGGCGCGGGTGAACTCGACCTGGGCCGGATCGCCGATGACCGAGCCGTCGACGGCGCGGTAGCCGGCGTACCGGATCATCTGGTCGTTGCGGATCCGGACGCCGCGCCGGCCCGGGGCGGGCGGGGCGAAGATCGTGATCGTCGGTCGGATCTTGCCGCCGCCCGTTGCACTGCGCAGGTGCTCCACGCACTCGGAGAAGACCTCGTAGGGATCGGTCACGTCGCGCCGGTCCCGGACGACGAGGCTCTTCCAGTAGAGGCGGCCGATGCAGCGACTGCTGTTGCGCCAGGCCACGCGCGCCCCGAACGCGAGCTCGTCCTCGGTGTGCGCGTAGGTGCCGTAGCGGTTCAGTTCGTCCGCGACCTCGACCATCCGCCGGTGCAGCGAGCCCGGGGCGTCCGGGTTCTCCGCGTAGTACCGCCGGAAGAAGTCGTGCGCCTCGTGGACGTCGACGCCCGCGAAGTCGTCCTCGACGCTGCGCGCGCCGGCCGGCGTCTCCTGCTCGGGGATCACCGGGTTGCGGAACATCCGGGAGATCCGCGGCATCCCGCGACGGTCCTGATCCGCAGTCAGCGACATAGGGCGAAACCTGGCCAATCGGGCATGCAGCAACGCCGTCGCCGGCGCCCTGGGTGTCTTCAGTGCCCAGGTATGACGCCACCCGCCGGGGGGTGGTTCCGCCCCTCGGAAGGGTCACCCGACGCATCCACCGTTCGGCGGAGAGCTACCGGGAAGAGCCGGACATCACCCGATTTCGGCCACGATCTCGATCTCGACCGGGGCATTCAGGGGCAGCGAGGGCACGCCGACGGCAGCCCGGGCGTGAGCCCCGGCGTCGCCGAAGACCTGGCCGAACAGCTCGCTGGCCCCGTTGACCACCTTCGGGTGCTCCGTGAACTCCGGGACGCAGGCGACGAACCCCGTCACCTTGACGATGCGGCTGATCCGGTCGATCCCGCCGGCCTCGGCGGCGGCCGCGGCAATGGCGTTGAGCGCCGCCCGCTGGGCGAGCCCGTGGGCCTGCTCGACGCTGACGTCCGCGCCGACCTTGCCGGTCATCAGCAGCTTGCCATCCGCGATCGGGAGCTGGCCGGAGACGTAGACGAGGTTGCCCGTCCGCACGGCCGGGACGTACGCGGCCAGCGGCTTCGCGACCTCGGGGAGGTGGAGCCCGAGCTCGCGCAGCTTCTCCAGGCGGGCGCTCACGATTTCGGCCGCTTGAAGTACGCGACGAGCTGCTCGGCGTTCGGGCCCGGGACGACCTGGACCAGCTCCCAGC